>JAZROF010000073.1:0-10387 GCA_045648565.1 Clostridia bacterium | reverse complement strand
GACATACGCCAGTATGCCTGCATTTTTTATGACTTCTCTGAGACGAAAAATATCTAACCCAAAACTGCTCTGCACCACAAAAACCTCAATTTTGAGTATAGAACAAGGAAAAAATTCGAAGAATCCTTGACGGATTGTGAGAATTTTTGACGCGGTTATCTGCCAAAATTGTGATTTTTGGGCGGTTAATCCCTAAGGGACACCGCCGAAATAGTGAATGTCTTTTTTACTGCTTTTTATAGCTATTAGCAATATACAAGTCTCATTTTAGGCTCAATATCAACAGGAGAAGTTCCCTCTATTGGAATTTCGCCATACAGAGCAGCGACAAATGCCTTCTGAGTTTCAGGAGACGGAGAGTAAATATTAAAAAATGTCTTAGCATTTGCCATTTGGTCTATATGCATATATGGATACCCCAGTGATACGCCGACAGACTTTTCTCCGCCTTTAAGAAATGCATTGGCATAGGTTTGAGCAACTTCGCCATATAATGATGGCAATCCCATAGGATTATGCATTGCTATATAGCCTGCATATACTATCAAATCTTTTTCCTCTGCCCAAGCCGCTACTGTTCCTCCCGCAACAGTTCCGGTAGCTACAACAACCTCTGCTCCTCTTTTTTCAAACTCTTCCTTTATATACTTAACTACTTCTTCAGGACTACTTGCGTGAGTGCTTGAAACAATTGCAACCTTTTTAATTTTATCCTTAGAAAGAGGAATCATATTATTTACGTCACGCACTAAGGTTATTGATTTTTCTGTGATTTTTTTATTAATTGCATCAGTTCTTGCACTTTCAACCTTTATGTCATATTCTTCCTGTACATCATCAAACAGCCCGAGTTTTTCCTTAGCATCAAGTACTCTCTGGCAGGATTCATCTATTCTTTCCATAGGAATTCTACCATCAAGAACCGCATTGTATACAAGTTCAGCGTCGTGAGCAAACACGCCCAATAAAACATCGTTTCCTGCATTGATGCAACGAATGAGAACATCTTCGTGTGAACCGCAATAAGATGCAAGTCCTGCCATTTCAATAGCATCTGTAATGACAATTCCGTTAAAGCCCATTTTTTCCCTTAATAACCCTTGAATTATTTTTTTGGAAATAGAGCTTGGCACATATACTCCGTCTTTCATTTCATCATCTGCTGCCGGAAACGCTGCATGAGAAATCATAATACTCATAACTCCCGCATCTATCATAGCTTGAAAGATTTTGCACTGAGTCTGTTCCCAATCTTCCATTTTAACATTTACCTCTGTAGGTACAATGTGAGAATCACGGATGTCATATTGGTCTCCGCCTGGGAAATGCTTTGCTGTTGCCATAACCTTCTCGCTCTGCGTTCCCTTTATTATTGCAGAGTTAATTCTTATAATTGTATCAATATTCTCAGAAACTATTCTTTCCTGATTCTGAAATCTGTTAAGAACATCGACAACAGGAGCCCAACGCCAGTTAGCACCTGCGGCTTTAAGCTCACGGGCAACACTTGCCATTAGCTCAAAAGTCAATTTTTCATCATTGGCAGCACCTATAGAAAGAGATGTTCCTATACGTGTACCATCACGTAAAAGTGCCGCTGATCCTGCTTCACAATCCACGCCAACAAGTTGAGGAAGTCTTACTTTTCTTGCAATCTTTTCAACCCATTTTTTATGTTCTATCGCCTTTGCCTTATTCGCGCCGTTTATATGTTCAGTCATATTAACAACATCTTCTTCTTTTACTCTTGCCGAACCGTGTGCCCAAACACTTCCATACTGATACTTTTCCATAAAAGCGTCAACTTCTTCGTCGTTTCTGTATGGATGCGGGTCAACAGGAGCTGATAAATCCTTTACGATGTCAAGCTGTTTTATCATTAAAAGCTGTCCTATTTTTTCTCTTAATGATAATTCTTCCAACTTTGGTTTTTTCATAGTCTACACCTCATTTTAATACTTTGTGTTTAAATATTTTTATTCTATGTAATATATTTAGCTTTACTTATTCCATTCGCTTGGGTTTATAACCCTTGGGTCAATCACTTCGAAAAGACCTCTTATTTCTTCCATTTGTTCATCATTAAAACGGATGGTGTTGCCAAACAACTTGACATTTTCCTCCACCTGCTCAACCTTTTCACTGCCAAGGACTAAACTGTGGATTCCTTTTAAAGACATAACAAAAGACATTGCCATTTCTGCAGGAGAAAGGCTATATTTTTCACAAAGACCACGGAATTTCTTAAGTGGCTCAACGCAATAACTCATTTTAGGTGGAAGTGCTTGAGGTGTCTGAAACACAAGACCCTGAAGGTATACACTTCTGACGAAAACCATCATTCCTGATTTCTCAAGTTCTGAAAGTCCCCCATTTGTAATCTGCGTCCAGTCAAAAATATTCAAAGGGATTTGCGTAGCATCAAATCCTGCCTCAGCAAGTTCTTTCCAATCGTGATAAGAATATGCAGATGCACCTGTATATCTAATTACTCCTGATGCCTTTAATTCATTTAAGGTGTCCATAACGCACTCTTTATCCTTTAAATAATCCTCAAAATGATGGAGCATTAATACATCAAGACAGTCTACGCCCAATCTTTTTCTGGATTCCTCTGCTTTATTTATAATGTCTTCTCTTAAAGCTTTATGGGAGGAATGGTCAAGATTTGCCGCTTTTGTAACTATAATAGGTCTTTTTTCTTCCGGAATTGTTTTCAGCCAGTCACCGATTACAACTTCAGAATCGCCGTATGCACCCGCCGTATCAAGAATGTTTATGCCATTATCTATGGCAGAATTAAGGATTTTATGTGCCAATTCTCTGTCAGGTTTTCCGCCTGAATTGTTTATTCCATAATTCAGCCCAAGCTGAACAGTCCCAAGCTGAAGTCTTGAAAATTCAAGACCTTTAACTGATACTTTTTCCATAGTAATTCTCCTCTAAAAGCTATTTCTTACCAAGCTGTCCAACCGCCGTCAACCATAATGTTTGTGCCTGTCATAAAGGAAGATGCATCAGTTGCAAGAAGGAGCACTGCCCCTGCCATTTCGTGAGTCTGACCAAATCTTTCAAGCATAGTTTTATTTGCAAGTTGCTTATTAAATTCCACATCATTCTGGTTTGCAGGGTTCGGGAATGGACCAGGTGTTACGCTGTTAACACGGATACCGTATTTAGCGAGAGCGCCTGCTGCATAGCGTGTAAACTGAGCAACGCCTGCTTTACCTGCACCATAGTTCGGTGGCTGTTTCTGTGGGTTATCCCCGTATATACGTAAATCAGGAGCAACAACGCCGTACATTGAACCGTAGTTAATAATAGAGCCGCCTGTTTCCTTCATATACTTAACTACTTCACGGGTGCAGCGGAATGTTGCACTAATGGTTCCGTTTAATCCTTTATCGAACGTTTCATCATCCATAAATTCAAGCTGACTTCCTGCTCCGTAGCCTGCACCAAAGGCTGCACAATTAACCAAAATATCTATTCTTCCAAATTTTTCATATACTGTTTTAAAACAGTTTGCAATTGATTCTGTTGAAGAAATATCGCAATCTACCATTAAATCGCAGTCAGGAGCTTTTTCGCCTTCCCAACGAGCTGTCATAGGGATACCTGCAATTACTACAGTTGCGCCGAAATCCTTTAACGCCTTAACATTTTCTGAGCCTAAATAGCCCGCTCCGCCTGTAACAATGGCAACCTTTCCTGTTAAATCAAATAGTTTTTTGTAATCCATTTTTCCTCTCTCCTTTGGATATATAGAGTTATAAATTAAATTTTAATCCTACCATTGGATATTTTGCCCCTGCCATATTATTGTAAGGAAGCTTTTCCCAAGGTGAATTTTTTATTACTTTTTGTATTTGTGTTAAATTTTCTTCCGTATCGGTAATATCAGGAATAAGTGGAGTCCTTATAATATATTCCTTTCCGCTTTTCATTAAATACTCAAAATTTTTAAGTATTAAATCGTTATAAACACCCGTATATTCCTTATGCTTTTCTCTGTCAGCGATTTTTATATCCATCATAACAAAATCGCACAGGTCAATAACTTTTTTAAAGGTGTCTTCTTTTGCATAACCGCTTGTCTGGATAGCCTTATGCATCTTAACTTTTTCAAAAAGTTCGCAAACGAAATCCGCCTGCATAAGTGGTTCACCGCCCGAAACAGTTATTCCTCCGCCATTTTTTGTGTAAAAATCCGCATTTTTCATCAACTTATCCGCTAAGTCTTCTGCTTCATATTCTTTTCCTGAAACACTGATAAGCCCATTAGGACAAGCGTAAAGACATCTTTCAAACGGCTCACATTCCTTATGCTCACACTTTTGAAAGCATCTTCCGCATTTAATGCATAAATTATTCTTTACCATTAACTGAGGCTTTGGACTTAGCCCTTCCGGGTTATGACACCACAAACACCGAAGAGGACAGCCTTTTAAAAAGACTGTCACTCTTGGACCCGGGCCATCGTGGAGTGAAAACTCCTTAATATCAAAAACTATTCCCGTCATATAACATATTCCTGACGTCTCATTACGTGATCCTGATATTCTTTATCAAGCTCTACGAAATACGCACTCCATCCCCAAATTCGAACAACCAATTGTCTGTGGTTTTCAGGATGAGCCTGAGCATCAATCATTTTTTCCATATTAACCGCATTAAGCTGGAGCTGGTGTCCGCCCATATCAATGAACTCTTTAACAAGCATCGCAACTTTTTGTATACAGTCATCATCTGTAAACATACTGTTATGGAATTCAAGAGTTAACGGTCCGCCATTAAACGCCTTATCAAAGTGTGGCTTTGAGAAGGACTTAATAACTGAAACAGGGCCATCAATCTTTGCAAAAAGACTTGCTGAGAAGTTTGTTCCAAATGGTTCGCCTTTTCTTCTTCCGTCAGGAGAAGCACCTATATCATTTGCGTGCCACAGATAGAACATAGCAGAGCCTGTTCCTGCTCTGAATATTCCGCCACGACAGTTTGTTTTGCCGTCAAGTGAGTCTGCAAACCAATCAAGAAGCTGAACCGCAATCTGGTCTACCTCATCAATGTTCTGTCCCATCTTAGGTGTGTTAAATCTAAGAATTGGAAGAATCTCCTCGTGTTTTTCAAAGTCACTGTCTACAGCCTCAATCAAATCTTCCTTTGAGATTGTCTTTTCATCAAATACGTGCTTTTTAATAGCCTCTAATGAGTCTGTTGCAGTTGCAATACCGCTGCCGTGTAAACCAAAGTTGTTATATTTACCGCCCTCATAAATATTACAATCCATAATAATATTCATAAATGGTGACGGAACAAACCAAACGTCTTTTATAGGATCACAAATATTGTCACATGCATTCTGAAGCTCTTCCCTTACCTTTTCCATAAACACATCAAAGGTTTCTGAATCTTTAAGATGTTTATGTAAGCTTACATCTATTACCTTAGGGAATGACAATGCACCAATATTTGCAACGTCTGCACCAACGCCAGGAATAATAAATTCCCAACAAGCTGCTACAACATAATTAACTGCATCTTTATACTCATAGCCGTGCTTTACCAAGGCATCAATTACCACATCATCGTTTGAGTACTGCGGAAATCCTAAGCCTGCCTTTGTTAATTCAGAGCCAAGCTCATAAATTTCAAGCGGTGTCTTCTTACTTACTCTAAGATTAATCTTAGGGTCAATCATACGCAAATTGTTGCTTGATTTAAGTGCCATTTTTGAAAGAAGGTTAAACACTTCGTTTCCATCCTCGTCAAGTCCGCCAAGTACCATCGCCTGACCATTATCACCTTGTTGAACGCCGGTATAAAGGTCGCTGTCTTTGTTAAACGATAAGAAGAAATCATCAAGTAAATCCTGTGCCTCAGCCTCAGTTATTCTGCCGTTTTCAAGGTCAGCCTTAAGGTATGGATAAATATCCTTATCAAATCTGCCCACTGTATTGTGGTAGCTTCCTTCAAGCCACATTGAATAGTGAATAATTCTGAAGAATTGAAGTGCTTCTCTGAATGTTGTTGCACCGTATGCCGGAACTCTTTCAAGAACTTTGGCAATATCTTCTCTGCCTTGTTTTTTAGCCTCTTCTTTATATCTTTCTGAAAGGTCAAGTAATGCATCAATCACTCTTTTGCCATACTCATCTGCTGTCTTTTTCTTTTCTAATAGACCAGCCTTTATTGTGCCTGCATAATTTGGTGACATATTAGAAAGATAGCCAAGCTCGTGAATAAAATGCTTACTCTTTATTTCTGCCCATTCTTCTTCCGAGAAAATATCAGGAAGATTTTTGATGGTGCGGATGAAGCAAATCTTTTCATCAGGTAAAATCACCGGTGTTTCTGCCTTTGCTACCTCCTCAAAACGATATGTCATTCTTTCTATTGCTGACATATTCTTGTCAAATTCAAGATTTATCTCTTTTCTGAATTTGTGGTGTTCTTTGTTTAATATGTAGTTACTTAAGCTCATGATTATACCTCCTTATATTTCTTAAATAATTGTTATAAATTTTTATAATTAAGTCCACCTATATATAAAATTTTATACTCCTTAATAGTATAACATAAATACAATATTTGTCAATAGTTTTCCACCCTTTTCCACACTGTATTTCTGCATCAAAAATTCTCATAAAATACGAAAGGAAACGGTGCTTGGATTTGTCAAAAATCTTCCCGAAAAGCAAAAGGCAAGTCATTTTTAATGACTTGCCTTTTGGTGGCTTCGACGGGAGAGATTTCCCTTACGGGGCAGTTGCAACATCAGTTCATATTTCGAAACAAGTTCTCATATTCACTGTGTTGCTGCCACACCTGCACACTCCCTTTATCGTTCACTGAACGCGGTCGTGTTCGGTGCTCTCTTGCCGGTTCCCGGCGCTCGAGTTAAATCCTCTATGCCAAACAAAAAAGACTGCCTCTGGCAGTCTTTTCTGTTTGGCGGAGAAGGACCAACCATACCAAAAAGCAAGTTTTATTTCACAATACCAGTAACCATTGAAATGGTCTTATATAGGAGTATGCAGATTGAAGACTTACTTTTTGAAAATAAAATCTATTGGTAAAAAAGGAGTTTTACAATATGGGAGTAAATAAAAAGTATAAGATATTATTCAAAAGATACATTGTTCTCACTCTCAACAGATAGAGAGATTATATATACATATACAGATTAAAACTTTTTTATTTACCCACAGATTGATAAAAACTGTTCTTATGCTCCTTTTCTTTCCCACACAAGAAACCATAAAACCAAGACAAAATGGAGATAAGGAAAAACACCCTATTCAACACTTTTTACAAGTGATAATATATACTTTTATTTTTGGGAACTGTTGTTCCTATGTGTTGTATAACACACTAAACAATAAAAGTAATGGAGCAGTTTTTCTCACAACAGAACAGATTAAGACAAGGAGCACACCTTGTCTTTTTTTAATGGGAATATGGTATAATAAAATAAGCTTTTTTATTATACCATATTCTGCGTATAAAAAGTGGTTAGGTGCTTAAACCTAAACACTTTTTAGCAAGCAAGAAAAAATGAAATAAAAAGAAAAAAATTAAAATAAAATCTCTAAAATAGAGAAAAATCATATTTCTTGCATTTTTCAAGAAATATGACTATAAAAAGGGGGTATTTATGGCAAAATCAAAAAGTTTAGGTTATCAAATACATTCAGCGTTGGCAGAGATAAACCTACAAGACAAAGAAAAAAGAACAGATATTTTCAACAAGGAAAATGACACCAACTATAAGAGTGTTGGCAAAAGAGAGTTCAAGAAAAATGGTACAAGCATAAACTACATCTTCTCTAAAAGGTCAGCAGAAAACATAGCAGAGAAATCAAAAACTTTTACAAAGTTTTTGAAAGAGACCTACAATGTAAAAATGGTTAGAGACATAAAACCTGAGATGTGTATTGCTTTTCTTGACACCAAACAAGGTTGTAGCAGTAAAACCATATCAGCATATAAGAATGCTATTGAAAAGATTGCTATTGCTTGCTCTTGTAAGTTCCATATTGACAATTTTTACACAGACACAGTAAGAAACCACAAAGTAGCAGATACTCACAAAAGCAACTCCAAGAGAGTTTATACTAATGAGCAAATAGAAATGATATACAACTATAAAAGTGATAGACAAGCAGAGATAAAAACAATGTCATTTTTAGGTTGTAGGGTGTTTGAGTTGATAGGTATAAAAGCAGAAGATGTCAATCTTTCAAAACATACTTTTGAGACCACACCAAAAGATGGCAAGATTGACACTTTTAACACAGTAAAGATTATTGGCAAAGGTGGGAAAGTATCTTACAGACCTATTTTGCCACAATATAGACAATTCTTTCAAGAATTGATAAAAGATAAGCAACCAACAGAAAAACTCTTTGATTTGCCTAAAAATGAGAAAATGGCAAGACTTACAATGAGTAATGAGATAAGGAGAATTACAAAGTCATTGGAACTCCCACAGACTGGCAAAAATCACGAGTTTAGAAAATACCATTGTCAGTTGGCAGTTGAACACTATGTTTCAAAAGGTTGGGACAGAGAGAAAGCAGAAAAGTATGTCATACAGAGACACCTTTCCCATAGTTCTGAAAGAGAAGACTTGAAAAAGATTTATTTGTATAGTTAAAGGGACTACATAAGCAGTCCCTTTAACTATATGTAATATTATTTTTTTGACATTTTTACTAATTTGTCAGAGTTTTCCACCAACTGTCCAAACCCATATAACACAAAAGAAGAAACCCAAGACATTAGAGCACCAAAAATCATAACCATTAAACCCACAAAAATCATTTCTTCATCAATTGACATTATAGCAAAACCTGAAATAACAGAAGCAATAATACCTATCCAAGTGACAACTTGTGCCAAAGTCTTTATTTTGCCACCAATATTATCAAACATTCCAGAAGAACTTTCTGTTTCATTTTCAGTAGGTATATTTTCTGTATTTGTTGTTGAACTTGATGTTGTTGAAGAATTAACTGAAATAGTTTGTTTCTCTTTTTTTACAAGATCCAATCTGTCATATATTTTGTTCATTACAGTTATAACATATTCAGTAATAGTATCATTGAAGCATTCTTTACATTTAGAAATGATTTTATTTTTCAATTCTTCGTATTCTTCATTGGTCTTAACATAATAAAGATTATTCATATCACTTCTTATAGGTTCAGCACATTTATGACAAAGTATTTTATCATTAGTCAAATAAAAAGGATCTCCTACAAATGAGTTGTTTTTATTACCACAACATTCACATAATTTCGCCATTTAAATCACTCCTTAAAACTTTTTTAATATTATACCATATTTAGACAAAAAGAGCAATAGTTTTCACAGAAAAGACAAAAAAGAGTAATAGTTTATAATTTGACAGAACATAAAAACCATCTTATTATGCTTTTAAATGATTAAAAGTGAATGATATAGTTTCTGTGTTCTATCAATAATCAAAAGCATAGCAAGTTGAAAGCAGACCTTGCAAAAAGAACTCTGGGACTAACTACCCCATAGATTTCCGTAAGATGGGCAATGTTTTTATTTCAGAGTTATATACTCATCATATATAACAAGTGGTGTACTGTTCCAACATTGTTGGTAAGGGGGGTACTTGAATAAGTTAGTTTCTTATACTTGGTAAAAGCAGACCTGAACGAGTTTGAAAGTGGTTGATAACCTATAAATGGAAACCTCAAAATGTTTCTTTTTTAACCCTTTGTTCAAGGAGAAATCTATGATTTTTTCTTGAACAAGGGGGGAGTATTCTGTTTCCTAAAATGATTAACACTTATATCACAACATATCAACAAGGAAACAGAATACAAAGGGGCAAGTCAAAAATAAAACATCATCTTCGTTGAGAATGCCAATTCCAAAATATAACAATATATGATATAATATACCTATACAAAGATAGTAAAGGAGTTTTCACTATGAAAGCAGTAGCATATTGTAGAGTTAGTTCAGAAGAACAAGTTTTAGAAGGTTTTTCATTAGATACCCAAAAGAAAGAGATTGAGGACTATTGCAGAGATAATGATATACAATTACTACAAGTCTATATTGATGCTGGTGTAAGTGCATATCACCACCCATTA
Organism: Clostridia bacterium; assembly: GCA_045648565.1. Lineage (GTDB taxonomy): Bacteria > Bacillota > Clostridia > Monoglobales > Monoglobaceae > SIG454. Next base: position 251 of record JAZROF010000073.1, on the reverse strand, counting down.
AAAGACAGACCACAAGGAAAGTTTGTTTTAGACCATATATATAACAAAGATATAGATTGTGTAATTGCCATTTCCGATGACAGAATGTTTAGAAATCTTGAAGATAGTATTGTTGTTAATAATTTTGCAACCAAAAACAATGTCAAGATTATTTATACAAGACAATTACATTATGACACAATGGACCCATTTTCTTCTTTTATTGTGAAAAATGTTTCTTCTATGATGAACCAAGGTTATTCTTTGGAATA
>JAZROF010000072.1:0-12130 GCA_045648565.1 Clostridia bacterium | reverse complement strand
AAAAATAAACCCCGAAAGCATACGCTTTCGGGGTATATTTTCTATTTCGTAAGTTCTTCAGCTTTTAAAAGTGCCGAGTCAATATTTTTGAGGAAATTTTCCTCTCCAACTTTTTCATAAAATCCTGCTTTTTTCATAACTGACAGCGGTTGCTTATTCGTGTGGGAGAATAAAACCGTAATCCCTTTCTTTTCGCAAAGCTCATAAACTGATCTAAGAGAGCGAAGTGCCGATACATCTAAAGACGGGATACTTCTCATTCTTAGGACTATAACCTTAACTCCGTCTTTAATCGGAATTGAAGAAAAGGCATCGGAGTTTGCAAAAAACATTGGTCCATCTATTTCAAAGACCTCTGTCTTTGGTGGGATTTTCTTAAGCCTTCCCCCGTCATTTTGTGTTTCCTCATCTTCCCTTGTCCAGGGGCGGATATGGGTTACATCAACCATTCTCTTTATAAACAAGCACGCCGCCGCAAGGAGTCCGAACTCGATTGCCACAACCAAGTCAAAAATAACCGTCAAGGCAAAAGTTATAATTAAAACAGCAATATCGCTTTTCGGAGCGGTTTTGCAGATTTTAACAAACTGACGCCACTCACTCATATTATAGGCAACCATAAACAGTATTGCCGCGATAATCGGCATTGGTATTAGGGCTGCATATGGCATCAATACTACTAAAATAAGCAAAAGCACTACCGCGTGAACAATTCCCGCAATCGGTGTTCTTCCGCCGTTTTTAACATTTGCCGCAGTTCTTGCAATTGCCCCCGTTGCAGGGATTCCGCCGAAAAGTCCTGAGAAGATATTTCCCGCACCTTGGGCTATAAGCTCTGTGTTTGAGTTATGCTTATCCTTGACCATATTATCCGAAACAACACAAGAGAGGAGCGACTCAATCCCCGCCAAGATTGCAATTGTAAAAGCACTTGGAAGAAGCTGTCTTATCATATCAAAGCTAAGTTCAGGAAGAGCAAACTTTGGTGCTGACGCTGAAATCTCATATAAATCGCCGATAGTGTTTACGGGAATTTTAAATAGCTTAACTATCACAACCCCCACAATAACTGCAATAAGTGAGCCGGGAATTTTTTTGCTGACTTTAGGCCATACAATCAGGATTAAAAGACCTATGCCACCAACCAAAAGCGCCCAGTAATTTATTGTGGAAGCAGAGGCAAAAACAGCACCAAGCTTTTCCATAGTTTCAACTGCGTGTGTTCCCTTGGGGAAGGTGAGACCTAAAAAGTCCTTAATCTGTCCGATTAAAATCGTTACGGCAATTCCTGCCGTAAAGCCTGTTGTTATTGTGTATGGTATGTATTTTATAAGAGCACCAAACTTTAATATTCCCATTAAAATAAGGAGAATTCCTGCCATAATTGTTGCAACAATGAGACCGCTTGTCCCAAAAGTTGCCACAATCCCTGCAACAATGGTTGCAAAAGCCGCGGTTGGCCCCGAAATATTTACATTACTTCCACCCAAAAAGGATATAACAAACCCTGCAACGATTGCCGTATAAAGGCCCTTTTCGGGGGAAACTCCCGATGCAATAGCAAGGGCAATGGATAAAGGCAGTGCAATAATTGCCACAATTATTCCTGCCACAATATCAGTAAGCAGCTGTTTTGCACTGTAGCCCTTTTTAATGTCTAAAATTTTAGGTTGAAAAATTTTCATATTTCCTCCGATGATAAAAGATTTTTATAGTAAAACTTGTTCATCGCCCCGTGGACAACTCCATTGGGACGCTCTATTTCTTTATATCCGCTTTTTTCGTAAGTATGAATAGCCACTTTAAGATTATCATGGGTTTCAAGATATGCCGATTTATAGCCCTTTTCTATCATTTTTTCTTCAAGAAAGCCTATCATTTTATATCCCCAGCCTTTTCCCTTAGCAGAATCAGCAAGGTAGAGCTTTTGAAGCTCGGCACAGTTTTCAAAAAGGGAAATCTCCGCAAGACCGATTCCGCCCACAACGGTTTCTTCTTCGTCTGTCAGGACATAATAGCCTCGTCTTTCGCTTTCTGAATAAAAATCATAAAGATTATCAAGGCCTTCGTCAAAATAGACCGTTCCCGGAATATCAAGCCCGTGCTTTTTTAAATTATACCTGATAAGCTCTGCCACAGCAAGATTATCTTCAGGAATCATTTCTCTTATTTTATAGTTCATTTTTATCTTCCTCATAAAATTTCTTTCGTGCTTTATTTTACCATAAATGCCCATAAAGGTCAATAGAGAAAGACTGCCTGCGGCAGTCTTTTTTTATCCTATATAAAAATCCATTATAAGCATCAGGCAAAAGCCCGTAAGCAGAGCATAGGTTGCTCCTCTTTCGTTTCCGTGGGAATGTGTTTCGGGAATCATTTCATCGCTTATAACATATAGCATTGTTCCCCCTGCAAAAGAGAGAGCAAATGGAAGTATTGCCGAAGATAAATTAACTGCGAAATATCCAAGGAATGTTCCGACTACTTCAACTAAGCCTGTTGACATAGCCACGAAAAATGTTCGCTTTTTGCTTATTCCCGCGGCGAGCATAGGGGCGATTATAACCATTCCTTCAGGAATATTTTGAAGAGCTATGCCTCCTGCAACTGTCAAAGCTTCTTTATAGTTTTCACCGCCAAACGAAACCCCTGCTGCAATCCCTTCCGGAAGATTATGTATTGCAATCGCCATAACAAAGAGAAGTATTTTATTTATATGTTCATTTCCTTTTGTATGAGCCTCCCCATCTGATCCCACAATTTTGTGCATATGCGGAACAAGCTTATCCAAAAGATTAAGACAGAGTGCCCCTGAAAATACCCCTAAAACCATATGTAAAACATTATATCTCCCACCGCCTTCAAGTGTCGGAAGAATTAAACCTATAATTGCCGCAGATAGCATAACACCTGCCGCAAAGCCTAAAACAATATCGCTGAATTTATGTGATATTCTCTTAAATATAAACCCTAAAACTGCACCAATAACAGTTGCCCCGCCAACTCCAAGTGCTGTTAATAATACTACGTCCATAAAAAAATCACCTCTTATTAATAATTTTAAATTTTCAATACGGATTTGTCAATAATTTTATTTTTGATAAGTTCGGTTTGCATTTTTATGGATTATTTTGTAGAATTTTATGCTACATTATATGTATTTTAAACTTTTTTGCAACCTGTGGTTGCGAAAAATTCAAACAATAGTTGATTGACATTTTACATATACTTTTATATAATTGTAAAGATAATAGTATTTGAATATTTTATCAAGGAAAGGTGATTTATATGACAATAGGTGAAAAAATCGCACATTTACGGAATTTGTCAGGACTTTCTCAAGAACAACTTGCTGATAAAATCGAGGTTTCAAGACAATCGGTTTCCAAGTGGGAAATGGACCAGGCGCTTCCGCAAATCGATAAGGTTTTGCTTCTTTGTGAATTATTTGCTGTATCAGCAGATGAACTACTTAATGATAAAATAGCCATACTCAAAAACCCTCCCGGTGAGGAAATTCAAAACAAATATTTCGGAACAGATGGCTTTCGTGGAGAGGCAAATATTGACCTTACATCAATGCAGGCATACAGAGTGGGAAGATTTTTAGGATGGTACTATTCCTCTTCTCTTTCAGGTTGCAGCAAGGCAGGATACCGTCCAAAAATTGTTGTTGGTAAGGATACCCGTCGTTCAAGCTATATGCTTGAATATTCTCTCGTTGCAGGTATAACTGCCTCTGGGGCAGACGCTTATATGCTCCACGTTACAACAACTCCAAGTGTTTCATACGTAACAAGGCAGGACGAGTTTGACTGTGGTATTATGATTACAGCATCTCATAATCCTTTTTACGACAACGGCATAAAGGTTATAAACCGCTACGGAGAAAAGCTTGACGATAAAACGACTTCTTTGATTGAAAGGTATATTGACGGAGATTTAAAGGCACTTGGTGTTTCGGGAACAGATTTACCTCTTGCCCATCGTGAGAAAATAGGTTGCATTATCGACTATTCTTCTGGTAGAAATCGCTACTTAGGCTATCTTATTTCTATTGCGTCTCACTCATATAAAAATCTTAAAATCGGTCTTGACTGTGCAAACGGTGCTTCCTGGATGCTTGCAAAAGCTCTTTTCGGAGCCCTTGGTGCTCAGGTGGTTGTTATAGGGGCTGACCCTGACGGCTTAAACGTTAACCAAGGATGCGGCAGCACTCACATTGAAAACCTTTGCCGTCTTGTTAAAGAGGGGCATCTCGATATGGGCTTTGCCTTTGACGGTGATGCTGACAGGTGTATTGCGGTTGACGAAAATGGAGAAGTGGTTGACGGAGACGCTATGCTCTATATTTTAGGAAAACGGCTTAAAGACCGTGGAACTCTTAACGGAAATACTGTTGTTGCAACGGTTATGTCCAACAGCGGTTTTGTTAAGAGCCTTGAAAAAATCGGTATTAACTGTGCTCAGACCAAGGTTGGTGACCGCTTTGTTTATGAGTGTATGCAAGATAATGACTTTGCTTTAGGCGGAGAGCAGTCAGGGCATATTATTCTTAAAAAGTATGCCACAACAGGAGACGGTCTTCTCACTGCTATAATGATTACGGAAGAGGTTTGCGACAGAAAGACAACACTGTCAAAACTTGCTGAGCCTGTTATGCTTTATCCTCAGTATACAAAAAATCTAAGGGTTAAAAATAAAGCTCTCGCGCTTTCCGATGAGGAAGTTTTAAAAGAAAAGGCTGAGGTTGAAAAGCTTATAGACGGAAAAGGCAGAGTTCTTCTTCGCCAAAGCGGAACTGAGCCTGTTATCCGTGTTATGATTGAGAGCGAAAGCTATGATAAATGCGTTGAATATGCAGAAAGGATTGTAAATAAAGCAATTGAAAGGGGACATAAGGGTGAATAAAAAAGTTAAGACAAGTGAGCTTTTTGACTGCACTGTTCCATATCTTAAAAAGCTTTTTGACGAAAGTGAATATCCTTGGGAAATGCTTCCTAAAATCAAGGAGCACATTAAAGATTTAATTGCAAATGGACTTGATGGGTTTACGGAAATTGAAGAGGGTATTTTCGTTGGTGAAAATGTTAAAATTGCAAAAACCGCAACTATAGAGCCCCCTGCAATAATCGGAAGTGGCACTGAAATTCGCCCGGGAGCATATATCAGAGGAAATATTATTACAGGAAGAAACTGCGTTATAGGGAATTCATCTGAGCTTAAGAACTGCGTTCTGCTTGACAAAGTGCAAGTTCCACATTATAATTATGTAGGTGATTCGATTCTCGGAAACTTTGCCCATATGGGGGCTGGCTCAATTTGTTCTAACCTTAAAGCTGACGGAAAGGCTGTCGTAATTCACGGCGAGTGTGAATATGAAACAGGGCTTCGTAAAATCGGCGGTATTTTAGGGGACGGGGCAGACATTGGCTGTGGATGTGTGTTAAATCCGGGAACTGTTATCGGAAAAGCCACTTCTGTTTATCCTCTTAACTCTCTTCGCGGAGTTTTTCCCGAAGGGTGCATTGTTAAGAATATGGAAAATATTGTGGCAAGAAAAAGCTAAAAATAAAATCGGAGGAGATTTTTATGAAATTTATTAAAGTTGATAACTACGACAAACTCAGTCGTCTTGCAGCAGGTATTATTGCATCACAGGTTATAGGAAAGCCAAACAGCATTTTAGGTCTTGCAACAGGCTCATCACCACTTGGAACATATGAAAAATTAGCTAAAGCCTATGAAAACGGTGACGTTGATTTTTCAGCGGTTACAACTGTTAACCTTGATGAATATGTTGGACTTGACGGTGATAACGACCAGAGCTACCGTTATTTTATGAACACAAATCTGTTTTCAAAAATAAACGTTCCGCTTGATAAAACCAATGTTCCAAACGGCTGTGCAGAGGACCTTAAAAAAGAGGGTGAGCGTTATGACGCTCTTATCGAAAGCCTTGGCGGAATAGACCTTCAGCTTTTAGGAATTGGTCTTGACGGACATATTGGTTTTAACGAACCCGATGATTTCTTCACTGCTGAAACTCATTCGGTTACTTTAGACCAGTCAACAATTGACGCAAACGCAAGATTTTTTGAATCAATTGATGATGTTCCAAGAGAGGCAATAACAATGGGTATGGGAGCTATTATGCAGGCTAAAAAAGTTCTTTTAATTGCCAACGGCAAGAATAAAAAGGACATTTTGGAAAAATCCTTCTATGGACCGATTACTCCTTTAGTTCCGGCTTCTATCCTTCAGCTTCATCCTGATGTTACAGTAATTTATAGCGAAAATTAAAATAAAAGGGAATTTGCATTAGCAAATTCCCTTATTTTTATCTTGCACCGTTTTTGACAGTTTGCACCTTTAATACATTCGTTTCTCCGTCTGCCCCTGCAGTTATTACAACAGTATCATTTTCTTTAAGAAAACCATATCTTTTTGCACAGGCAACGCTGTGGTCAAAGAGCACGTTGGCATCAGGCTGATAAAGAGCCATAACAGGATAAACACCCCAGCTTAAGGAAAGCTGATGAAAGGTTTTTTTATCCGGTGTTGTTGCAACTATTTCCTGTCTTGGTCTGAATTTCGAAACTCTCCTTGCGGTAAAGCCTGACTTTGTTATAGCAATAATTGCCGTGGCTTTTATATCATTTGCAGTTGTGCAGGCTGCGTCGCATATTGCATTTGTTGTGTCTTCTGTGTTATTGATATACTGAATATCCTTGTAAATATCCATTTCAAAAGCATCTTTTTCTGCCTGCTCCGCAATTTTTGCCATAGTTCTTATGACGTGGGCAGGGTGGTCTCCTATTGCAGTTTCACCGGATAGCATAATTCCTGATGTTCCGTCAAAAACAGCATTTGCAACATCTGTTATTTCCGCTCTTGTTGGTGTTAAATTGTGAACCATCGACTCAAGCATCTGGGTTGCGGTTATAATCATTTTGCCTTGCCTATAGCATTTCTTTATAAACTTTTTCTGAAGGCCCGGAAGCTTTTCAAATTCAATTTCAACCCCCATATCTCCTCGGGCAACCATAATCCCGTCTGAATACTCAAGTATCTCATCGAAATTATTAACTCCCTCAATATTTTCAATTTTCGAAATAATTTTTATTTTATATCCGCCGTGATAATCAAGAAAGTTTCTGATTGCAATAACATCTTCTTTAGAGCGAACAAAGGATGCCGCGACAAAGTCCACATCGAGTTCTACACCGAATTTTAAATCTTCTTCATCCCTCTGGCTCATATATGGATAGTCAAGATGAATATTTGGAACATTAACGCCTTTTCGGTCAGATACTTCCCCGCCATTTATAACCATACACTGAATTTCAGTTTCAGTAGTTTCTATAATTTCAAGTCCTATTCTTCCATCATCGATTAAAATCTTATTGCCTTTTTTAACCTGAGATGGAAGCTCCTTATAAGTAATTGAAACCCTGTTTTCATCCCCCTCGACCATTTCTGTTGTTAAGGTGAATTTTGCTCCGTCTATAAGCTCAATCTTCCCTTTCTTAAAAGTTCCAATTCGTATTTCAGGGCCTTTAGTATCAAGCATAATTGCCGCAGGAATTCCCATCTTATCCCGGACCTTGCAAAAGGTATCTATTGTCTTTTTATGCTCCTCATGAGTGCCGTGGGAAAAGTTTATTCTTGCCACGTTCATACCACTTCTTAGCATTTCTTCCATTACCTTTTCATCTCTTGAGGCAGGACCTATGGTGCAAACAATTTTAGTCTTTCTCATTTCTCTTGTCCTTTCTGCTACTTTAACTTTTCGTAGTACATTATAACACAACTTCCAGTTATTTCAATATTAAATTTATTATTTACGCAAACTTTATAAATTATTGACATAAACTTTTTAATATGATAGAATTTAAATTTGAAATAAGGTGATTAAATAATGAAAAATTCTTTAAACAAAAAAGTGGTTTTAGCGTTTCGTATAGTTATAGATATAGCTTTAATTCTTATTGCAGTTTATCTTTTTTTGGATATGCGAAATACATCCATTGAAACCATTTTAAAAAGTCCCTCTCTCCTTACGATTATCTCGGCACTGTTCGTTCTTTTTCTTTATGCCATAAAGAGTGTAACAGTATTCATTCCGCTTGTTGCACTCCAGCTTTATACAGGTTCTCTATTTGAGCAATATCCTGCTCTCCTACTCAATTTTTTAGGGATATTAATATGCTACACCATACCATACTATATAGGGAAAAGAACCGGGCATAAAGAGAACAGTAAGTTTCTTGATAAATTCCCAAAGCTTGAAAAATTCATAAGTCATAAGGAGCAGGGCGTTTTTATCCCTTCTATAATTTTAAGGCTTATCGGTTTTTTGCCCGCAGACCTTGTAAGTGCTTATCTTGGAACAATGTCAGGCTCATATTTTAAATATATAACCGGAAGCCTTTTAGGCTCGGTAATACGAATTATTGCGATTACAGTTTTAGGGGCAAACCTTAACAATATTCACTCCCCTCAATTTGTTATTTCTGTTATTATTATAGTGCTTTTGTCTATTTTATCCTGTCTTGGATATGTTTTTTATCAAAGAAAATCAGAGGAATAGGATGTTCTTTTCATTTTTATTGAAAATTTTACTGATATTTATTGCAATTTTTGTTAAAATATAGTATAATAAGTTATTATTGTTAGAATGGGGTTTGTGACTATGAATGAATTCACAACAGGTCAATATATAAGTATTGTTGCAGAAGAAGACGGTGTTATGATTATAGGTCTTACAAGAGGCAGAGATACCAAATTTCACCATACGGAAAAATTAGATAAAGGTGAAGCTTATATTGCCCAGTTTACAGAAATTACTTCTGCAATCAAAGTTCGTGGTAAAGCCAAAATTTACACTGACCACGGCGTTATTCAAACAGACTAATTTTGAGGAGGATTTTTATGATTCCCAATATTATAACAACTTTCAGGCTTTTTTTAGTTCCTCTTTTTGCATATCTTATGCTTATTGCGGACAACCTTTGGGGAGCTTGTTTAGTTTTAATTATTTCAGGTATTTCCGACATTGTTGACGGGATTATTGCGAGAAAATGCAATATGATTACCGAAACAGGAAAGGTTTATGACCCGCTTGTTGATAAGCTTATGCAAATCACAGTTTTATTTGCTTTAGCGGTGAAAGGGTTAGTTCCTTTTTGGTTTATCTCAATAATAATTGCAAAGGAACTTATTATGATTTTGGTTTCTTTAGTCCTATATATTAAAAAGATTATCGTTCAGGCAAAGTGGTATGGGAAAATGTCAACCGTTATTTTTTATGCGGTGATGATCCTTCTTGTATTATTTAAGAATATGCCATCCTCTATCAGTATGATTCTTCTTTTGATCCTTATTTTGTTTATGTTATTTTCAGGTTTTGCTTACTGCGGACAGCTTATTTCTTACAAAAAGGAAGTGGAGGAAATTGGAAACATCGATTAAGGTTACCGGTATGCGTTGTGCTTCTTGCAGCGGTAATGTAGAGAGAACTATTGCAAAAATTGATGGGGTTACATCTGTTTCTGTCAACCTGACCACGGGCATAGCCCATGTGGTTCATCAGTCGTCAGTTACAGATGTTTTTATTATGGATAAAATCAAATCCCTTGGTTTTATGGCAGAGCCTCTTGAAAGTATTGATCCTGAAAAAGAAAAGAAAAAAGAGAAAATTCTGCAAAAACGCAGGCTTATCTCTTTTATTGTCTCATCTGTTTTGACCTTTCCTTTGATTTTGGGAATGGTGCTTCATTGGATAGGGTATCACGGCTTTAACTTTTTGCATAACCCATATTTTCAGCTTGTCTTAGCAACTCCTGTTCAGTTTATAATTGCTTTTCCTTTTTATAAAGGGGCATGCCACTCACTTAAATCAAAAAGCCCTAACATGGACGTCCTTGTTGCTCTTGGCACAAGCACAGCATACTTTTATAGTTTGTATAATGTTTTAAGCGGAAATGTAAACGGAATGGAGGGGCTTTATTTTGAGTCCTCAATGACCATTATAACACTTATTCTTTTGGGTAAATATCTTGAGGATAAGGCAAAATCAAAGACCTCTTCGGCGGTTGATAAACTTTTAAATCTTCAGGCAAAAAGTGCCCATTTATACCAGGACGGCGAAATCAAAGAAGTATCCATTGATGCTGTTAAGGTTGGAGATGTCTTATTGGTTAAGCCGGGAGAAACAATTCCTCTTGACGGAGTTCTTGTTTACGGCTCATCTGATGTTAATGAATCTATGCTGACGGGAGAAAGCCTCCCCGTTTTCAAAAACGAGGGAGATAAGGTTTACGGCGGAACACTGAATATTTCAGGGGCTTTTAGAATTGAGGTTAGTGCCGTTGGTGAGGAAACTGCTCTTTCTAACATTATAAGGCTTGTTCGCACCGCTCAAGGAAACAAAGCTCCAATCCAGCGTCTTGCGGACAAAATTTCTGCAATCTTTGTTCCCGCAATTTTAACTATTGCACTGCTCACCTTTGCCCTTTGGCTTATATTTACGAAAGATATTACCCAATCTGTTATAAACGCAGTTTCAGTTTTAGTTATTGCCTGTCCTTGCTCTTTAGGTCTTGCAACCCCAACCGCCATAATGGTTGGAACAGGGCTTGGTGCAGAAAACGGCATTTTGATAAAAGGCGGGGAAGAACTTGAAAAAGCAAGTCAAATAAACGCTGTTGTTTTTGATAAGACAGGAACATTAACTAAAGGGAAGCCCTCTGTTCACCGTTGTTTTAGCATTTCGGGAGATGAATATGGCTTAATAAAAATATCGGCATCTGCTGAAAAATTGTCTGAGCACCCTTTAGGTTTTGCAATATATTCCCTTGCTTTAGAAAAAGGAATAGAGCTTATTGAGGCATACGATTTCATTTCCTGTCAGGGAAAGGGAATTTCGGCAACAGTCAATGGCAAAAGGCTTATAATCGGCAACAGCCGGTTAATGAGTGAAAATTCGGTTGATATTTCTGCCTATACTCAAAAGACAGATGCAACGACCATTTATGTGGCAGAAAACGGGATTTTAATCGGTCTTTTTGAAATTGCAGACACGATTAAAGAAACCTCTAAAGAAGCTGTTTCAAAGCTTAATGCTATGGGAATTGAAACTATAATGATAACAGGAGATAATAGCCTGGTTGCAAATTCAGTTGCCAAAGAGGTTGGTATTGACACTGTAATTTCCGAGGTCCTGCCAGGAGAGAAATCTGAGGAAATTATAAAGCTTAAAGGAAAAAATAAAATTGTTGCTATGGTTGGTGACGGGATTAATGATGCCCCTGCCCTTGCTGAAGCAAATATTGGTATTGCCATGGGAAATGGTGCTGACATAGCAATCGAAGCATCAAGCATAACCATTCCCGGCGGGGATTTAAATTTGGTTCCTGCATCAATTAAGCTTTCAAAGTATACGATGAGGAAAATAAAACAAAACCTGTTTTGGGCATTTATTTACAACTCAATCGGTATTCCATTTTCCGCATTAGGCTTTTTAAACCCGATGATAGCGGGAGCGGCAATGGCACTAAGTTCTGTATCGGTTGTTTCAAATTCACTGCTGCTGAAAAGAAAGAAAATCAAATAAATTGCCATTTTAACGGTGTTTATAAGGCTGAATGAGAGCTTTTATAACTTTATGCTACGTCTTTAAATATATTCATTAAAATGTGACATAAAAACCCCTCCTATATTACAATAGGAGGGGTTTTATTTTAATATTTAGAACTATACTATTCTATTACTTTCTTTTTCCTTTAACCGCAGCATCTTTCCAGGTTGCCCAGATTGAACCTGAAACAAAGATTGAAGAATATGTTCCCACTACTATACCGATGATAATCGGAAGAGCGAATACCTTGATTGATGCAACGCCGAGAACATAAACCGCTCCGATTGTTAAAAGTGTTGTTACTGTTGTGTTGATAGAACGCTTGAGTGTCTGGTTGATACTTGCGTTTGCAATTTCGGAATATGTTTCCTTTCTTGCTCTTCTTGTGTTTTCTCTGATTCTGTCAAAGATAACGATTGTGTTATTGATTGAGTAACCGAGAACTGTAAGAAGGGCCGCGATAAAGTTTGTATCAATCTTTATTCTGAG
>JAZROF010000071.1:0-34309 GCA_045648565.1 Clostridia bacterium | reverse complement strand
CTTTATGTTTCGAAAGCTTACTTTCAATATCTATGGCCGTTTCTATTCCAAACGACTGTGCCAATGATTCTCCGCCAGAATAATGTGCCTTTAGTGCATCGTATTGCATAAAACTTAAATCTTCATGTTTATATGCTTGCTCAATAGATTCAAGTTTTGCTGCCAATTCACGTGGTGACATATCTTCTTTGTTTTTTTTCATTGATGAGAATTTAGGATCACCACTATGATCACAAACATATTTGACAGCCTTGTGAAATTGATTTTCTTGTTTTTGCCAACAATCTACGACGTAACATTTTCCGTTAGCCCAAAAAGTAAACATTAACTGTGACATTTTAGGGTGTGTGGAAAAGGATGATATCTTAGTAATTTCTGAGAGTAAAATTTCACGTTTACCATAAATGATTTTATCATCAGTTACAATCCAATCTTTAGCAAACAAAGAACAATGCTTAAATTTTAATTCCATATTTCATTCTCCAATCTTTTAATCTTACCAATAACAATTATTTTGATTATATCATATTGGGATAAATTTTTCAATACCAACAACAGAATTTGAATATAAAGAACAGAACAATCCAAATGCATATAAAAACAAGCTTTGCATAAGCAAAGCAACCATTCCTCTTCTCTATTCTCTTTTATCTCTTATCTAGAAACGACAATTTTTAGAGAATAGTGAAGATTGAAAAGTGAATAGGTATGAGTACAAAAAGAAACGACAAGTTTCTTGTCGAAAATTGTCGTTTCTTTTTGGTGCGCCCGAAGAGACTTGAACTCCCACGTCATTGACACTAGATCCTAAGTCTAGCGCGTCTGCCAATTCCGCCACAGGCGCATACACACTCAAGCACCATAAGAGTATATCACGGAATCGTTGTTTTGTCAATAGTAAAATCAAAAATAAATTATATTATTAATTCTAATATATACTTGAAATTGCAAGTAGTTTATTGTATAATAAATTATTATTAGATTGTGTATGAGAGGTGTTATCATGGTTGCGGTAGGGTTTGATAGTGAAAAATATTTGCATTTGCAATCTCAATGCATTATGGAGCGTATTTCCAAGTTTGGAGGGAAGCTTTATCTTGAGTTTGGGGGAAAGCTTTTCGATGATTTTCACGCTTCACGAGTTCTTCCCGGGTTTGCGCCTGATAGCAAACTTAAGATGCTTCTGCAGCTGAAAGACTGGGTAGAAATTGTTATTGCGATTAATGCTGCAGATATTGAGAAAAATAAACTTAGAAGTGACCTTGGAATTACTTATGATTTTGATGTTATAAGACTCATTGATTGCTTCCGTTCAATTGGTCTTTATGTTGGAAGCGTCGTTATGACAAGATTTAATGGACAAGCAACAGCCATTGCATTTCAAAAACGATTGGAATCTCTTGGTGTTAAAGTATATAGGCATTATTCTATAGATGGATATCCTTCCGATATTGAAAAAATAGTTAGCGATGAAGGATATGGGAAGAATGAATATATCGAAACAACAAGAGAGCTTGTTGTTATAACTGCTCCGGGACCGGGAAGCGGAAAGATGGCAACCTGTCTTTCCCAGCTTTACCACGAGCATAAAAAAGGTGTTCAGTCAGGCTATGCTAAATTTGAGACATTCCCAATATGGAATCTTCCACTAACTCATCCGGTTAATTTAGCTTATGAGGCGGCAACTGCTGACCTTGATGATGTTAATATGATTGACCCTTTCCATTTAGAAGCTTATGGAACAACAACTGTAAATTATAACAGAGATGTTGAAATATTCCCTGTTGTTAAGGCTATGCTTGAGGATATTTTAGGTGAATGTCCTTATAAATCACCAACTGATATGGGAGTTAATATGGCAGGAAATTGCATTATTAATGATGATATAGTTGTTGAAGCATCTAAACAAGAAATTTTAAGAAGATATTACACAGCATTATGTGAGCAACGAAAAGGGCTAATAAGCGATGATATTGTTTTAAAGCTTGAATTATTAATGAAAAAAGCGAAAATAACAGTTAACGACAGGGCTGTTATAGGTCCGGCTCTTCAAAAAGCTATGGTAACAGGAGCTCCTTCCGTTGCTATTGAACTTTATGATGGACATATTGTAACCGGAAAAACTTCAGAACTTTTGGGTGCATCAGCGGCAGCACTTCTTAATGCACTTAAGAAGTTAGCTGGTATTGATGATAAAACAGAGCTTATTTCACCTGTTATTTTAGAGCCTATTCAGCACCTTAAAGTTGACCACTTGGGGAATAGAAATCCAAGACTTCATACAGATGAAGCGCTTATAGCGTTATCAATATGTGCAGCAACGGACGAAAGGGCAGAGTTAGCAATGCAGCAGCTTAGTAAATTGAGAGGGTGCGAAGTCCACTCATCTGTTATTTTATCATCAGTAGATGAAAAGGTTTTTAAAAGACTTGGCACAAACCTAACTTGCGAACCAGTTTATTAATTTTTATAATATAAGGAGGAAAATATGGCAAAAATTAGAATAGCTACAGATTCAACCTCAGATATTCCCGTTAATTTGAGAGAGGAATTGAACATCACCGTGCTTCCGGTTTCAATTATAATGGGGGATAAGGAATACAAAGACGGTTATGATTTAACACCTCAAGAATTTTATGAAATGATTTTAAATGCAAAGGAGCTTCCAACTACATCAAGAGTTGTTCCTGTATTATATTCAGAGCTTTATGAGGAATCATATAGAGAAGGATATACCGATATAATTTTAACCTGTTTAAACTCAAAGGGTTCATCAACCATGCAAGGGGCAATTATGGCTAAGGATATGTTCTATGAAGAAAATCCCGATGCAAAAGAAAAAATGAATATTCATATAATTGATTCAAGAACCTATAGTATGGCATATGGATTGCCTGTTATTGAGGCGGCCAGAATGGAGAAAAATGGTGCAACAGTTGATGAAATTTTAGATTTTATAAATGATTGGCTTGATAACGTAAGAGTTTTATTTTTGCCGCTTAATCTAAAATTTGTGAAAAAATCAGGAAGAGTTTCGGCGGCTGCAGCTTTTGTTGGAGATGCTTTGGGGCTAAAACCGATTATCACCTTTGAAGATGGAGAATCAAAAATTCTCGAAAAAATCAGAGGAGATAAAAATGCACTCGCTAAAATTCTTGAGATTACACTAAAAGAACGTAAGATTAATACCCCTTATGCTTTAGTATACGGCACTAATATGGAAATGTTTGATAAGCTTAAAGAAATGTGCATAGAAAAACTTGAAAGAGAACCTTATATTGAATATGCAGTTGGTTCAGTTATATCTTTGAATGCAGGGCCGGAGGTTGTTGCTATAATATACCATAAATAAAATTAGGATTGTTAACTTTAGACAAAAATATAAAGAAAAAATTGTCAAAATAACAGAGGTAAATCTGTTGAAAAAGTGAAAAATTTATTATATAATTGAGATATGTTTATATCGTGAGAGTAAACAAATATTAAAAATTATTGGAGGAACTTAATATGTTCAAAAGAATTGCATCAATTTTTCTGGTAATAGCGCTTGTTGCATCAATGTGTTTATTTACTGCATGTAAAGATAATGCAGGAGCAGGCAACGATGACTTTAAAGTTGGATTTATCTTCTTACACGATGAAAATTCAACTTACGACAAAAACTTTTTAGATGCTGCAAAAGCGGCTACAAAAGAGTTAGGCTTATCTGACGACCAGGTTATGATTAAGGTTAACATTCCTGAAGGAAATGAATGTTATGAAGCTGCTGCTGAACTTGCAGAAGCAGGTTGTGACTTGGTATTTGCTGACAGCTTTGGTCACGAGAGCTTTATGATTCAGGCTGCTAAAGAATTCCCTGAGGTTACTTTCTGTCATGCGACAGGAACGAATGCTCACACAGAAAACCTTCCTAACTTCTACAATGCCTTTGCTTCAATTTATGAAGGCAGATATCTTGTAGGTGTTGCAGCAGGTTTAAAGCTTAACGAAATGATTGAAAGCGGTAAGATTACTCCTGACCAGGCTAAAATCGGTTATGTTGGCGCTTACCCATATGCTGAAGTTAAGTCCGGTTATACATCTTTCTTCCTTGGTGCAAGAAGTGTATGCCCAACTGCTACAATGAGTGTTAAGTTTACAAACTCCTGGTTTGATATAGCTTTAGAAAAAGAAGCTGCTAACGCTTTAATCGCTGATAACTGCGTTCTTATCAGCCAGCACGCTGACTCTGAGGGTGCTCCAAAGGCTTGTGAAGAAGCTGGTATTCCAAACGTTGCTTATAACTTAGATACAAGAGAATGGGGTCCAAACACAGCTCTTATTTCTTCAAAAATCAACTGGGCACCTTACTTTAAGCACATCATTACAGCTACAATGAACGGCGAAGAAATCACACAGGATTTCTGCGGAGGTTTAGAAGAAGATGTAGTTCAGATTATGGGACTTAACGATAAGGTCGCTGCAAAAGGCACAGAAGCTAAGCTTGAAGAGGTTAAGAAAGCTCTTATTGACGGTGAAATAGACGTATTTGATACAGCTAACTTCACAGTTGATGGTAAGAAGCTTGATTCTTATAAGGCTGATGTTGATTCTGACGCTGATTTCACACCTGATACAGAAGTTATCGAAGATGGCGTATTTATGGAATCTAAGTTCCGTAGCGCTCCTTACTTCGACATCGATATTGATGGTATCACAATTAAATAATTATTATAAGCATAACAAAGCGGAGACAATCTCCGCTTTGTTTTTATTTAATAAATATTGACGAAAAAAATCTAATCTGTTATAATTATATAGTTGATTAAATTTTGCTTTTTGTAAAGGAGTGATAACATGGGAGCTGTTGCAATTGAACTTAAAAACATCACTAAAAGGTTTGGAAGTGTTGTTGCGAACAAGGGTGTAAACCTTACCGTGAACAAGGGTGAAATTCTTTCTATTCTTGGTGAAAACGGAAGTGGAAAAACAACTCTTATGAATATGATTTCAGGCATTTATACACCTGACGAAGGAGAAGTTTACATTGATGGAAAAGAGGCTGTTATCGCTTCGCCTAAAGATGCGTTTGATTATAAAATAGGTATGATACATCAGCATTTTAAGCTTGTTGATGTTTTTACCGCTGTGGAAAATATTATTCTTGGGCTTGAGAATGAAAAGAAGTTTGACTTAAAGGACTATGCGAAAAAGATTAAGATAATAAGTGAACAATATGGCTTTGAAATTGACCCGCTTAAGAAAATTTATGAAATGTCGGTTTCTGAAAAACAGACAGTTGAAATTATTAAAGTTTTATTTCGTGGGGCGGACATTCTTATTCTGGACGAGCCTACCGCAGTTTTAACTCCTCAGGAAACAGAAAAGCTTTTTGCTGTCTTATCGAAAATGAGAGATTCCGGTAAAGCCATTATCATAATAACTCATAAACTCAATGAGGTTATGGCAATTTCCGACCGTGTCGCAGTTTTACGAAAAGGCGAATATGTGGGAACGATTGAAACCAAAAATACAACTGAAAATGAACTTACAGAAATGATGGTAGGTAAAAAAGTAAGTCTTAATATAGAACGAAAAGAAGCTAAAGACACTCAGGACAGATTGGTTGTAAAAAATATAAAGTGTATTAGCCGTGATGGGGTAAAACTTCTTGAAAATGTTTCATTCACTGCAAAGAGCGGTGAAATTTTAGGTATTGCAGGTATAGCGGGAAGCGGGCAGAGAGAGCTTCTTGAAGCAATCGCTGGTCTTCAGCATACTGAGGATGGAGAAATATTATATCATAATCCAAAGAACGGAGAAGTTGAAAATCTTCGTGATAAATCTCCGGTTCAAATTCGTGAAATGGGAGTTAGATTGTCTTTTGTTCCGGAGGACAGGCTTGGAATGGGACTTGTCGGCAATATGGATATTGTTGATAATATGATGCTCAGAAGTTATAAAAAAGGGAAGAGTGTGTTCCTTGAAAGAAAAGCTCCTAAGGATTTGGCAGAAAAGATTATTGACCAGCTTGAAGTTGTTACGCCTGATGCGAATACTCCCGTGAGAAAATTATCAGGAGGTAATGTTCAAAAAGTATTAGTTGGACGAGAAATTTCTTCTGCACCAACAGTTTTAATGGTTGCTTATCCCGTTAGAGGACTTGATATAAATTCATCATACACAATATATAACCTGCTAAACGAACAAAAAGAAAAAGATGTTGCGGTTATTTATGTTGGTGAAGATTTAGATGTTCTTTTAGAGCTTTGCGACCGAATTATGGTGCTTTGTGCAGGTAAAATAAGCGGAATTGTTGACGCACGAAAAACAACAAAAGAAGAGGTTGGTCTATTAATGACTAAGCTAAAGGAGGAAGAGAACAATGAGTAGTGAAATTAAGCATCACGAAAGTCTTATTAAGATTACAAAAAGAGATGATATGCCTACCTTAAAGTCTTGGTTAGTTCGAGTAATTGGGATTGTTTTAGCTCTTCTTGTTTGCTCTGTTGTTATATTGCTTTTGACGGGCTATAATCCACTACAGGTTTATGGAGCTATGATAGACGGTTCGTTTGGATCACCGAGAAAAATATGGTATTTGCTACAAAATCTGGCTATGCTGCTTTGTATTTCTCTGGCTGTAACTCCTGCTTTTAAAATGAAATTTTGGAACATTGGTGCAGAAGGACAAACCTTAATAGGAGGTCTTGTTGCCGCGGGAATGATGATATACTTTGGAAATGTTATTCCATCGGTTCTTCTGATACCTTTAATGCTTATTGTTTGTATTATTGCAGGTATGATCTGGGGAATTATTCCCGCCTTTTTTAAGGCTAAGTTTAATACAAACGAAACACTGTTCACACTTATGATGAACTATGTTGCAATGCAACTTGTATCATTTTGTATTGTATTCTGGGAAAATCCAAAGGATTCAAACCATATAGGAATTATAAACGGAAATACATATGGAGGATGGCTTCCATCTCTCTTTGGACAGAAATATTTGCTCAATATAATCATAGTTGGCGTAATTACAATTGGAATGTATATCTATCTTAAATATAGTAAGCATGGCTATGAAATATCTGTTGTTGGCGAAAGTGAAAATACAGCTCGATATATTGGTATAAACGTAAAAAAAGTAATACTTCGCACTATGGCATTATCTGGTGCCCTTTGTGGCGTTGCGGGATTTTTGCTTGTTGCAGGAACGCATCACACAGTTGACACCAATACGGCGGGTGGACTTGGTTTTACAGCTATAATGGTTTCCTGGCTTGCAAAATTTAATCCTATCGTTATGGTTTTAGTTTCTTTCCTTATTGCCTTTTTGGAAAGAGGAGCGGGTGAAATTGCAACAGCTTGTGGACTTAATCAAAGTATTGCAGATATATTAACAGGAATAATTATTTTCTTTATAATAGGGAGCGAATTTTTTGTCCAATATAGGGTCAATTTCAGGAAAAAGACTAAGGAGGTGGCGTAATGTTTGCTAAAATAATTAACAGTGCTATTGTTCAAGGCATTCCGCTGCTTTTTGGTTCAACCGGTGAAATCATAACTGAAAAATCAGGAAACCTTAATTTAGGTATTCCGGGAATTATGTATATGGGTGGAAGTGCCGGTGTTATAGGTGCATATCTATATGAAAGCTATTGCAAAGGTGCAGGAATATCCCCAACAGCCTTCTGGGGAATTTTGATACCACTTTTGGCGTCCTTGATTGGCTCTGCTCTCCTTGCTTTAATTTATAGCTTTTTAACAATAACATTAAGGGCAAATCAAAATGTAACAGGTCTTGCTTTAACTACCTTTGGTGTTGGCTTTGGTGACTTTTTCGGCGGCTCAATGACAACAATTTTTGGTCAGGGCGGTAACTTAAATGTAAAGACAACGGCAGATTTCTTTAAAACAACGCTTCCTTTTGCTGATGACTTAGGGGCAATTGGAACAATATTTTTCTCATATGGATTTTTAGTTTATGCTGCAATTATAATTGCCTTGATTTCTGCATTTGTTCTTAAAAAAACAAGAGTAGGGCTTCATCTTCGTGCTGTTGGCGAAAACCCGGCGACAGCTGATGCTGCAGGTATCAATGTTACAAAGTATAAGTATATTGCAACAATATTAGGTGGTGCTATTGCAGGTCTTGGTGGACTATACTTTATTATGGACTACACAGGGGGCTCCTGGACAAATGGTGGTTTCGGTGACAGGGGCTGGCTTGCAATTGCTCTTGTAATATTTGCTTTATGGAAGCCAAATGTAGGAATAATTGGTTCATTAATCTTTGGAGGTCTCTATATCGCATACGCATATACCCCTGGGTTAAGTCGTGCATCGGCGGCAATATTTAATATGCTTCCATACGTTGTTTCTATAATTGTTCTCATTATAACAAGTGTAAGAAGTAAGAAAGAAAATCAACCTCCTGCAAGTCTTGGGCTTCCATATTTCAGAGAAGAACGATAATTTAAATAATAAAAAAGTGACCTTAAGGTCACTTTTTTATTATTTTACTCAGCGGTTTACGGGCTGTTCTTATAAATCTGTTTAAGAGATACAGCCCTTCTTTATCGCCCTCTTTAATATAATTAGTTTTGTTTTCACAAGAAAGAGTTGCTTTAAAGCCAAGTTTTTTTAAAATATCAGTTGATGCCGTGCTAACTGCACCAAAGGGATATGTATAAACAGCAGGAGAATACCCTGTGTGCTCAAGAAATTCATTTTGCAATATGTTTAAATCGTCAGATAATATTCTTTCGTAATCCTCGATGCTTTCAGATAGTTTCTTTTTAGAACCATTTCTCCCATTATCAGTAGAATGAAAATTATAGGAATGATTTTGAAATTCCACCAA
Source organism: Clostridia bacterium (assembly GCA_045648565.1). Classification (GTDB taxonomy): domain Bacteria; phylum Bacillota; class Clostridia; order Monoglobales; family Monoglobaceae; genus SIG454. The sequence goes on along the minus strand of JAZROF010000071.1, from coordinate 25,464 downwards.
ACCACTTTCCATCATTTCAGATACATTATCCCAGGATACGTGTGAATATTCGGCTGATATATCCTCGTTTTGCGTGTATAAATCTGTATAGATTCCAACAATTGAGATAACTGCCTTCATTTTATATTCTTTAAGCAGAGGGAAAATATAGAGATAATTATTATAATAGCCGTCGTCAAAGGTTAATACAATTGGCTTTTTTGGAAGAGGCTTTTTATCATAAACATAGTTTATTATATCACTCATAAAAACAGTTTCATAGCCGTTTTCTTTAATAAATTTTAAGTCTTCTTCAAACTGCTCAGGAGTTATAACAAATTGTCCTGATTTGTTTTTGTCTTCAAGTACGCTGTGATACATTATTATTGGAACTTCAACGGAATTTTCTGCTGATACCGTTTCTGTGCTTTTTGCAAAATAATAACCAACCAAAACAGTAGTGATAAATGCAAAAATTGCAACATAAGTTATAATCGTTTTCATTTTTATAACGAACATATTTTATCCTTTCTACTCAACACCGTCTAAGGATTTTTCAAAAAACTCTACACTTCGAAAATATTCATTTTTCTCATCGTCTTTATAAACTGATGATTTGTTTTTTGCTAAGAATTTTGTTATTTCGTAGCAGTTAATCCAAATTTCACCGTTTCCGTCTTTTTGTGACTCGTCAAAAATGAGTTGAATTCCAAAATGAAGATGAGGCGTGTCGATGTTATTTACATTTTCCTTTGCACTATACCCTGTCATTCCTACATATCCAATAACATCACCAGCCTTAACAATACTGCCTTCGGTCAGCATATAGGAGTAGGGGTGGTCTTTTCGCAAGTGAGCATAGTAATAATATCTCTTTTTATCAAAACTTCTGATGCCTATCCGCCAACCGCCGTATTGATTCCAACCCAAAGCCTCAACTATCCCGCTTTCGATTGCAATAACAGGAGTTCCAACGCTTGTCATAAGGTCGTGCCCTAAATGTTTTCTTTTATATCCATATGAACGGCTTGACCCGAAATCGTCAAAATGAGAAAAGTAGTAACCATTTGCAATGGGAGAAAAAGCCTTAAGTCCATATTTTGTTTCGTTTTTACCACTTTCGGCGATGGTGTATTCCCCTAAAAAATTACTTAAAACAGCAGAGTAAGCGTCTTTATAGTAATTATAATATTTTGAAGACATTTCACTTGGCTTTTCCTTATTTTTGATTTTTGCTACAATATCATTAAGGTCGGCTTTTTTATAGCGTTTAAAATCACCGCCGTATTTTGTGCCAAGACAGGCAAGGACCTCAATCCAGTCTATATGTATTTTTTCATTATATGAAGATATGTCTGCCTCCATAGTATCGCTTAATGCAGAGGCTGTAATTGAAAAATCAACCCACTTTATAAAATCTTTGTCTTTTTCTATAATATCTTTTGGCGAAACCTCTTCATAAATTATATTTCCTGTCTTTTCCATATTTTCCACAGCCTTATGGGATTCATCAGATATTTTTTTTACTGGATTTTTAAAGAAGTATAGAAAAACACCAATCAAAATCAATCCGGCTAAGGAGATTGCTATAATTCTTCTTGATTTAAAAGTTAAAAACATATATTATCCGCCCTAATAAAATCTAATATAATGTATATGTATCTTAAAAGTTATTTATGCTAAATAAAGGAAAAAAGAACTTTATGCAGAATATAATAAATAGCCAAAATTTACTTTGGAAAAGAGGAAATGAACTTGGAAAAACTTCTTATAATTGACGGAAACAGCATTTTAAATAGAGCGTATTACGGAATCAGAATGCTTAATGCCCCTGATGGGACTCCGACTAATGCTGTATATGGATTTTTGAATATATTATTTAAGCAGTTAGATGAAATTAAACCGGACGGAGTTTGTGTTGCCTTTGATGTTAAGGAAAAAACATTCAGACATAAAATGTATGACCTTTATAAGGCTCAAAGAAAGCCTGCTCCTGATGATTTTTTAGTTCAGCTTCCGCTAATTAAAGAAGTTCTTAATGGAATGAATATTACCTGCCTTGAAAATCCCGGATATGAGGCAGACGATATAATCGGCACAGTTTCAAGAATATGTGATGAAAAAAATATTGAGTGCTATATTTTAACGGGAGATAAGGATGATTTGCAACTTGCTTCAAAAAATGTTAAAATAAGCCTTGTTATAACGCAAATGGGAAATACCACAACAACGGTGTATGATAATGAAGGAGTGTTTAAAAAATACGGCGTCACACCAAAGGAGTTTATTGATGTTAAAGGTCTTATGGGGGATGCATCTGATAACATTCCGGGGGTAGCCGGTATTGGCGAAAAAACAGCATTTTCTCTTATTAGAAATTATAAAAGCATAGAAGAAATATACGAACAGATAGAGACGATTGATGTTACGAAATCTGTCAGAGAGAAGCTTATAAACGGTAAGGAAGATGCCATTTTAAGCAAAACTCTTGCAACTATTGACCAAAATGTGCCCGGAAATTACAATATTGGTGAATATAAATTAAAAGAATATAAAGAAGAGCTTGGAGAAATATTTTACCGTCTTAATTTCAAGCAGTTTATGTCAAAACTTAAAATTACAGCTCAAACATCTAAGAGGACAAGCTGTGATAAGGTATGTATAAAAAATGATGAATCAATTTTATCGAAAATCGATGGAAAAACTGTATACCGTTTATACTATGAAGAACAATCAATTGCTGTAATAGACAAAGATAATTACTACTATATTGAAAACGTTTCTGATGCTTCTTTAAAAAACTTTTTTGAGGGAAGCTGCCCCAAAATAGGTTATAGCATAAAAGAGGATATAGTTTATCTTGCAGAAAAAGGTATTGAATTTAACAATCTTGAATTCGATGTTATGATTGGTGCGTATATTTTAAATCCAGTCAGAAACGGCTATAATCTTGATGAAATTGCACTTGAGATGGCTGGGATTGAAATTGGAAATGAAACAGATGAGCAAAGCGGACAGATTATGATGGATTTCGGCGATGCCAAGAGTGATAATTTTCTGGAACAATCTGCAAAAGAGCTTTTCGCAATCAATGAGCTTTATGAAATGCTTAATAAAAAGATTATAGAAAATAACCAGGAAAGCCTGTGTTATAAAATTGAAATGCCATTGATTAAGGTTCTTGCAAGTATGCAAATTGAAGGAGTTTTAATCAATAAAGATGCGCTTGAAAGTTTCGGACAGGAACTAAAAGAAAAAATTGACTATTATACAAAAGAAATATATAATTATGCAGGAAAAGAGTTTAATATAAATTCCCCTAAACAGCTTGGAGAAGTTTTGTTTGTAGATTTAGAGCTTCCTCATGGCAAAAAAACAAAAACGGGGTACTCAACAAATGCGGATATTTTGGAAAAGCTTAAAAATGTTCATCCGATTGTTGCCAATATATTAGAATACAGACAGGTTGCGAAGCTTAAATCGACCTATGTTGACGGACTTCTTGCTGTAATAAACTCGAAAACGGGCAGAATTCATTCAAATTTTAAGCAAACAGTTACCGCAACGGGAAGACTCAGCAGTACTGAGCCGAATCTTCAAAACATTCCTGTTCGGACACCACTTGGCAGAGAAATGAGAAAAATGTTTGTGGCTCCCGAGGGGAAAATATTTGCAGATGCAGATTATTCACAAATTGAGCTTAGAGTTTTGTCTCATATTGCAGATGATAAAAATATGCAAAATGCCTTTTTAAACGACATAGATGTTCATACTCAAACGGCATCTCAGGTATTTAAAGTCCCGCTTAATGATGTTACAAGTGATATGAGAACAAGTGCTAAAGCTGTTAATTTTGGTATTGTTTATGGCATAAGTGACTATTCTTTATCTCAGGATTTAAACATCTCCTTTAAAGAGGCAAAACAATATATTGAAGGGTATTTTGAAAATTATCCAAATATTAAATTATATCTCGATAACGTTATTAAAGATGGGGCAGAAAAAGGCTATGTTTCAACTATTTTTGGCAGACGCAGATATATGCCAGAGCTTCGTTCAAGTAATAAAATCACTCAGTCTTTTGGTGAAAGAGTTGCAATGAACGCTCCAATTCAAGGAACTGCTGCAGACATTATAAAGATTGCAATGGTAAATGTTTATAATGCACTAAAAGATAATAATTTAAAATCTAAGCTTATTCTTCAAATTCACGATGAGCTTATTGTTGAAAGTTATCCTGATGAAATTGAAGAGGTTAAAAAAATAGTTAAAACCAAGATGGAAGAAGCTGCAAAACTTGCAGTTCCACTTAAGGTTGAGCTGAATACAGGTAAAAGCTGGTTTGATACAAAATAGAGGAAAAAACTATGAAAATAATTGGAATAACAGGCGGAATAGGAGCAGGAAAAAGCATCGTAAGTGCTGAATTTGAAAAACTTGGGGCTAAAGTTATTGACGCCGACAACATATCCCGTCGCGTAACTGCAAAAAACGGGCAAGGATATCAAGAAGTTGTTGATTATTTTGGTGAAAACATTCTGCTTGAAAATGGCGAAATTAACAGAAAAGCTCTTGCGAAAATTGTTTTTTCCGACAAAAATAAACTTAATACGCTTAACAAGATAACTCATAAGCATATTTTTGCAGAAATGAAAGCAGAAATCAATAACTCTAAAGAGGACGTAATAGTCCTTGATGTTCCTCTTTTGTTTTCTGATGATTTTAAGATTTTATGCGATATTAAAATTGCAATTTTAGCAGATGAAGATGTAAGGATTAAAAGAGTTATGAAGCGGGATGGATTAAGTGAAGCAGAAATAAGGGCAAGAATTCAAAATCAAATGACAAATGAGGAATATGAGCGTCTTGCAGACATCTGTATATGGAATAATGATTTAGCAGAAACTAAAAAACAGATTAAAGAAATTTTTGAGAGCGTGAGGAGATAATTTTTGAAAAGAAGAGGATGCTGTCTTATTAGATTTACCAAGAGTATAGTGTGGCTTTTAGTACTTGCATTAGCTGTTGTTTGGTTTTTCTTTTATGGCGGAAGAACAATGTTACTTGAATATTTTTATCCAATTGAGTATGAGGAATTTGTTGAAAAATATTCAAAAGAGTATGAACTGGATGAATTTTTTGTATACGCTGTTATTCACACTGAAAGTAAGTTTGATGAAGGGGCGGTATCTGAGGCAGGTGCAATCGGCCTTATGCAAATTATGGAGGAAACGGCTATTGAGTGCAACGAAAAAGCCAAATTTGGATACAATATACCTGAAGATTTAATGAGTCCGGAAGCAAACATACGAATTGGATGCTATTATTTAAATAAACTTTTAAATACATTTAACGGGGATAAAGAATTGGCGTTAATTGCATATAACGGCGGTCTTGGAAATGCATATAAATGGCTTGATGACGATGAATATGCAGATGGAGATGGCGGCATTGACATAACTCCATATAAGGAAACAAATGAGTATGTGGATAAAGTAATGAAAAGCTATGAAAGATATAGGGAAATTTATTGAAAGGATGATATAAAATGGAACTGACTTATGCAAGGAAAAATGGATTTACAAACCTTGAAGAAGGTGAAAAAACTAAGATTTTTGACTTTTGTGAACAATACAGAAATTTTTTAAACATAGCAAAAACTGAGAGAGAATTTTGCGATGAAACCCTTAAATATATAGAAGATAAAGGTTTTTCCCCTATTGAAAGCTTTGATAAACTTAAAGCGGGAGATAAGGTTTATGGGATAAATCGAGGGAAAGGGGTATTTATTGCGGTTATAGGGGAGGCACCTCTTAGCGAGGGGATAAATCTTGTTGGGGCACATATAGACTCCCCAAGACTTGACCTAAAGCCCAATCCATTGTATGAAGATGGCGGACTTGCGTATTTTAAAACTCATTATTATGGTGGAATTAAAAAATTTCAATGGCTCACAATTCCACTCAGTATTCACGGAGTTATTGTAAAAAAAGACGGAACACAGATAAAAGTTAATATAGGCGAAGAAGAGGGCGACCCGATTTTTTGCATTTCTGATATTCTTCCGCATTTAGGACAGGAACAGGCGAAAAAGAAGTTGGGTGAAGCAATCCCGGGAGAAATGCTTAATGTTATTTTAGGTAACATTGAAGCAGATGTGGATAAAGAAAAGGTCAAGTACAATATATTAAAGTATCTCAATGAAAAATATGATATTACGGAAGCCGATTTAATTTCAAGTGAAATTGAAATTGTTCCTGCATTTTCTGCAAAGGATTTAGGTTTTGACAGGAGCATGATAGCGGGATATGGTCACGATGACAGGGTTTGTGCATATACGGGGCTTCGTGCGATAGCAGAGATGAAAGCACCAAAGAAAACTGCAGTTTGTCTGCTTGTCGATAAAGAAGAAATTGGCAGTATGGGCTGCACAGGTATGCAATCCAGATATTTTGAAAATATAATGGCAAAAGTGTGTCAGCTTAAGGAAAATGAGTGTAGTGAATTTTATCTAAGAGAAGTTCTTTCCAATTCCGCTTGTTTATCTGCAGATGTTGGTGCAGCGTTTGACCCTAATTTTCCTGAAACTGCCGAAAAAAATAATACCCCATTTTTAAATAACGGCTTACTTCTTACGAAATATACAGGTTCAAGAGGTAAGAGCGGGGCAAGTGATGCAAATGCAGAATTTGTTGCTAAAATACGCAATATCTTTGAAGAAAACAATGTTCTATGGCAGATAGGAGAACTTGGCAAAGTTGATGCAGGTGGCGGTGGCACAATTGCTCAATTTGTTGCAAATCTTGATATGGATGTAATAGATTGTGGTGTGGCACTTCTTTCAATGCACTCTCCTTATGAGATTGCAGGAAAATTTGATATTTATATGGCGTATAAAGGTTATAAAGCATTTTTTGAAAACTAAAAATAAAATCGGGCTTTTTGCCCGATTTTTTATTTAAAAAAGTTAAAAAAATACGCCAATAAACCTTGACACTGAGCGTTTTTTTTCGTATACTTAAAGTATATGTAAAGATATTTTTGAAAGGATTGATATAGGTGGCAAAAGACGAAAAAAAACTCGTTGAGGAAATCACTTCTATGGATGAGGATTTTGCACAATGGTATACAGATGTAATCAGAAAGGCACAGCTCTGTGATTATTCGGGAGTTCGTGGTTGTATGGTTATTCAACCTTATGGTTATGCTATCTGGGAAAATATACAAAAGGAAATGGATAGAAGATTTAAAGAAACAGGACACGAAAATGTCTATATGCCTATGTTTATCCCTGAGAGCTTACTTCAAAAAGAGAAAGACCACGTTGAAGGATTTGCACCTGAGGTTGCATGGGTAACGCATGGCGGAAGCGAAAAACTTGCAGAAAGGCTTTGCGTCCGTCCTACATCTGAAACCCTATTTTGTCATCATTATGCAAACGTAATTCATTCATACAGGGATTTACCGAAAAAGTATAATCAATGGTGTAATGTTGTCAGATGGGAAAAGACAACAAGACCATTTCTTAGAACTGCTGAGTTTTTGTGGCAGGAGGGGCATACGGCTCACGCAACTGCACAGGAGGCAGAAGAAGAAACAATCAAAATGCTCAATGTTTATGCAGACTTTATGGAAGAGTTCTTGGCAATTCCTGTTGTTAAGGGAAGAAAGACTGATAAAGAAAAGTTTGCCGGGGCAGAAGCAACATATACAATCGAAAGCCTTATGCATGACGGGAAGGCTCTTCAGTCAGGCACCAGCCATAACTTTGGCGATGGTTTTGCCAAAGCTTTCGGTATTCAATATACTGATAAGAATAATGAGCTTCAGTATGTTCATCAAACCTCTTGGGGAACAACAACTCGTTTAATAGGTGCAATTATTATGGTTCACGGTGATAATGCCGGGCTTAAGCTTCCGCCGAGAGTTGCTCCGATTCAGGTGGCTATTGTACCTGTTGCTATGCATAAAGAGGGCGTTTTGGAAAAGGCAAACGAATTAAAAGAAAAACTTTCTAAAAACTTTAGGGTTAAGCTTGATGACAGCGATAAATCACCTGGTTGGAAGTTTAGCGAATATGAAATGCTCGGCGTACCTGTTAGACTTGAAATTGGTCCTAAGGATATTGAAAATAATCAGGCGGTTTTGGTAAGCCGCACGACAAGAGAAAAGAAATTTGTTTCTCTTGATAATCTTGAAAATGAAGTTGCAACTCTTTTAGATGAAATTCACAATCAAATGTTTGAATCAGCACTTAAGAACAGGGAAGAAAAAACAAGTGTTGCCGAAAACTACGATGAATTTAAAAAAGCCATAGCAGAAAAGGGTGGATTTGTAAAGGCTATGTGGTGTGGCGACTCTGCTTGTGAAGATAAGATAAAAGAGGATACAACAGCAACCTCTCGTTGTATGCCGTTTTCGCAGGGAGAAATTTCTGATAAATGTGTATGTTGCGGAAAGAAAGCTAAAGCGATGGTTTATTGGGGAAAGGCATATTAAAATAACTGAAAGGGCGTATTAGTTGTGGATAAATTTTATAATACACTTCTTCATCAGGTTTCCTTTATTCAGCTTACTGATATTATAGACATTATAATTATTGCGTATGTATTATATAAATGTCTTAAGTTTATCAGAGATACTAAAACAATTCAGCTTCTTAAGGGAATAATTATACTGGTTGCAATAATGCAGCTCAGCTATTTTGCAGACTTACATACTGTTTATTATTTCCTTGCAAATGCTATGCAGCTTGGGCTTATTGCAATCTTGATTGTTTTTCAACCTGAGCTTAGACGTGGGCTTGAGCATCTCGGCAGACGCGGCGTAGGGAAAATGTTTACATTTGCTGATGAATATGAAAATAAAATAAAAAAGACAATTTCAGCTACCGTAGAAGCGTGTCGAAGTATGTCCAAAAGCCGAATAGGTGCTCTAATAGTTTTTGAAAGAGAAGAAAAGCTTGGCGAAATAATTGAAACAGGAATAGATATAAATGCTGATGTAAGTTCAGAGCTTATTATAAACATATTTATTCCTAAAACACCTTTGCATGACGGAGCTATGATAATCAGGAATAACAAAATTGCATCTGCAACCTGCTTTTTGCCTCTTACACAAAATCAGAGGCTTAGCAAAGAGCTTGGAACAAGGCATAGGGCAGGAATTGGGCTTTCCGAGGAAGCAGACGCTGTTGTGGTTATTGTTTCGGAAGAAACGGGCAGAATTTCTATAGCTTTAAGGGGAGAAATTGAATCTAATTTAACTTTAGAGCAATTGGAAGAGAAACTATCTGATTTACTTGACGCCAATACCGAAGAAAGAAATTCAAAGAGGAATATGTTCCTTAGAAAGGAGCGTAGATAATTTATGAAAAAGTTTTTTGAAAAAGACTCTGTTCTAAAAATTATTTCTTTGTTTATTGCTTTTTTAGTTTGGCTCTACGTTATTTATATTGAAGACCCTGAGGTTACAATAACTGTTGATGATATTCCTGTTTCTTATAAAATAACAGAACTTCCTGAGTCATTAAGCTTAGTTGATTATGAAGTTAAAACTGTTGATGTTAAAATCAGCGGAACTCGTTCCAAAATAATTGATTTTGAAGATGATGAAATAACTGCAAATCTTGATTTATCTGTTATTTCTGAATCGGGAAAATATGATAATGTGAAAATTAATATTGGATTATCAAACAAAAACATTGAGATTATAGAAAGCTCAGAGAAAAAATCTTTGGTTCAGATAGATGATGTTATTTCAAGTAGCATTGATGTTTCTGCAAAGCTAAGCGGTGAGCCTAAGGAAGGATATGTTGTATCCGAAAAACCGATACTTTTTGTGGATAGTGTTAGAGTGAGCGGAGCTAAAACCTTTGTAGAAATGGTCGACAGTGCATACATTAAAATTGATTGTGATGGAATGAATGAAAGCAAGACGGTTTCATCAAATGTAATTCTTGTTGATAAAGATGGGAATGATATAAACAAGAAACATAAAGCTTACAAGCATTTAACTATTGGCAATGAAGAAATTTCGGCTTATGTGACGGTTAGTGAAGTATCACCGATTGAAGAATAAAGTTAAAAATGATTAAAATGAGGCGTCCCTTCGCCTCATTTGATTTATAGGAGTAATATGAAAATTATATTAAGCAATATAAAAATTCAAATCTCTCACACAGACGAGGATATAATTGCTGCTGCAAAAGAGATGCTTGATAAGGAACACATTAAATATGCAAATATTGAAGTATATCGCAAATCGTTAGATGCGAGAAGAAAGAGCAACATTCATTATTTGTGTTCTGTTTTGTTTGATAGTCCCATAAGCGATGTGCAAATAAACAGCAATCCAAACCTTAGGAAATGTGAGCAAACCTCTATAGAGAATATTATTCAAAATACTAAAATTAATAAAAAAATTATTGTCGTCGGGACAGGGCCTTGCGGATTGTTTTCAGCTTATATTTTGGCAAAGGCAGGGCTTAGCCCTATTGTTTTTGAACGGGGTGCAAATATTGACGAAAGAACTAAAATTGTAGATAATTTTTGGAATAATAATATATTTAACAAAAATACCAATGTTCAGTTCGGAGAAGGGGGAGCCGGGACATTTTCAGATGGCAAGCTTACAACCAGAATTGGTGATCCTTTACAAAGAATTGTTCTGGAGGCCTTTGTTAAATTTGGAGCACCAAAGGATATTTTATATAAAGCAAAGCCACATATAGGCACGGATATATTAAAAACTGTTGTTAAAAATATGCGAAAAGAAATTGAAAAACTTGGGGGAACAGTAAAGTTTAACAGCACCGTTACAAAAATTTTGTCAGAAAACGGACGAGTTAAGAGTGTTATCATAAATAACCAAGATGAAGTAGCTTGTGATTGCTTAGTTTTGGCAATAGGGCACAGCAGCAGAGATACTTATGCTATGCTTGATAATATTGGTATCAAATGTGAGGCGAAGGCATTTGCGGCAGGTGTTAGAATTGAGCATACTCAAGAATTTATCAACAAGATGCAATATGGAAAGGAATACAATAATCCTCTTCTGCCCCCTGCAGATTACAGGCTTACATACAATGGTGAAGAGAGAAGCTGTTATTCTTTTTGTATGTGCCCAGGGGGAACTGTGGTTAATGCTTCATCTGAAGAAAATATGCTTGTTATAAATGGAATGAGTGAATATGCCAGAAATGGTAAAAATGCAAACAGTGCATTAGTTGTTACGGTTAAACCAAGTGATTTTGAAAATAATAGCCCTTTGGCTGGTATTGAATTTCAAAGGAAATATGAAAGCCTTGCATATAATATTGCACAAGGCAAAGCACCTGTTCAACTTGCAAAAGACTTTATCAGCAATAAAATTAGTGATAGTTTCCAAGAGGTTGTTCCAACTTTTACCGGTAGCTGTGCTTTTGCTGATTTAAGAGAGTGCCTGCCGAAATTTATATGTGATACTCTTAAGGATGGACTTTTAGATTTTGAAAAACGGATAAAAGGCTATGCAACCTTTGGATCGGTTTTAACGGGAGTTGAGATGCGAACATCTGCACCCCTTAGGATAATTCGTGATGAGAATTATGAGAGCATTTCTTTAGGCGGGTTATATCCTGCCGGAGAGGGTGCCGGTTATGCCGGAGGAATAATGAGTGCCGCAGTTGACGGAATTAAAATTGCACTCAAAATATGTCAAATATAGTTTGACAAAGTACGTTAATTATCATATAATATAAGTGGTTTAAATCAGGATATACTTAAGAAAAGAGGCATATATTATGAAACTAGGTATAGTGGGGCTTCCAAACGTTGGAAAGAGTACCCTTTTTAATGCAATCACACAGGCAGGGGCGGAATCGGCGAATTATCCATTTTGCACAATCGAGCCGAATGTCGGAACTGTTGCAGTTCCTGATGAAAGACTTGATAAGCTTTGTGAAATGTATTCCCCGGATAAGGTTACACCTGCTGTAATCGAATTTGTTGATATTGCAGGTCTTGTTAAAGGTGCAAGTCGTGGTGAGGGATTAGGAAATAAATTCTTATCAAATATTCGTGAGGTTGACGCGATTATTCACGTAGTTCGTGCTTTTGAAGACGAGAATATTATTCATGTTGAAGGAAATATAAACCCTATAAGAGATATTGACACAATCAATATGGAGCTTATTTTATCAGATATTGAGATTGTTGAAAGAAGACTTGATAAGAGCCGTAAGGCATTAAAGTCAGGGGATAAAAAGTATCAGGTTGAGATTGATTTTTACGAGAAGCTTAAGAAAAATCTTGAAGATGGTTGCACTGCAAGAATGTTTGACTATACTGGGGACGAACAAGCACTTTTATCAGAGGTTTCACTTCTTACTTTAAAGCCTGTGATTTATGCTGCTAACGTTGCCGAGGATGATTATGCTAAAGGTGACAATGAATATGTAAGACAAATCCGTGAATTTGCTAATAAAGAAAAATCAGCAGTTATGATTATATCCGCACGAATTGAAGAAGAGATTGCAGAGCTTGATGCAGAAGAAAAGCAAATGTTTTTAGAGGAGCTTGGTGCAACGGAATCAGGACTTGACAAACTTATTAAGGAGAGCTATTCTCTGTTAGGGCTTATAAGTTATTTAACCGCAGGAAAGCCAGAGGTTAGGGCTTGGACCATCAAAAAAGGAACTAAAGCACCACAAGCGGCTGGAAAAATCCACTCTGATTTTGAGAGAGGTTTTATTCGTGCTGAGGTTGTTGCATATTCAGACCTTATGGAAAATGGAAGTATGGTTGCGGCAAAGGAAAAAGGTTTGGTTAGAAGTGAGGGCAAAGAATACGTTGTCCAAGATGGTGATATAATATTATTTAGATTTAATGTATAAATAATTTGGGAGGGATTTATATGTCATTTGCTGAAAATGCAAAAAAAATCGTTGTAAATACTGCAGAAACTGTTGTTAAAGCATCGGGTGATATTCTTGAAAATTCAAAGATTAAATACAAAATTTATGATGCAAAAATTGACCTGAAAAAGGCTTATGAAGACCTTGGCAAAGCTTTTTACACCGAATACACAACAGGGGAAAACCTTGAACAAGAACGAGAGGATATTTGCGTTAAAATCAGGGAAATCAAAAGCTATATTGAGGACTTGGAAAATAAGCTTAAATAGTTAGGTTGTGTGCATATGAGTAAATTTAATATTGCAATTGACGGACCTGCAGGGGCAGGAAAAAGCACTATTGCAAAGGCTGTTTCTAAAGCACTTGGTTGTATTTATATTGATACAGGTGCAATGTATCGTGCAATTGGTGTCACTGCTCTTGAAAAGGGAGTAGACCCAAAAGATGCTGAAAAAATTGCGACTATTCTTGATGATATTGATATGAAAATCATATCTAAAGACGATGGTCAACATATTTTAATAAACGGAAATGATATTACCGGGAAAATAAGAACACCGGACGCATCTATGGCGGCGTCTTGTGTTGCTGTTATTCCAGAGGTTCGTTTAAAGCTTGTTGATATTCAAAGAGATATTGCAAAAAATAATAATGTGGTAATGGATGGACGAGATATCGGCACCTATGTTTTGCCTGATGCTAAGATAAAGATATTTTTAACCGCAGCTGTTGAAGAGAGGGCATCAAGGCGATATAAAGAGCTTATGGAGAAAGGCGAAAAATGTTCCTTAGACGAGGTTATAGCTGATATGATAGCCCGTGATAAGCAGGATTCTGAGCGTGAGTTTGCACCACTGAAAAAGGCGGATGACAGTATCTTATTAGATACAACAAATTTAAGTCTTGATGAATCAGTTACTGCCATATTAAAAATTGTAGAAGAGAGTAAAGCGAATGATAATATATAAAATAGCACTTTGGTTGTGCACCGCTTCAATAAAATTATTGTTTAATTTTAAGGTTGTTGGCAGAGAAAATATACCTAAAGATAAAAATTTTATAATAGTTTCCAACCATACAAGCAATCTCGACCCGCCAATTCTTGGAGTGGCGGTTAAAATGCCGATTTCCTTTATGGCAAAGGAAGAGTTGTTTAAAAACAAGCTTTTTGGAGGGCTTATAAGAAAACTCGGTGCTTTTCCCGTAAGTCGCGGAAGCGGCGATATAAGCGCTATAAAAACTGCACTAAGGCTATTAAAAGATGGAAAGAATATGGTTATTTTTCCTGAAGGCGGGCGTTCTAAAACACAAGGGATGCTTAAAAAAGGTAAGTCGGGAGCAGTGTTACTTGCAACAAAGGCAGGATGTGGATTATTACCGGTTGGTATTTCTGCCGATTTTAAATTCAGAGGTAAAGTTACTGTTAGTATTGGACAATACATAGATTTTTCAGAATATAAAGATAAAAAGCTAAGTGCAGAGGAATTGCAAACTATGACAGATGAAATTCTTATGCCTAAGATTGCTTTTTTAGCAGGAGTAAAGGTTTATGCAAATAATAATAGCAGATAACGCCGGCTTTTGCTTTGGAGTTGACAGAGCCGTTAAAATTGCGTACGATACAGCTAAGGATAAAGCAAATAAATCAGTATATACTTATGGAATGATTATTCATAATAATTCGGTTGTTTCAGAACTTGAGCAGCTTGGTGTAAAGTGTGCCGAAAAAATTGAAGATATACCTGCTGAAAGCACAGTAATCATCAGAGCACACGGTATTTCTGAGGCAGAGTATTTAAAACTACAGGAAATCAATGCAAATATTATTGATGCAACCTGCCCGTATGTTAAAAAAATTCATCAAGTTGTTAAAAAGGAATTTGACAAAGGGCGAGGAATTGTAATTGTAGGAGATAAAAATCATCCTGAGGTTAAGGGTATAAATGGCTGGTGTCATAACCAAGCATTTATTGTTCATAGCGAAGATGATGCTGAAAAATTACTTGATTTAGAGACTGATACGCCACTTAGTGTGGTTACTCAAACTACAATAAGACAGGACTTATTAAAAAAAATTGAAAAAATTTTAAAAAAACATTTTACAAATGTGAAAATTTTTGATACAATATGTAGTGCGACTTCTTTAAGACAAGAAAGTGCAAAAAAACTCGCAAAAGAATGTGATGTGGTGTTTGTCATTGGTAGTCCATCAAGTTCAAACACGCAAAAGCTTTTTGAGGTGTGTCAGGAGGAATGCCCTGATACCTTCAAAATTGAAAACGAAAAAGAATTAAATAAATATATAAAAACATTAAACAAAAAAAACAAAGTAGGGATTACCGCCGGAGCTTCTACTCCGGATAAGGTAATTAAGGAGGCAAAATTAACCATGGCGGAAATTACAAATGAAATGAACTTTGCGGAAGCACTAGAGGAAACTTTAAAACCTCTAAACACTGGCGACATCGTTAAAGGTGTTGTTATTGGAATCACACCAACTGAAATTCAAGTTGATATCGACGGCAAATATGACGGCGTTATACCAATGGATGAACTTGCAAATGGTCCTATCGACAACGTAAGTGATATCGTTAAGGTTGGCGACGAGGTTGATGTTTTCGTTGTTCATGTAAGCGACAGAGATGGAGTTGTTACTCTTTCGAAAAAGAAAATTGATGCAGATAAGGGCGTTAAAGAGCTTGAAGCTGATTTTGAAGCAAAAACCGTTTTAAACGGCAGAATCGTTGAAATCGTTAAAGGTGGAGTTGTTACAATTGCAAAAGGTGTTAGAGTATTTATTCCTGCATCTGAAGCAGCTGAACGCTTTATCGAAGATTTAGGATCTATTTTAAACACTGAAGTTTCCTTCAGAATTATTAAAATGGACAGAGACAGAAGAGGACGTTTAAGAGTTGTCGGCTCAATTAAGAATGTTGCTAAGGAAATTTCTGCTAAAAAGGCTGAAGAATTCTGGGCAAGTGCAGAAGAAAGAAAAGCATATACAGGTACAGTTAAAATGCTTACAAACTTCGGTGCGTTCGTTGATCTTGGCGGCGTAGATGGTCTTATTCATATTTCTGAGCTTTCTGATACAAGAATTAAGCACCCATCTGAAGTTGTTAAAGTTGGAGACAGCATTGATGTATTTATTAAATCTTTAGACAAGGAAACAGGTAAGGTTTCTTTGGTTAAAGAGTTTAAGGAAGATAAAAGAGCTGCTTTTTGGGCTGGTGCTGAGGTTGGTAAGAAATACGATGGAACAGTTAAATCGCTTACAAGCTTTGGTGCATTCGTTGACCTTGGTGGCGTGGATGGTCTTGTTCACATTTCTGAGCTATCTTGGAACAGAATCAATCATCCATCTGAGGTTATTAATGTTGGCGATACTATTGAAGTATACATTAAAGAACTTGATAAGGAAACTAATAAAATTTCCCTTGGATACAAGAAGGAAGAAGATAACCCATGGCTTAAGGGTACAAAGGATTTAAATATTGGTGACACAGTTAAATGTAAGATAGTTAGAATTCTTCCATTTGGTGCATTTGCTGAAGTGGCTCCTTTTGTTGATGGTCTTATTCATATTTCACAGATTTCTAATGAAAGAATAGCAAAACCATCTGATGTACTCTCGATAGGCGATGAGGTCGAAGCGAAAATACTTGAAATCAACAATGAAACAAAGCAGATTGCATTATCTATTAAAGCTTTGCTTCCTGAAGCAGAAGTTGAAGAAGCTCCTGTAGAAGAAATTTCAGAATCTTATACAGAAGAAAGTTCCTTTACACTAGGAGATATTCTTGACGCTGAATAATAATTGATTATTAGGAATAGGTTGTGGCAATCTTTTTGCTGCAACCTATTTAAATAAGAGGTGTTTTATTTGACATTAAAAGAGTTTAAAAATGAAATTTCAGGTAAAAAAGTGTCAGTTATCGGGATTGGTGTAAGCAATATCCCCCTTATTCGTATGCTTTTATCTTTTGGTGCAACAATTTTTGCTCACGATAAAAGAGATAAGGAGAAGCTTGGCGAAATTTATGATGAATTTTTATCCCTTGGGGTTAATTTTATTTTAGGTGATGATTATTTAAAGCTAATACCTGAAGACGTTGATTATATTTTTAAAACACCCGGAATACGATTTGATGTTCCAGAAATTGCAGAAAGAATAAAAAACGGAGCAAAGCTTTCCTCTGAAATGGACTTGTTTTTTGATTTGTGTCCTGTGCCGATTATTGCAGTTACCGGAAGTGACGGAAAAACAACCACAACAACTCTGATTTCAGAGCTACTGAAAAAAGAGGGGTATCCTTGCCATTTAGGCGGAAATATCGGGACGCCGTTAGTTGATAAAACTGATAAAATAAAACATTTAGACAAGGTGGTTTTAGAGCTTTCAAGCTTTCAACTCCACACTTTAAAGAAATCACCGCGTATAGCTGTTATTACGAATGTAACACCAAATCATCTGGATTGGCATACAGATCTTGCGGAATATGAAACAGCTAAAAAGAACATTTTTTTAAACCAAAGCAGTAATGATATAACTGTTTTAAACTATGATAATGAAGTCACTAAGAGTTTTGCTAAAGAAATAAAAAATCACATTTTCTTTAGCAGAAAACATAATCTTGATGATGGTATATGTTTAGTTGAAAATAATATTGTTTTAAAGGAAAACGGAAATGTTAAAGAAACAATTTTAGATATAAATAAGATTAAAATTCCGGGAATGCATAATGTGGAGAACTATATGGCTGCCATTGCGGCAACATTGGGTATGGTATCAGTTGAAACCATTGAATATGTTGCTCAGAATTTTGGTGGGGTTCCGCACAGAATTGAATTTGTCCGGGAAATTGACGGGATAAAATACTATAACGACTCAATTGCCAGCACTCCTGCCAGAACTACTGCAGGGCTTATATCATTCGGGAACGAAAATATAGTATTAATTGCCGGTGGGTATGATAAAAAAATCCCGTTTGATGGGTTTGGAAAAGTGATAAACGAGAAAGTTAAAAAAGTTGTGCTAATAGGTGCTACATCAGGCAAAATCGAAGCAGATATTTTAAAATCAGAAAATTATAGTAATTTGCCCATATATAAAGCCAAAACATTTAACGAGGCAATTTTAACCGCTAAAAAGGTTGCAGAAAAAGGAGATATTGTTATTTTATCACCTGCCTGTGCAAGTTTTGATATGTTTAAAAATTTTGAGGAAAGAGGAAATGTTTTTAAAGATATAGTAAACAATCTTTAAAATAATAAAAGCTATGTCAGTTATTGTTGCAAAAGTAAAAAAAGGAAGTCTTGCGGACCTTGCAGGTATCGTTCCCGGCGACAAAATTGAATATATAAACGGCAGAGATGTCATTGACTATCTTGATTATATGTACTTATCTACAAATGAAACCGTTGAAATAACTTTAGCAGATAGAAAAGTTACAATAGAAAATCAGGATTTTGCTCCACTCGGAATTGAATTTGAAACACTTCTTATTGATAAGCCGAAGTCGTGCCTTAACAAGTGTGTCTTTTGCTTTATTGACCAGCTCCCGCCAAATATGAGAGAAAGCTGTTATTTTAAAGATGATGATTACAGGCTTTCCTTTTTGCAGGGTAACTATGTGACTCTTACAAATCTTTCTGATAAGGATTTAGACAGAATAATCGAATATAATCTTCCAAGAATAAATGTATCTGTTCATACAACCAATCCTGAGCTTAGAAGAAAAATGCTAAGTAACAAAAATGCAGGCAAAATTATGGAGCAGATTGAAAAGCTTGTAGGTGGCGGATTAAATCTTAATTGTCAAATTGTATTGTGCCCTGGATATAACGATAAAGAGGAGCTTGAGAGGACAATTTCGGATTTGAGTAAATTTTGCTTTGAGATTGAAAGTGTGTCCATTGTTCCTGTGGGAATTTCCGACTACCGTGATAACTTACCTGAAATGACGGCTTTTACAAAGGAAAGTGCATTTGAAGTAATTGAGCAGGTAGAAAAATGGCAAAAGGTTTTTAAGGAAAAAGTAGGGACAAACCTCTTTTATTTAAGCGATGAATTTTATATTACAGCAGGTAAACCAATTCCCAAAGCGGAAGAGTATTATGGATTTCCGCAGATTGAAAACGGAGTTGGCCTTTGTGCGTCACTGGAAGATGAATTTAACTGTGCTTTAAAATATGCCAAAACCAACACTGTTAAAACTGAAAAATCAATTGCCACTGGTGTTATTTCTTATGATTTTATAAAAGGTCTTACTGAAAAGCTTGAGGGAAAACCTATTCATATTCATAAAATCGAAAATGATTTCTTTGGGCATAAAATAACGATAACCGGACTGATTACAGGCGGAGACCTTATAAAGCAGCTCAAAGGCAAACCTTTAGGAGAAAAACTTGTTATATCCGGGTCAATGCTTAGGCACGATGAGGATATATTTTTAGACAATATAACACTTAAGGAAGTTGAAAGAGAACTTGGCGTTGAAATTATTGTGAATAATAACGACGGGTTTGAACTTCTTGATGTGCTTCTTAGTTAGGAGGAAACTTATGAAACCTACAGTAGCAATAGTCGGACGCCCTAATGTGGGAAAGTCCACCCTCTTTAATAAAATTACAGGCAAAAGAATTTCCATTGTAGAAGATACCCCTGGTATTACCCGAGACAGAATATACGGGGATGCTGAGTGGCTCGGCAAACATTTTACCTTGATTGATACGGGCGGAATTGAGCCTTATAGCAAGGATATAATCCTTTCTCAAATGAGACAGCAGGCAAACCTTGCCATAGATATGGCTGATGTAATTCTCTTTATGGTAAATATAAGGGATGGTCTTACAGCTGCCGATAAAGATGTTGCGGCTATGCTTCAAAAGAGTAATAAGCCAATAATCCTTATTTGCAATAAAGCGGATGCACCGGGAGAGCTTCCTATGGAGGCTTACGAGTTTTATAATCTGGGCCTTGGAGACCCTGTGGCTGTTTCTTCTATACACGGGCTTGGCGTAGGAGATTTACTCGATATGATTGTTTCCTATTTCCCTGAGGATTTAGAGGAAGAGGATGAGAGCGAGATTATCCACGTTGCAATAGTAGGCAAGCCAAATGCAGGAAAATCTTCACTTACAAATAAAATTCTTGGCGAAAACAGAGTTATTGTTAGTGAAATTGCAGGAACGACAAGAGATGCAATTGACAGTCGTTTTGAAAAAGACGGTCAGGAATATATAATAATCGATACTGCAGGAATGAGAAAAAGAGGTAAGATAAGCGAAGATGTTGAAAGATACAGTGTTGTCCGTGCTTTAAATGCCGTTGAGCGTGCAGATGTTTGCGTTATAATGATTGATGCCACCGAAGGAATTACTGAGCAAGACACAAAAATTGCAGGTTATGTTCACGAACAGGGCAAAGCGTGTATCGTTGCCATAAACAAATGGGATTTGGTTGATAAAGAAACCAATACTATGAGTGAGTTTAAAAAGCTCGTTAAAGAAGGACTTAATTTTATGATGTATGCACCTGCGATTTTCATTTCAGCTGAAACAGGACAGAGAGTAAACGATTTATTTGATATGATTAAGTCAGTTCTTAATGAAAATACTAAGCGTATCTCTACAGGGCTTTTAAACGATGTTATCAATGATGCCGTTGCTATGGTTCAGCCCCCGTCAGATAAAGGAAAAAGGCTTAAAATTTATTATGGGACCCAAAGCGGGGTTAAACCGCCGACCTTTGTCTTATTTGTTAATAATTCTGAACTTGCTCATTATTCATATATAAGATACCTGGAAAACCAGATAAGAGCAAAGTTTGGGTTTGAGGGAACCCCTATTAAATTTATCATTCGTGAAAAAGGTGAAAAATATAATGGCTAACACAGTAGTTGAATTTATAATAATTTTTCTTATTTCTTATCTTTTAGGAAGCATAAGTACTTCGATTATGCTTAGCAAAATAAAAACAGGGAAAGATATTCGTGATTTCGGCAGCGGAAATGCCGGTGCAACAAACACTCTAAGAACTTTAGGAAAAGGCGCGGCGATTATAGTTCTTTTGGGGGATATGCTAAAAGCGGTTATCTCAATTTTAATTGCCAAGGCTATCATAAATGACCAGCTTTCTGTTTATATTGCCAGTATTGGAGTAGTGCTTGGGCATAATTTCCCCATTTATTTCGGTTTTAAAGGCGGAAAAGGTGTTGCTGTGTCTGCGGTTGCCTGCTTGTTTGCCGACTGGAGAATAGGTGTTTTTGTGATTATTTTATCCCTTTTAATTATGATAACAACAAGATATGTATCCCTTGGAAGCATTATAGGAGCAATTTTGACATTTTTATTGGGATTTATCTTCCGAGGTATTGATATTCCATATATAATTTTTTCAATAATAATCGGTGGCCTTGCTATTATTATGCATAGAAAGAATATTGTCAGGCTCTTAAGCGGAAACGAAAACAAACTTAGTTTTTCAAAAGGAGGGAAACAAAATGGCTAAAATCAGCGTTGTAGGCAGCGGCGGCTGGGGAACAGCAATTGCTGTAATGCTTTTAAATAACGGACACGATGTAACCCTTTGGTCATTCTTTGAAGAAGAAAGCGAGGAACTTCGTAAAAACAGAGAAAACAAGCGCTTTCTCCCTGGAATTATGTTGGATGAGAAAATGGTTTTAACCTCCGATATAAACGATTGTAAAAATTCTGATATTATTGTTATGGCATCGCCATCTCATGCTGTAAGAAATACAGCTAAAGTTTTAGCTCCTGTAATATTAGACGGACAGATAATTTTAAATATTGCAAAAGGGATTGAAGAAAAGACATATTATACTATGTCTGAGGTTATCAAAGAGGAAATTCCTAATTGTCGCATCGCTGTTATGTCAGGCCCATCTCACGCAGAGGAGGTTTCAAGGGGAATCCCGACAACAAATACTGTTGCATCTGATGATATGGAAATTGCAGAGTATATACAAAATGTTTTTATGAATCCAAGTTTTAGGGTTTATACCAATCCTGATATAAAAGGTGTTGAACTTGGGGGAAGCATCAAGAACGTTATTGCCCTTTGCTGCGGAATTTTAGACGGTATGGGACTTGGGGACAATACAAAAGCTGCCCTTATGACAAGAGGGTTGGTTGAAATGAAGCGTCTTGGCATTGTGCTTGGTGCTAAAGGTGAGACTTTTAATGGTCTTTCCGGAGTTGGCGACCTTATTGTAACCTGTATGAGCCTTCATTCCAGAAATTTAAGAGCAGGAAGATTGATTGGTCAGGGGAAATCATTGGAAGAGGCTCAAAAAGAGGTAAATATGGTGGTTGAAGGTGTTAAAACCTGTCGTGCTGTAAAAGAACTTGCTGATAAGGTTGGCGTCGAACTGCCTATCATAAATGAAGCGTATAAGGTGCTCTTTGAGGGCGAAGATGTTAAAACTGCTCTTTCAAATCTTATGGGGCGTCTTAAAAAGAATGAAAGTGAACAGGATTTCTTGAATATAGATTAAACGGGAGGTTTGATTTATGGATATTTTGTCTCACCTTAAAAAAGGTGCTTTTCTTACAACAAAACATAATGATAAAGTTAACACTATGACTATTTCCTGGGGTAATATGGGGATTGAATGGGGAGAAGATGTTTTTATAACAATGGTCAGAGACAGCAGATTTACTAAAACTGCTCTTGATGAAACAGACAGATTTACGGTTACAATCCCTCTTGATGAATCAATGAAAAAAGAACTCGCTTTTTGCGGAAGTAAGTCAGGAAGAGATGTTGATAAAATAAAGGAATGTGGATTTGAATTAACTGATGGGAAATCCATTGATGTTCCGGCGATTAAGTGTCATTCTTTAGTTATAGAATGTCAGGTCTTATATGCGCAGAGAATGGAAGAGGCGCTTATGACTCCTGAATTTAAAGAAAAGTTTTATTCTTCAGGGGATATTCACACTCTATACCACGGGAAAATAGTAGCAATATACGAGGTTTAAGATGAAAATCAATTACCAAAGAGAGCTTGATGCCGTT
Source organism: Clostridia bacterium (assembly GCA_045648565.1). GTDB lineage: Bacteria > Bacillota > Clostridia > Monoglobales > Monoglobaceae > SIG454. The sequence continues at coordinate 2,548 of JAZROF010000071.1, read as the reverse complement.
TTAAACGGTTTAAGCGAATCTAAACCAAACCTTTTGATTCATAGCTGTTGTGCTCCTTGCTCAAGCTATGTTCTTGAATATTTATCAAAGTATTTTGAAATAACAATTCTTTATTATAATCCGAATATATATCCGGAAGAGGAATTTAATAAACGCCTTATGGAACAAAAAAGGCTTGTTGATGAGATGAAAATCAATGCTGAAATAATCGACATAGGGCATCAAAGCGATAAGTTCTATGAAGCGATAAAGGGGCTTGAACATCTCCCTGAGGGGGATAAACGGTGCGAAGTATGTTTCCGCTTAAGGCTTAGAGAGGCAGCTCAAATGGCAAATGAAAGAGGTTTTGATTATTTCACAACAACCCTTTCTATCAGTCCTCTAAAAGACGAACAGTTACTTAACAAAATTGGGGAAGAACTTTCGGCCCAGTATGGCGTTAAATACTTATATTCTGATTTTAAAAAGAAAAACGGTTATAAACGCTCCATTGAATTATCCAACAAATATAATCTTTATCGTCAGAATTACTGCGGATGTGTCTTTTCGCAAAACAAAAAATAATCCTTATATCCATAAAACGGGTATAAGGATTTTAATATTTTGTGTGAAATGCACAAAAATACCCCTTAAGATTGTTGAAAATTTAGTTGAAAAAAATACTTAAATAATTTACAATTAAAATATACTTATTTTAAGGAGGCATCTAATATGAAACTTTATGACACATCAAAAATTCGTAACTTCTGCTTACTGGGGCACGGCAACAGCGGAAAGACATCTCTTGCTGAAGCTATGTTATATACAGCAGGAAGTGTTGAAAAGCTCGGAAGAACCCGTGACGGTAATACTGCAACGGATTTTGACCCTGAGGAAATTAAGCGTAAGTTTTCAATCAGCACCGCAGTTGCAAACTGCGATTGGGGCGGTCTGAAATTCAATATAATTGATACTCCGGGATTTTTTGATTTTGAAGGCGAACTTCAGCAAGGTGTTCGCGTTGCCGATGCGGCAGTTATTGTTTTAAGTGGTAAGTCAGGTCTTACTGTTGGCGCCGAAAAAGCGTGGAACTATACTGAAAAGCGTAAACTCCCGAAAATCATTTTCATAAATAAGGTTGACGATGAAAGAGTTGACTATTACAAGGTTTTAGACCAACTTAGAGAAAAATACGGCAAGAGAATTGCTCCTTTCCAGATTCCAATCAGGGAAGGAGAAAAGATAACAGGCTTTGTTAATGTGGTTGAAAAAGAAGCAAGAAAGTTCCAGGGAGACAGAACTGTTACTGCGTCAATTCCTGAGGAAATGAGTGCTGATATTGAACCAATCCGCAATATGATTAACGAAGCTGTTGCTGAAAGCTCTGAAGAACTTATGGACAGATTTTTCGCAGGAGAAGAATTTACTCTTGAGGAAACATATTCCGCTCTTCGCAGTGGCGTTGCAAAAGGTGAGATTGTTCCTGTTCTTTGTGGAAGCGCTTATAATAAGCTTGGTATTTCATCTCTTATGAATGCAATTTTGGCTTATTTCCCTGCAGCCGATTCTGAAGAATACATCCCTGCCAAAAAACCGGACGGAACAGAGGCACGCAGAAAAGTAAGCGTTAATGACCCTCTTGCAGCTCTTGTGTTTAAGACTGTTGCTGACCCATATGTTGGTAAGCTTTCATACTTTAAAGTTTATTCGGGAACCATGACTCCTGATACAACTGTTTATAATCCAAACAAGGAAAAGAATGAAAGAGTAGGCAAAATCTTTACTTTAATAGGTAAAAAACAAACAGAGGTTGAAAAGCTTTCTGCGGGCGACATCGGTGCAGTTGCAAAACTTGCTTATACTGAAACAGGGGACACCCTTTGCAGTCTTTCCGATCACGTTATCTTAGAGGGTATTGAATTCGTTAAACCTAATATGTCATTAGCTGTTGTTCCTAAAGCAAAGGGTGATGAAGAAAAAATTAGTCAGGGACTTGGCAAGCTTATGGACGAGGATAAAACATTTATTGTTGAAAACAATGTTGAAACACATCAGCTTGTCATAAAAGGTATGGGTGAACAGCATATTGACATTTTGGTTAATAAACTTAAAAATAAATTTTCAATAGATGTGTCTTTAGAAGCACCGAAAGTTCCGTATCGTGAGGCTATTCGTAAGACGGTTAAGGTTGAAGGAAAACATAAAAAGCAATCAGGCGGACACGGTCAGTACGGCCACGTTAAAATTGCATTTGAGCCTTATGAAAGCTCAGATCTTGTATTTGAAGAAAAAATCTTTGGCGGAAGCGTTCCTAAAAACTACTTCCCTGCAGTTGAAAAAGGATTGCTTGAATCTTGTGCTCACGGCGTTATCGCAGGTTGCCCTGTTGTAAATCTTAAAGCAACACTTTTAGATGGCTCATACCACCCGGTTGACTCATCTGAAATGGCATTCAAGATGGCGGCAAACCTTGCATTCAAAACCGGTATTGCTCAGGCAAATCCTGTTTTGCTTGAACCTGTGAACAAAATTGAAGTTTATATTCCTTCTTCATACCTGGGTGATGTTA
>JAZROF010000070.1:0-3919 GCA_045648565.1 Clostridia bacterium | reverse complement strand
CTCTCCGGCAGGAGTTGGGGTTATCGCTGTAACTAAAACCAGCTTACCCTCTTTTCTCTGGCTTTCTTTAAGAAGGGAAAGGTCGATTTTCGCCTTATACCTTCCGTATTGCTCTAAATATTTGTCATCAATCCCGGCTGTCTTGGCAATTTCGGTAATGTTTTGCATTTTTGTGCTTTGTGCAATTTCAATATCCGTTTTCATTTTCCTCACTCCCAATTATTTAAAATATTCAACAGCGCCTTCAAACATTCCCATATCGAAAACGCCCTCAACATTCTTATAAAGACCTGTGCCGATTCTTTCAGAGTGTCCCATCTTACCGATAACTCTTCCGTCAGGAGAGGTTATACCTTCGATAGCATAAGCACTTCCGTTAGGGTTATACTGAATGTCGTAAGTTGGATTTCCCTCAAGGTCAGTATACTGAGTTACAATCTGACCGTTCTCCGCAAGAGATTTAATAATTTCATCACTTGCTAAGAATCTTCCCTCACCGTGAGAGATTGGAACAGTATAAATATCTCCAACCTGGGTTTTGGAAAGCCAAGGAGATTTATTAGATGCAATTCTTGTTCTGACAAGCTTTGACTGGTGCCTTGAAATTGTGTTAAAGGTAAGAGTTGGGCTGTTTTCGTCAGCGTCAACAATCTTTCCGTAAGGAACAAGACCAAGCTTGATAAGAGCCTGGAATCCGTTACAAACACCCGCCATAAGACCGTCACGGTTGTCTAAAAGGTCGGAAACCGCTTCTTTGATTTCAGCACTTCTGAAGAATGCTGTAATAAATTTACCGGAACCGTCAGGCTCGTCTCCACCTGAGAATCCACCAGGAACGAAGATAATCTGAGACTGTCTTGTTTTTTCTGCAAAAGCCTTAGCAGATTCAGCAATCGCCTTAGAAGAAAGGTTGTTTATAACAAAGATTTCAGCCTCAGCCCCTGCTCTTTCCATTGCCTTTGCTGTGTCATATTCACAGTTAGTTCCCGGGAAAACAGGAATTAAAACCTTTGGCTTTGCAACTTTGATGGATGGAGCAACTCTTTCCTTAGCCTCATAAGAGAATGCAGGAATTTTGTCAGTCTTTGTTTCAATGTTGCACTTAAATATCTTCTCAAGTCTGCCCTCATAGATTTCATAAAGGTCAGAAAGTGCGATTATTTCGCTGCCCTTTGCGATAATTTCCTCAGAAACAGTTTCGCCAAGGAGAAGACCGTCTAAATCAGCATCAGTTTCAATAATGAATGAGCCGTAGTTATAACCAAAGATAGCTTCCTTTGAAACTTCTTCATTAAACTTAAAGCCAATGTTATTTCCCATTGCCATTTTAAGTATTGCCTCAGCCACACCGCCATAAGTTGGGGTGTAAGCTGCGTATATCTTGCCCTCTCTCATAAGAGAAGTAACTTTATCAAATAAAGCTTTAAGGCTTTCGGCGTCAGGGAGATTGTTTTCGTTATAAACCGGGCTTAAAAGGTAAATCTTATGGCCTGCGCCTTTGAATTCAGGAGAAATAATGTTCTTTATTTCGTCCTTTGAAACGGCAAAGGAAACAAGTGTCGGGGGAACATCAAGGTCCTCAAAGGTTCCGCTCATGGAGTCCTTACCGCCGATAGATGCAATTTCAAGGTCCATCTGAGCATCAAATGCACCAAGTAAAGCCGCCGCAGGTTTTCCCCATCTCTCTTTCTTGCCGTTTGGTTTTTCGAAGTATTCCTGGAATGTAAGATACACCTCATTAAAATCAGAGCCTGCCGCAATAAGCTTTGAAACAGATTCAACAACAGCTAAATATGCGCTATGGTATGGGCTCTTTTCTGCGATAAACGGGTTATATCCCCAAGCCATAAGAGAACAGGTCTTAGAGTCCTTTTTCTCCATAGAGATTTTGTTAACCATTGCCTGAATAGGTGTTCTCTGGTATTTTCCGCCAAATGGCATAAGGATTGTTCCGGCTCCGATTGTGGAGTCAAATCTTTCGGATAAGCCTCTCTTTGAGCAAACATTAAGGTCCCCTGCAAGAGCTTTATAATTTTCTGTAAAGCTGTCGCCGATTTCCTTATCAAAGCCTTCAATCTTATTTGGAGCAATTTCTGTCCGCTTTTCCGCTCCGTTTGAGTTTAAGAACTCACGGGAGAGGTTAACGATTTCGTTTCCGTTCCAAGTCATTGTAAGATATGGTCTTTCGGTAATGCGTGCAACAACTGTTGCCTCTAAGTTTTCGCCTTTTGCAAGCTCACAGAAGCGGGCTGCGTCTTCTTTTGCAACAACAACAGCCATTCTCTCCTGAGATTCGGAAATTGCAAGCTCAGTTCCGTCAAGACCGTCATATTTTTTAGGAACGGCGTCAAGGTTTATATAAAGTCCGTCAGCAAGCTCGCCGATTGCAACACTGACACCGCCTGCGCCGAAGTCATTACAACGCTTGATAAGACGGGATGCTTCCGCATTACGGAAAAGTCTCTGGAGTTTTCTTTCTTCAGGGGCATTACCCTTTTGAACTTCCGCGCCACAGCTTTCTAAAGATGAAAGGTTGTGGGATTTAGAAGAGCCTGTTGCACCGCCGCAACCGTCTCTTCCTGTCTTTCCGCCAAGGAGAATAACGATATCTCCGTCAATTGGTCTTTCTCTGCGAACATTTTCAGCCTTAGCTGCCGCAATAACAGCTCCGATTTCCATTCTCTTTGCTGCATAGCCGTCGTGATAAAGCTCGTCAACCTGACCTGTTGCAAGACCAATCTGGTTGCCGTATGAACTATAACCGCTTGCAGCAGTTGTAACGATTTTTCTCTGTGGAAGCTTTCCTTTAAGAGTTTTTGAAACGGGAACAGTTGGGTCAGCCGCACCTGTCACGCGCATAGCCGCATAAACATAGCTTCGCCCTGAAAGCGGGTCGCGGATAGCTCCGCCGATACAGGTTGCTGCACCGCCGAAAGGCTCAATTTCTGTCGGGTGGTTATGAGTTTCGTTTTTGAAGAGGAGAAGCCATTTCTCCATTTTTCCCTCACACTCAACATCAATCTTAACTGTGCAGGCGTTGATTTCTTCGCTTTCGTCAAGACCCTCGAGTTTGCCCTCTGCCTTTAAAAATCTTGTGGCAAGAGTTGCAATATCCATAAGATTAACAGGCTTTGTTCTATTAAGCTTTTCGCGGGTAGCGATATATCTGTCATAAGCCTTTTGCAAAATCTCATCTTCAAATGTGATTTTGTCGATAGTTGTTAAAAATGTTGTATGACGACAATGGTCGGACCAATATGTGTCAATCATTTTAATTTCTGTTATGGTTGGGTCGCGCTTTTCGGAGATGAAATAATTCTGACAGAATTTTATATCGTCAAAGTCCATAGCGAGACCGTTTTCGTTTATAAACTCTCTGAGCTCATCATCAGAAAGAGCGGTAAATCCGTCAAGAGTTTTAACGGTTGTTGGAATTTCATAGTCAACCTTAAGAGTCTGGGCAACTTCTAAACTTGCCTCTCTTGCTTCAACAGGGTTAATAACATATTTTTTAATCGCCTCAACATCAGAAGAAGAAAGGTCTCCTGAAAGAGCATAAATTGTAGCTGTCTTAACAAGAGGACGCTCTCCTTTTGAAATAAGCTGAATACATTCAGCAGCTGATGCTGCTCTCTGGTCAAACTGGCCCGGGAGATATTCAACCCCGAAAACAGTGTAGCCATCAAGAGAAAGGCTGTCAGTTGCAATATCAAGAGGAGGCTCGGAGAAAACTGTGTTAACGCAGTAGTCAAAAAGCTCCTTGTCGATACCCTCAACATCATAGCGGTTAAAAAGTCTAACCTCTTTTAAGCCTTTTATCTGTAAGAGAGAAGTTAAATCAGATAAAAGAGCCTTTGCCTCATTAGCGAGGTGAGGTTTTTTCTCAACATAAATTCTGTATACCATTAGTTTTCCTGCC
>JAZROF010000069.1:0-17573 GCA_045648565.1 Clostridia bacterium | reverse complement strand
TTCTTCATCTTTATCGCCCAATATGGAGTGACATAACTCTTCCGCCTCTTCCTCAGTTATTCTCTCATTCTCCACAGGCGCATTTACAACAAAAGTGTGATATAAAACACCGCCAAGAGATAAAATCAGCACCACGGCAAGGAATATGTATAATATTTTTTTATTCATTCATGCCACCTCGATTTTTTTATTTTTCAATTTCAATGCCATTTTGTTCTAAAAGAGCAATCAATTTTTCCAGATATGCTAATCTTTCATAGTTAATGGGTGGGTTTTCTTCATTTCCAAGATCCCCACCAATGCTCTCATACCTTTCTTCGCAGTAACACATATCTAAGAGCTTATCCCACTCCAATTCAGTTTTTTCTTCTTTCAAAAGGTTTTCAAATATTTCCAACGGCTCACTTTTAAGCATCATAAATACTAAATCATCTGTATTCACTATTCTCACCTTTCTTCTAGTATATCTCGTTATATTTATTTCTCTTATAAAATTCGTTATTCAAAAACATTATAACATATTTTTCCCATAAAGTCATCAGTTTTTGCAATTTTTTCAGCTTTTTCTTGAAAATTCTCCCTTTATATGTTAGAATGTTTCTCGGAGTTGATTTATATGGCAAAATTAAATATAAAAAACAGTTTACTCTTAGTTCTTGCGGCTCTTATATGGGGCACAGCTTTTGTTGCTCAAAAGGACGGGGCACAGCTTGGGAGTTTTACATTCAACGGGGTCCGCTCCTTTTTAGGAGGATTTGTTTTAATCCCTGTTATTCTTCTTTTAGATAAGAAGAAATCTGCCCAAAACAAAAGCACCGACAAGAAAGGACTTTTAATCGGGGGGATTTGTTGCGGGGTTATGCTTTTTATAGCTAGTTCTCTTCAACAAATCGGTTTAAGTTTTCCCGATACCGATGCAGGAAAGTCAGGGTTTATAACCGCTCTTTACATGGTTTTAGTTCCTATCTTAGGTCTTTTCCTCGGGAAAAAGCTTAATCTTCGCATTGTTATAAGCGTTGTTGTCGCGGTTTTGGGAATGTATCTCCTTTGCGTAAATTCCGGCCTTTCAATGAGCCGAGGGGACCTTTTCGTTCTTGCTTGTTCCCTCTTTTTCGCAGGGCATATTTTGGTTATTGACCATTTTGTTGCAAGTTACAACGGGGTTAAACTTTCCTGTATTCAGTTTTTCACTTGCGGAGTTTTATCCCTTATTCCTATGTTCGTTTTTGAAGACCCGAACTTTTCAAACATTCTTTCTTCCTGGCTTCCTCTTTGCTATACTGGGATAATGTCATCGGGGGTTGCTTATACGCTTCAAATCGTTGGGCAAAAGAATATGAATCCAACCGTTGCATCAATCATTCTCAGCCTTGAATCAGTTTTTGCAGTTCTTGCAGGAATGATTCTTCTTAATGAGACAATGCTTCCGAAAGAGATTTTCGGGTGTATCTTAATGTTTATCGCAATAATCTTAACTCAGCTTCCATCAAAAAAGGAGGCGAAAATAAATGGATAGTCTTTGCGAAAACTGCATCAACTTTGAATATGACGAGGAGTTTGAATGTTACTCCTGCATAATTGATATGGACGAGGACGAAATTGCAAGGTTTTCTTATTCTCCCAAAAAGGTTTGCCCTTATTTTCGCCCTGGAGATGAATATACAATCGTCAGAAAACAAAATTAAAAGGGCTTGTAAAAAAGTCCGGAACGCAAAATGCTACGAACAAATCTCGCCTCTCAGCGTATCTATATACGCTTTCGGGGACCCAAAGCCAAGGCTTTGGCTCAATTTGTTCGTTCCGGAACATTTTTCCTGTTCCCTTAAAAAAGGATTGTAGAAACAGAGTTTCTACAATCCTTTTTTTAATCTTCCCTTATTCCTTCTTCAAGTCTTTTAAACACGAAAAAGCCAAAGCCATAGTTTATTATAATAATAACTATATTTGAAACAATCTTCATTGTGAAAGAATTCCACTGCATAATATCAACGCCGAATACCATCATAGCAGTTCCCACAATTAAGGATATTCCTCTTCCTGTAAAATATGCAAAGCCCTCTTTTAAAAGAGTTTTCGCTTTCATACTTTTACTTCCGTAAACCCAGATTTTGTTGGTAATAAAGGAAAATGCAACAGAAAATATCCAGGCGATAACATTACTTATGACATTGGGGACAGACAGGGTTAGAAAACAAAGCTGGTAAACCCCTATGTCAATTATTGTCGTAAAGGTTCCGAAGAACATATATAAAAGCTGTGCTTTATATTTAATCAATAGCTTCTTCATTGGTTTTCTCCCATAAGCCTTAAATATTTTTAAGCTCTGTTATGCCGATTTGCTCCTTATCATAACCTTCTATGTAGTCAAGAGCCTCTTTTGGTGTGTTCACAAACTCATAAAGAAGCTTAGCCTTTTCGTTTAAAAACTCGCCCTTTATGGCATTTTCCATAAACTCTGCCATTTTACCGTAATAACCGTTTGTGTTGAGTATTGCGATAGGTTTATTATGTCTGCCAAGCTGTTTTAGTGTAAGTATTTCAAAAAATTCTTCAAAAGTGCCTATTCCGCCGGGGGTAATGATAAACCCGTCAGCTCTGTCTTCCATAATCTGTTTTCTTTCTCTCATAGTGTCAGGTCTTATAAGCTCATCACAATTTGGAAAAAGCAACCCGTCAACATTGAAAAACTTAGGAGCAACTCCGATTATCTTTCCGCCTTCTTTGTAAACGCCTCTTGCAACAGCCCCCATAAGACCGTTAGTTCCTCCGCCGAAAACAAGACCGTGGCCTCTTTTTCCCATTTCTTCGCCAAGTCTTTCGCCGTCTTCTATATAAGCTTTATCAATTGTTTTACTTGATGCGCCATACACACAAATATTCATACCTTCACCTCTTAATTAAATAACTGCCTTTTCTATAAATATTTCTGTCATAATGCAATTATACCACAGCCACGGTTATAAAGCAATATCTATTTAACCATATCCAAAAGCTCTTCCTCGGAAATTACTTTAATTCCAAGGTCGTTTGCCTTTTTGAGTTTACTTCCTGCCTCTTCTCCCGCTACAACAAAATCAGTTTTAGAAGAAACACTTCCTGAAACCTTTCCGCCGTTTTCTTCAATGATCTTCTGTGCATCACTTCTTTTAAGATTGGGAAGAGTTCCTGTTAATACAAAGGTTTTCCCTAAGAAAAGTTCCGAAACTGCATCGCTTTCATACTCAGTGTTAACACCTAATTCTTTAAGTCTTTTTATTAAATCAAGATTTGTTTCCTTTTCAAAGTATGCTTTAACGCTTTTTGCCATAATCTCGCCAAAATCTTCAATTTCTGCTATCTCTTCAATCTGAGCCGAGATTATGTTATCAATATTTTTAAAGTGTTTAGCAAGGCTTTTTGTACCCTTAACCCCTATATGGCGTATGCCAAGCCCAAAAAGGAGTTTATCAAGATTGCTGTTTTTTACCCTCTCTACAGCGTCAATTAAATTCTTTGCAGATTTATCTGCAAATCTTTCAAGCTCAACAATATCTTCATATTTCAATGTAAATAAATCTGCAATATCTTTAACCAATTTTGCATCGATTAGTTGTTCAACAATTTCACTTCCAAGCCCCTCAATATCCATAGCATCACGGGATGCAAAATGGATAATTTGCCGAACTGTCTGGGCAGGACATTCCTGACTTATGCAACGAATTGCCGCCTCTCCCTCTTCACGGACCAGTTTTTCTCCGCAGGCAGGACATACCTTTGGCATTTCATAAGGAACAAGGTTTTCGGGACGTTTTTCAAGTACAACTTCAACAACTTCGGGGATAATATCCCCCGCTTTTCTTATGCGGACTGTATCTCCTATTCGTATATCCTTTTCTTTTATATAGTCTTCGTTGTGAAGAGTTGCACGGCTGACTGTTGACCCTGCCACTTTAACGGGAGAAAACACCGCATTAGGGGTTACAACCCCTGTTCTTCCTACCTGAACAACAATGTCAAGCACCCTGGTTTCTTTAATTTCGGCAGGGAATTTATAGGCAACTGCCCATCTTGGCACTTTTGTTGTTGAGCCAAGAGTTTCTCTTTGGGCGAGGCTATTTACCTTTATAACTACCCCGTCAATATCAAAGGGGAGGTCTCCTCTTTCGTCCCCTATATTTAAAATTTCGTTATATACATCTTCAATATCTCTAAAAATATTCCTCTTTGGACTTACCTTAAAGCCTAAAGAATCAAGATAGTCAAGACTCTCGCTGTGGCTTTCTAAATCTTTTCCCATTATCTGCTGAATATTAAATATGAAAATATCAAGGTTACGCTTTGCTGTAACCGAACTGTCAAGCTGACGGAGTGAACCTGCTGCTGCATTTCTTGGGTTGGCAAAAAGGCTTTCCCCCTCCATTTCACGCTCTTCATTCAGCCTTTCAAAGGATTTTTGAGGCATATAAACCTCGCCCCTTACCTCTAAAAATTCGGGGGCATTTTTTATTTCCAGGGGAATAGATTTTATGGTTTTAAGGTTTTGGGTTATATTTTCCCCGACATTTCCGTCGCCCCTTGTTGAGCCACGGAAAAACTTCCCGTTTTCATACTCTAAGGAAATGGAAAGGCCGTCTATTTTCATTTCAACAACATATTCATACTTGCCCTCACCAAGTGCGTTTTTAACTCTTTCATCAAAGTCAAAAAGCTCTTCTTTTGAAAAAACATCCGAGAGACTTTGCATCTGCACGGCGTGTTCAACCTGCTCAAATTTAGACAGCACCGCTCCGCCAACTCGGACAGTTGGAGAGTTGGGGTCTTTAAACTGAGGGTTTTCCTCCTCAAGTTTTATAAGCTTATGAAGAAGTGCGTCATACTCAAAGTCGGAAATAGTTGGATTATCCATAACATAATAGTTATAGTTATGCTTATTCAGTTCTTCTCTGAGCCTTTCAATTTCCGCCTTTATCATAAAAACCTCCATTCCGCCGCTCCGCATCAGCACAAATAGCAATTTAAATCCCTCTTATCCTTATGGCAAGGAATGATAAGAGGTTTTTTCGCCCATGTACGTTTCTGAGTAAGCACGAAGAAAATTTCGCACGGGCAATTAATTCCGTCGGAGACGATAACGGGAAAGGAACTTTCTCGTTATTTCCTCCTTATTTTTTTACATCAACATATGTGTTTGGAACACTTCCCACTATAACTGTCATTAAAACAGGAACATCACTTTTAATACTTATATCATACCCTTGACCAACCGCCAAAAGTTTTCCTTTTATATGTACAACCGCATCAACAGTAAGCCTTGTTTGGTTTACTCCAACAGACTCAAAATTGGAAAGGAGCTCTGTTTCCATAACTCCTACACCCATAACCTGAACAGGAATTTTAATATCTCCCCCGAAGTTAAAGATGGCATTGATAGGAATCTTAACCTCAATTTCCTCAATTTTATCTAAATTTTTCTGTATAATAAGAGAAATTTCTGATTTCATTTTATTAACCAGTATGGTATCTGTCGTAATCCCTCTTATTTCTCCCTTATCGTTTCTATCAATTAATACAATGTCATTTGATTTTAGTTCATCATCAATATATTCAATGACAGCCCTATTGCATATTTTATTAAACTCACTTTGCAGATTTGCTATAGCGAAATCACAGATAGTTGGTGAAATCATACGACAAATAAGTACAATTGCAAACGCAACAGTAAGGCTTCCTATAATCCATAGCTTTGCATCATATATTTTATATTTTCTCCTCATAAGACAAAGCACCTCTTATATAAAATATGCACTTTAGTCTTATTGGTTTCATATTTTATTCATCAAGAAGAGACATTTGCTCAAACCCTGTATCCTCTTCCTTTAGGAATGAGCCTTTTGCAGGAATATTTTTTGTTCTGTAATGGCTTACATTTTTGATGCCTGCCTCTCCTAAAAGTTTAAGGTCAGACACAACACTTCCCTTTTTAGGAACCATAACGGCAACGCCCTGAGAATTTTTCGTGGTCTTTTCCGCAATTGCAGATGTGTTAAAGACAAGGGCTTTTCCAATACTGCTCATTGCCACCATATCGGTATCCTCTAAAATCTGAACAATCTTAACAGTTGGAGATTTAGTTGAAAACGCATTGGTAAGTTTCTTTCTGTTCTGCTTGGTTTCGTAGGCTTTAAGAGGAATTTTTGCCATTTTCCCGTTTTCAAAGGCGAAAATGAGGTGGCCTTTAAAGTCTTCAGTTACCGCCATACCAAGAGTCTTTTCGCCACTTCCCATTCCCATAAGATTTGGTATATACTCGCCAAGCTGACTTGCTTTACAATCAGGAATTTCGTGCGTTTTGATTTTATAAGCCTCACCGCTGTCGGAGAAGAATATAACCTCACTCTTATTACTGCATTCAATTTCCTGAATAATCTCGTCGTCCTCTTTGAGCTTATGTTCTCCGCTTGTTCTAAGAGATACAAGAGAAATTTTCTTTATATAATTCTCTTTTGTTCTAAAGAGCTTAACCTGATAATCGGGAACTTCCTCTACCTCGGAAATTTCTACAACCTCATCTTCGTAGATAATTCCCGTTTTACGCTCTGCATGGAACTTTTTGGAAATCTCTTTAAGCTGTTTTTCAATAAGTCTTTCAATTTTTGCATTGCTTGAAAGGGTAGCGGAAAGCTCAGCAATTTCCTTTTCAAGATTTGCTATTTCTTCTGTTTTCTTTAAGATATACTCCTTATTTAAGTTGCGGAGCTTGATTTCAGCAACGAATTCTGCCTGAATTTCGTCTATATCGAAGCCTTTCATAAGGTTTGGAACAACCATTTCGTCTTCTTCAGTTTCACGAACTATATGAACGGCTTTGTCGATATCTAAAAGTATCTTTTCAAGGCCTCTTAAAAGGTGGAGCTTATCGCTTTTTTTATCAATATCAAACCTTAAAGAGCGTTTGATACAATTTTTCCTGAATCTCAGCCATTCGCAGAGAATGTCGCTTACCCCAAGCACCATAGGAGAGCCTTCAACCAAAATATTAAAGTTACAACCAAAGCTGTCTTGAAGTGGTGTCAGCTTATAAAGCTTTGTCATAAACTTTTCAGGGTCTGTTCCCTTTTTAAGGTCAATGGTTATTTTAAGACCCATTTTATCCGTTTCGTCACGAATATCGGAAACCTCTTTTAATTTTCCGCCCTTTATAAGCTCCACAATTTTTTCAATTATCGCTTCAACTGTTGTTGTGTATGGAATTTCGAATATGTCGATACAGTTATTCTTTTTATCGTATTCGTATCTGCCCCTAACCTTTATGCTTCCTCTTCCTGTTTTATAAATCTCAGCCATAAGGTCGCGGTTATAGATAACATCCCCACCTGTTGAAAAATCGGGGGCTTTTAAAACTTCAGTCAAATCGCAGTCAGGGTCTTTCATAACCGCAATGGTTGCCTCACAGATTTCTGATAAATTAAAGCTGCAAATATTTGACGCCATACCAACGGCGATACCCTGGTTTGGGTTAACTAAAATATTAGGGAATGACACAGGGAGGAGAGTTGGCTCTTTTAAGCTTCCGTCATAGTTATCCACCATATCGATTGTGTTTTTGTCAATATCTTTAAATACTTCTGTGCAGATAGAGCCAAGCTTTACCTCAGTATATCTTGATGCGGCATATGCCATATCACGGGAGTATTGCCTACCAAAGTTCCCCTTTGACTCAACAAATGGGTGGAGGAGCGCCTGGTGGCCCTCTGTAAGTCTCACCATTGTCTCATAAATTGCCGCATCGCCGTGGGGATTAAGCTTCATTGTTGAGCCTACAACATTTGCTGACTTAGTAAGCCTTCCTGACAAGAGGCCCATTTTATACATTGTATAAAGGAGCTTTCTGTGGGATGGTTTGAATCCATCTATTTCAGGAATGGCACGGGAAACTATAACGCTCATCGCATAGGGCATATAGTTTGTTTCCAAGGTATCAATTATCCTTTGCTCCCTTGCAGGGGCAGCGTTAAATACCTTTACCTCTTCCTTTGCCTTTTTCCCTTTCGCCATTTCCTTCAGTCCTTTCAATTTCTACAATATTACATTACATCAAGCATATCGATATATTCGTGGCCGTGTTCGGCAATATGCTCTTTTCTTCCTGCAAGGTTGTCCCCTAAGAGAAGCTCGAAAACTTCCTGAGTTCTTTCCATATCGTCCGGCATAACCTTAATTAAGCGTCTTGTTTCGGGATTCATTGTGGTCTCCCACATCATTTCAGGCTGGTTTTCACCAAGACCTTTGCTTCGCTGAATGGTATATTTCTTGCCCTCAAGCTTATCTAAAATCTCAGCCTTTTCCTTTTCGTCATAGGCAAAATATGTTTTGTCTTTTGTGTTTATCTCATAAAGAGGAGATTCGGCTATATACACATAGCCCTTATCAATCAGTGTCGGGGCAAGGCGGTAAATCATCGTTAAAACAAGAGTTCTTATCTGGAAGCCGTCAACATCGGCATCTGTGCAGATTATAATTTTATTCCAGCGAAGATTTCCCAAATCAAAGGAGTTTAAATCCTTATTGTGCTTGGTTTTAATTTCAACACCACAACCTAAAACTTTAAGCAAATCCACAATAATTTCACTTGCGAAAATCTTGTTATAATCCGCTTTTAAGCAGTTTAAGATTTTACCTCTTATTGGGATTATCGCCTGAAATTCGCTATCTCGACCTAATTTACAAGCACCGAGAGCAGAATCACCCTCAACGATATAGACTTCTCGTCTTTCTATATCCTTTGTTCGGCAGTCAACAAATTTCTTGACGCGGGTCATAGCGTCCATTGTTCCGCCCAGCTTTTTCTTAACATCTATCCTTGTTTTTTCAGCCGACTCACGGCTCCTTTTATTAACCAGAACCTGTTCGGAAAACTTTTCCGCATCCGCCTTATTCTCGATGAAATAGACATCAAGTTGCTCACGAAGAAATTCCGTCATAGTTTCCTGAATGAACTTATTTGTAATTGCCTTTTTGGTCTGGTTTTCATAGCTTGTTACAGTTGAAAATGAATTGCTCACCAAAATTAAGCTGTCCGAAACATCGTTGAATGTTATCTTCGCTTCATTTTTCTTATATTTGTTATTATTCTTAATATATTTATCAAGTGCATAAACAAAGGCGTTTTTAACCGCTTTATCAGGAGAACCGCCATGCTCTAAGAAGCTTGAGTTATGGTAATATTCCAAAACATTAACTTCGTTATTCATACAGAAAGCAAAGCTCATTTTAACCTTATAGTCTTCCATATCTTCACGGTCTCTGCCTTTTCGCTCTGCCTCAATATAATGAATTTCTGTCTTTTCCTTACCCTCTGAAAGTTCCTTAATATAGTCAGTTATGCCGTTTTCGTAAAAATACTCAAACTCTTCAAACTGGTCCTTTCCATATTCGTTTCTTAAAACGAACTTAACTCCTGAATTAACAACTGCCTGCTTCTTTATTACTTCCTGAAAATAATCAAGAGAAATATCTATTTCGGTAAACACCTTAATATCCGGCTTCCAGCGGATTTTTGTTCCTGTGTGTCTGTGGCGGAAGGGAGTTTTGGTAAGCCCCCCTATATTTTCACCCTTTTCAAAGTGGAGATTATATTTATGCCCGTCTCTTAAAATTTCAACATCCATATACTCGGAGCTGAACTGTGTTGCACAGGTACCAAGACCATTTAGACCGAGGCTATATTCATAGTTACTTCCCGAATTATTTTTATATTTACCTCCAGCATACATCTCACAAAATACCAATTCCCAGTTGTATCTGTCTTCTCGTTTGTTATAATCAACAGGAATTCCCCGTCCGTAGTCCTCAATTTCAACGGACTTGTCCATATATTTCGTAACCTTTATAATATTTCCGTAGCCTTCTCTTGCCTCATCAATGGAGTTGGACAAAATTTCAAAAACGGAATGCTGACAGCCCTCTATGCCGTCTGAACCGAAAATAACCGCAGGACGCTTCCTGACTTTATCGGCGCCTTTTAGCATTTCTATACTGTCATTACCGTAACTCTCTTTTGCACACATTAAGAAAATACCTCCATCTAAAAAATACTATATATAGTATATTATGACAAATTAAAGCCACAATGTCAAGGAAATTTTTTTGATGTGGCTTGTTTTAATTTTCCTTATATGGTATGATAATATTAAAAGAAAGGAATGTTTCTTATGCCTCATCTTACAAAGTGTACTCTTTGCCCCAGAAATTGCAGGGTTAACCGCCACGAAAAGGTCGGTTTTTGCAATTCAGGAGATAAAATAAAAGTTGCAAGATGTGCTCTTCATTTTTGGGAAGAGCCTCTAATCAGTGGGAAAAACGGGAGCGGGACTATCTTTTTTTCTCACTGTAACTTAAACTGCGTTTTTTGCCAGAACAAAAAGATAAGCAGCGGCGGGTTTGGAAAAGAAATTTCACTTGAGGCACTCTCTAAGCTTTTCTTAAAGCTTCAGGATATGGGGGCTCATAATATAAATTTAGTTACTCCCACTCCTTATACTCCTCTTATAATTGAGGCTTTGGATTTAATAAAGGATAAGCTTACAATCCCCGTTGTTTACAACTGCGGAGGATATGAAAATCCCTCTGTTATAAAAAATTTAAGCCCTTATATTGATATTTATCTCACAGATTTTAAATACTATGACAAAAATCTCGCAAAAAAATATTCTTTAGCAGAAGATTATCCCGAGTTTGCTCTGTCCTCGCTTACTGAAATGATAAAAACCACGGGTGAGGTAAAAATTGAAAATGGGATTATGAAAAAAGGCGTTATTGTCCGTCATCTTGTTCTTCCAAATCATAGGTGGGACAGTATGAAAATCATAGAATTACTTAAAAATAAATTTGGACCGGATAGCTTTATTTTAAGTCTTATGGCTCAGTATTTTCCGCCTGAAAATTTAGAGGAATTTCCTGAATTAAATCGAAAAATTACTTCATTTGAGTATAACAGTGTAGTAAATTACGCCTACGATTTAGGCTTTAAAAATGCCTATATTCAGAGTATAGAAAGCGCAGATGGAAATTTTGTTCCTGACTTTGATTTAATCGGTGTTGACTAAACAAACCAAAAGTGATAAAATATATTAGATTTTATGTGAAAAGAGGTTTTATATAAATGAGTGAATGCACACACGATTGTTCTTCTTGCGGTGAAAACTGCAGTGAAAGAAAGAATCCCCAGAGTTTTTTGGAAAGTCCTAACGCTATGAGCAGTATCAAAAAGGTTATTGGCGTTGTATCGGGAAAAGGTGGTGTTGGCAAGTCTTTAGTCACTTCACTTTTGGCAACTGCTATGTCTAAAATCGGTAAAAATACCGCTATTTTAGATGCAGATATAACAGGACCGTCTATTCCGAAAATTTTCGGAATTACTGAAAAGGCAAAGGGAAATGATTTTGGTATTCTTCCCTCTAAAACAAAAGGCGGAATTTCTGTTATGTCAATCAATCTTTTACTTGAAGATGACACTGCTCCCGTTGTTTGGAGAGGGCCTGTTATTGCAGGAACTGTTAAACAGTTCTGGACAGATGTTATCTGGGAGGATATTGACTATATGTTTGTTGATATGCCACCGGGAACAGGCGATGTTCCTTTAACAGTTTTTCAATCCCTTCCCGTTGATGGAATTATCGTTGTAACTTCTCCTCAGGAGCTTGTTTCAATGATAGTTGAAAAGGCTGTTAATATGGCAAATCTTATGAATATTCCAATTATTGGTATTGTTGAGAATATGAGTTGGGTTAACTGCCCTGATTGCAACAAAAAGATTAAAATTTTTGGTGAGAGCAAAACAAACGAGGTGGCAGAGAAGTTTTCACTTCCTCTTCTTGCTCAGATTCCTTTTGATGCTAAAATTGCATCTCTTTGCGACAGTGGTAGCCTTGAAAATATTGAAGAAAACCCAATAGATGGTGCTGTTGATAAAATTCTTTCAATATAATATAAAAAAATGTTGACAAAGATTTAACTTTGTGGTATTATATTACGGTAACCGCTCATAAAAGGTCTTGAAAAAGCGTTTGCTTACCTCATTTGGCGAGTCTTGGGTAATAGGAGGGATTACGGATTATGTATGCAATTATTGAAACAGGCGGAAAGCAGTATAAGGTTTCTGAGGGAGATGTTATCTTCGTTGAGAAGCTTGATGTTGAAGCCGGTGCAAAGGTAGAAATCAAAAATGTTTTAGTTCTTGCTGACAAGGAGCTTAAGATTGGTGCTCCTTATGTTGAAGGGGCTAAGGTTGTTGCTGAGGCTATCAAAAATGGTAAAGATAAGAAAATTATCGTTTACAAGTATAAGCCTAAAAAGGGTTATCACAAAAAGCAGGGCCACAGACAGCCATATACAAAGCTTGAAATCAAGAAGATTAAGAAGCCTACAGTTAAGAAGACTGAAAAGGTTGAAACTGAAGCTGAAGCTTAATTTAAATTGATTGTTATTTCTAAGATTAGAGAGGTGAATTTCTATGGCACATAAGAAAGGTGTCGGCAGTACAAAGAACGGCCGTGATTCTGAGGCTAAACGCCTTGGTGTTAAAAAAGGTGACGGACAGCACGTTTTAGCCGGAAATATTTTGGTTAGACAACGCGGTACAAAAATTCATCCGGGACTCAATGTTGGCAAAGGTAGCGATGATACATTGTTTGCATTGATTAACGGTAGCGTTAAGTTTGAACGCAAGGGCAAGGATAAGAAACAGGTTAGTGTTTACGAAATTGCTCAATAATATGAACTTAAAAGGTGTACCTTTGGGTGCACCTTTATTTTTTCAAAAGTTGTATATACTACAAAAGGGGTGATTTTATGTTTAAAGACACTTCAACCATATTTATAAAAGCAGGAGACGGCGGACACGGTGCTGTTACCTTCCACCGCGAAAAATATGTTGCAGCAGGCGGACCTGACGGGGGCGACGGCGGACACGGCGGAAATGTTGTTGCAGTTGCAGATAAGAATGTCAGCACGCTCATTGATTTTCGTTATAAGAAAAAATACGCCGCAGAAAACGGCGGAAACGGTCGCGACGGTCGCAGAAGCGGTAAAAACGGTGAGGACCTTATAATTAAATTCCCTTGTGGAACAATAATCCGTGACAAGGAATCAGGTAAGGTTATTTGTGACCTTAAAAATAATGGAGACAGCTTTATTATTGCAAGAGGCGGAAACGGCGGTTGGGGAAATTCCCACTTTGCCACCTCAACAAGGCAGACTCCAAAGTTTGCAAAGGCAGGACTTCCCGGGGATGAGAGAGAAATCACTCTTGAACTTAAACTAATTGCAGATGTTGGTCTGTTGGGCTTTCCAAATGTTGGTAAATCAACATTTTTATCCATTGTAAGTGATGCCCGTCCTAAAATTGCCAACTATCACTTTACAACCTTAGAGCCAAACCTTGGGGTTGTTAATATGGGTGACGGAAGCTTTGTTATTGCTGATATTCCGGGGATTATTGAGGGTGCTCACGAAGGCGTTGGCTTAGGGCACGAGTTTTTGCGACACGTTGAGAGAACAAAAGTTCTTCTCCATTTCGTTGATGTTTCAGGAATTGAGGGCAGAGACCCTATTGAAGATTTTAAGACCATTAACTCTGAGCTTTTTGAATATAGTGAAAAACTGGCTCTAAAACCACAAATTGTTGTTGCAAACAAGGCTGATATTCCTACTTTTAACGATAATTTCGAGAGTTTTAAAGCCGAAATTGAGGAAATGGGATATAAAGTTCTTGCAATTTCAGGGGCAACCAAAATGGGAGTTCGGGAGGTTTTAAACGAAGTTTATCATCTTCTTTCCACTCTTCCTGAGGAAATTGAAGAATATGAGATGTTCGATTTTGATGAACATAAACAACTTGATATGGACAAAATTGAAGTTATAATTGAAGACGGAGTTTTCTTTGTTGAGGGTCTTCGCATTCAGAACCTTGTTGAGTCAACCAACTTTGACGATTATGAATCACTTCAGTATTTCCAAAGGGCACTCAGAAAATACGGGGTCATTGACAAGCTTGAAGATGCGGGAGTTAAAGAGGGCGACCTTGTTAATATATACGATTTTGAATTTGATTATGTGAAATAAAAAATACCGCACAGCGTTGCTGTGCGGTATTCTTTTATTTCATAAGTCTTTCTGCATTTTTATAGAAGTAATCCTCTATATCACTTCTTGATAAATCAAGTAATTTGCTCATCTGCAGTGCTGCCATAAAACCTTCTGTTCCAACATGATATGTATGCAATGTTGTTGGGCTGACAAAGTTTTTGAGGTCTTTCTCGTAAATCCAATAGAATGTATCTCCAATAGAGATGCACTTTCCTGCAAGCATTGATACGGGATAATCAGATCCCCACATACATCTTTTAATGCCAACTTTCTTTACAATATACGAAATCGCAGTAGGTTCACAGATGGCTGAAAAATCAAACCATACGTTTTCTAAATCAATAAGCTCTTCAATTGTATCAAAAATAGTCCAAGGTGCAAAACTTCTTGCGGCGTGGGCAAGGATTAACACTGCGTCAGGATATTTTTTTGCCATTTCCTTTATGTAGGCTAGATTATCCTTATCAGCTAAAGCATCATCTTTTACCATATGCAAGGTTATAAACATTTTTCTTTTGTTTGCAACTTCCCATGCAGATTCCGGAAGATACTCCCCTATGTTTGAGAAGAAAGTTTTTTCTTTATCCTGATAAACGTGATAGCATTTAAAACCTTTTATATCGGGGTGAATTAATTGCTTTTCCAAATCTTCAACTGTATCATTTGGTAAAACATTGATTTCTCCTACATTTCCCTCAAATAAATCTAATTGCGTTTTTAAAAAGTCAACTGATTTTTTTAACTCATCAGGATCTTTCAATGCAACAGTAGGAAAAACTATCGCATTACAATTTAACTGTCTGTTTCCAACAAGCGGTTTCATATCATCAAGATACTCTTTAATACCTATCGTGTTATGTGGACCACCCATAGGAAGATGTGACACGTGAATATGAGTGTCAAACAAACGCTCCGGCAAAAAGTCATCAAGTATTTTTGCTGCCTCTAAATCATACTGGTTGTAAATATAATCTTTCATTTTTCCACCTCATCTTTTATATTTTTATTATTCCTCATCCTCAGGCATATCCCAAGTATGATAGATGTTTTGGACATCGTCGTTATCTTCAAGCATATCGATTAGCTTTTCCATATTTTTAATATCTTCTTCGTTTGTCAAGACAGTCAGAGTTTTTGGAACATATTCAATTTCCGCTTGGGCAAATTCATAGCCCTTTTGCTCTAACGCTTCACGGACACTGCTGAATGTATCGGGAGCGGTTGTGATTTCAAAGGCTCCGTCTTCCGCTGAGAAGTCTTCAGCACCACAGTCGAGAGCGTCCATCATAACCTCATCTTCGTCCATATTATCTTTCTTTTCAATCAAAATAACGCCCTTATGGTCAAACATAAAGCCAACACAGCCTGTCTGACCTAAGTTTCCGCCGTACTTATCAAAATAGTGTCTTAAATCCCCTGCAATACGGTTTTTGTTATCGCTTAAGGTTTCAACCATAACTGCAACGCCGGCAGGGCCATAACCTTCATATGTCATTTCAACATATTCGTTGGTATTACCCTCGCCTGCTGCCTTTTTTAGGCTTCTTTGAATTGTATCGTTCGGCATATTATTAGCCTTTGCCTTTGCGATAACATCACGAAGCTTAGAGTTTGTATCGGGGTCTGCACCACCCTCTTTAGCCGCAACCATAAGCTCTCTTCCTATTTTAGTAAAGAGCTTTCCTCTTTTTGCGTCAATTGCACCTTTTTTTCTTTTAATTGTTGCCCATTTACTATGTCCTGACATACCTCTCATTGCCTTTCTGCCCGCTTATCTTTAGTATGTTTTACGCAAATAGCGGACTTTTTTACGTAATTTTACACCTAAATGCCATATCTTAAAAAAGATATGGCATAGATTTTATAATTTATTTGTCCATTATTGATTCCTTAACACTTGCTGCAAGTCCCGCAATACCTTGAATTTCCGACGGAATAATAAGCTTTGTTGCTTTTCCGTCTGCCGCTTTTTCAAAAGCTTCAAGGCTCTTTATTTTAAGAACTGCCTCAGATGGATTCGCCTCATTAAGCATTTTTATACCATCAGCTGTTGCTTTTTGAACCTCACGAATCGCCTCAGCCTCACCTTCAGCAACGCGGATTGCCGCCTCTTTTTCAGCCTCAGCCTTTAAAATTGCAGATGCTTTTTCAGCCTCAGCACGAAGGATTGCCGATTCCTTTTCGCCCTCTGCAACCAAAACCGCAGATTTTTTCTCACCCTCGGCACGAAGAATTGCCTCTCTTCTTTCACGCTCCGCCTTCATCTGCTTCTCCATCGCCTCACGAATGCCTGCGGGCGGAATAATATTCTTAAGCTCAACACGGTTCACCTTAATTCCCCAAGGGTCAGTTGCCTCATCAAGAATTGAACGCATCTGTGTGTTTATAACATCTCTTGAGGTTAAGCTTTCATCAAGCTCCATATCACCTATAATATTTCTAAGAGTTGTTGCTGTTAAATTTTCAATAGCAGACATTGGAAGCTCAACACCATAGGTATAAAGCTTTGGATCTGTTATCTGAAAATAAACAACTGTATCAATCTGCATTGTTACATTATCCTTTGTTATAACCGGCTGAGGAGGAAAATCCACAACCTGTTCCTTAAGAGTAACCCTCTTTGCAATTCTTTCAATAAACGGAATTTTAAAATGAATTCCAACGCCCCAAGTCTGCCTGTATGCACCAAGACGCTCTATAACATAGGCATTCGCCTGAGAAACAACTTTAATATTAGAAATTACAAGAATAAGAAAAATAACCGCAAGTATAACTAAATATCCCATAATCGCTCCTCCTTAATCTTTTTTCGCAACAACGGCTTTAACGCCCTCTATTTTATTTATTATAACCTCTTCACCTTTATCTATACTGATACCCTTTTCCGGTTTTGCCGACCAAGTCTGACCCATAACCTTAATCTGACCTGTTCCCGAAATTTCATCAATATCCTCAATCACAACTCCTGATTTGCCAACAAATCTATCTGCGTTTGTCGGGATAGTTTTGTTCTTTAGAAGTTTTTTAACAAGGGGTCTTGTTAAAATAAGGGCAATAATTGAAACAACAACAAAAACTGCAATCTGCACCCAGATTAAATCCGTAAAAATTGCAGTTACAAAAGCAAAAACAGCCCCAATTGCAAACCAAATTGAAACAAAATTTACAGTTATGCCTTCAACAATTCCAAGCATAACTGCAAATATAATCCAGAAAATTGCAAAACCTGACATATAAACCTCCAAATCCCGGCGATTTATCTGCGGTATCCTCCATTACGCTTACTCTCTGTATTACGCTTTAAATCGGAAATACGCTCATCGCTGTCCTGTTTAAACTTAAGCAGTCTATCTTCAAAGGACATATCGCCGTCCATACTTCTCTTAAATTCAAATTCTTCAGGTCTTCCTGAAAAAACATAAGGAGTTCTCTTTTTTCCATCTCTTTTT
>JAZROF010000068.1:0-17588 GCA_045648565.1 Clostridia bacterium | reverse complement strand
CTCCATTGTTGACGGGTCAATTTCATTGGTTGATACTCCTCCTGAGGTAATAATAGCTTGTTCGATTGGGGCAAAATCCAAAACTGTAAACTTAAGGCATTTTATGGTTTCCATAAGGCTTCTTCTTTCCTCTTTCGTAATCGAATTCACCTTTTTCTTTCCGTCAAGCCCTGCTAATTTTATTATTGGTTCTATAAGGTTTTTTGGAAGAAGCTCATCTAGTGCATTATCAAGATTTTTATTTTGATTTTTAGCAAAATCACGCTGAATTCTCTCGTCTAATTGCTTTTCAGAAAGGGCGGGTTTTAAATCAATTTCCGCTCTGTATTTTTCACTTTCCATTGGTCTTAGATGGGCCGAGGCGCTTAAGATTACAGGGCCTGTTAGTCCTGTATGGGTAAACATCATTTCCCCAAAATCGTCATAGATTTTTTTGTTCTTCTCATTAAAAAACTTAATACTGATATTTTTTAAAGAAAGCCCGGCAAGGGAAAAGCTCCACTCCTCTTTTGTATCAAGAGGAACTAACGAGGGGATTGGCTCAATAACGGTATGGCCAAGTTTTTTTGCCCATTTATATCCGTCTCCCGTAGAGCCTGTTCTTGGGTATGAAACGCCGCCCGTTGCCAAAATAACGCTGTCACAAAGGAGTTTTCCTCTATTTTTAAGCATAACTCCGCAAACCATATCTTTTTCTGATATTAAGTCTAAAACTGTGTCAAAGATAATTTTTACTCCGCAGTCGCGAACCCATTTTAAAAGGGCATCTGCAACGGTTTTACTTTTATCGCTTTCGGGGAAAACTCGGTTTCCACGCTCTACCTTGGTTTTAACCCCGATACTGTTAAAAAACTCAATAGTTTGGAGGTTTGTAAAGCCATAAAAGGCACTATACATAAAGGAGCCGTTTTTTGTCATATTGTTTATAAGCTCCTGGGTATCCTCGCAGGCGTTTGTTATATTGCATCTGCCTTTGCCTGTGATGAGAAGTTTCTTTCCGACAATGTCGTTTTTCTCAATCAGCGTAACATTATTTCCATTTTTCGCCGCTGTTCCTGCCGCCATAAGTCCTGCAGGGCCGCCGCCGATTACAATAATATTTCTCATATTT
This sequence comes from Clostridia bacterium, assembly GCA_045648565.1. Lineage (GTDB taxonomy): Bacteria > Bacillota > Clostridia > Monoglobales > Monoglobaceae > SIG454. The sequence continues at coordinate 16,477 of JAZROF010000068.1, read as the reverse complement.
CTCACCTTATGCAATTTAAGCGACACTTTTTGGGTGTCGCCTAAATAAATCTTAAATATAGTGTATTTTTTCTTTCATATCAACCATATCAGGGTCGATTTTATACTTTGCGGCACGGCGGTTTTCAAAGAATTTCTCTGCAACCTGACCAAAAAGTGCATAGGAAAGAACATCTTCATCCTGCTCGATATATTCAGCGGCTTCCCGTCTTAGTTTATCAAGCTCAGGCTCTATTAAATCTGCAGGACGGCAAGTGATTGGCTCTTCGTCCCCGATTACCATCTTGCGGAATTCCTCCTTAATCGGAACAGGAGTTCTTCCGTATTCGCCCTTAACTATTCCCTTTGTTTCCTTGGAAATCATCTTATATCTTTCGCCCATTATAACATTTAAAACTGCCTGAGTTCCAACAATCTGGCTTGTTGGTGTTACAAGTGGGAGCCATCCTAAGTCTTCACGAACTCTTGGGATTTCCTTTAGAACTTCCTCAAATTTATCCTCTTTGCCCTGCTGTTTAAGCTGAGATACGAGGTTTGAGAGCATTCCGCCCGGAACCTGATATTTAAGTGTGTTAATATCAACACCTAAAACCTTTGTGTTCATAAGGCCAGATTCTAAATATTTTTCTCTAAGCGGTCTGAAATAATCAGCAATATCACTCAAAAGGTCAAGGTCTAAGCCTGTGTCAAATTCTGTTCCCTCTAAAGTCTTAACAATTGTTTCTGTTGCAGGTTGGGATGTTCCAAGAGCCATCGGAGAAATTGCACAGTCAACAACATCAACCCCTGCCTCAATAGCCTTAAGATATGTCATTGAAGCAACACCGCTTGTATAGTGGGTATGGAGCTGGATTGGGATTTTAACTGCCCCTTTAAGCTCTTTAACTAACTTTTCAGCCTCATAAGGAATTAAGAGGCCTGCCATATCCTTAATACAGATTGAATCCGCCCCGCAGTTTTCATATTCCTTTGCTAAGTTTACGAAGAAAGGAATGTCGTGTACAGGGCTTATTGTATAAGAAATTGCAGCCTGAACGTGCCCTCCCTCTTTCTTTGTTGCATTTATTGCTGTCTGTAAGTTTCGGACATCGTTTAATGCATCAAAAATTCTTATTATATCAATGCCGTTTGCGATTGATTTCTGCACAAAATACTCAACAACATCGTCAGCATAGTGCTTGTAGCCCAAGATATTCTGGCCACGGAAAAGCATCTGGAGTTTAGTGTTTGGAGCAGCCTCACGAATTTTGCGAAGTCTCTCCCACGGGTCTTCATTTAAAAATCTAAGACATGCGTCAAATGTTGCTCCACCCCACGCCTCTAATGAATGATATCCAACCTTGTCCATCATAGAAAGAACAGGTAATATTTCTTCTGTCGTCATTCTTGTGGCAATGAGTGACTGGTGTGCATCTCTTGCCGCAGTTTCTGTAATTCCAACCTTTGCCATTTTTTCTACCTCCTTAAGTTATTCAATTAACCTTAACCTGCAAACATTGACAAGAATACACCTGCCGCAACCGCAGAGCCAATAACGCCGGCAACATTTGGGCCCATTGCGTGCATAAGTAAGAAGTTTGAAGGGTTCTCCTTCTGTCCTTCCACCTGGGCAACTCTTGCCGCCATAGGAACAGCACTAACCCCTGCAGCCCCGATAAGCGGATTGATTTTTCCGCCGGAGAGCTTACACATAATCTTCCCAAGAAGCAATCCGCCAACTGTACTGAAGCAGAAAGCTATAAGACCAAGGGCTATAATGCCGATTGTGTTAAGGCTTAAAAAGTTTTCAGCCGTTGCTGTTGCACCAACAGTTAAACCTAAGAAAATCGTAACTATGTTCATAAGCTCATTCTGTACAGTCTTTGAAAGTCTGTCAACCACGCCACATTCTTTCATAAGGTTACCAAGCATAAGCATACCAACCAAAGAAAGTGCATCAGGAACGATTAAAGCAACAACGATTGTAACAACTATAGGGAAAACTATTCTTTCTGTTTTTGTTACTTCACGAAGCTGTTCCATAACTATACCGCGTTCCTTTTTAGTTGTCATAAGCCTCATAATAGGCGGCTGAATTACAGGAATTAAAGCCATGTATGAATACGCCGCAACTGCGATTGCAGGAAGAAGGCTTGATGCTAATGTTTTCGTAACATAAATAGCTGTAGGGCCGTCTGCACCGCCGATAATACCAATTGAAGCCGCTTCTTTTACGCCAAAGTCAATACCCGGCACCATTGAGCCAAGTAAAAGCGCTCCAATAAATGTAAAGAATACACCGAACTGTGCCGCCGCACCTAAGAGAATACTCTTCGGGTTTGAAATAAGGGGAGCAAAGTCAGTCATAGCACCAACCCCTAAGAAGATAAGAGGTGGGTAAATTCCAAGTTTAACACCTAAGTATAAAAGGTCTAAAAGTCCGCCATCGTGAAGAATAAGCCCCATATCCAGGCTTCCGTCAGCCTTTAAAAACTGAGGGTCAGTGAAAAATTCCGGATGCATAATCGCCCCTGAGAAAACAGGAAGATTAGTGAGCAGCATACCGAAAGCAATCGGCAAAAGCAGAAGCGGTTCAAACTTTTTAACGATTGCAAGATAAAGCAAAACACAAGCAATTATAAGCATTATGGGAGTGCCGATTGCCTCGACCATATTCCCTGATTTAAACATCTCAATGAGTGCGTTTATACCTGTGCTTTGCGCAAAGTTTATCAAACTTTCTAACACAAAATCACCCTTTCATCAAGTAATAAAATTACGGTTTAGCCAAGTGATACAAGAGCATCCCCTGTATTTACAGATGCCCCCTGAGATGCATTAACCGCAACAACCTTACCATCGGAAGGAGCCATAATTTCATTTTCCATCTTCATAGCTTCGAGGATACAAACAACATCCCCTGCTTTAACCATATCGCCTACATTTACCTTAATAGACACAATTGTTCCGGGCATTGGAGCCTTAATAGCCGTTGCACCGGCCGGAGCAGCAGTTGGTGCCGGAGCAGGTGCAGCCTGAGCCACGGGTGCAGCAGGAGCTGGAGCAGCCTGAGCCACAGGAGCAGCAGGTGCTGTGTATACAGGAGCAGAAACTGCTCCACCAACTTCTTCAACCTCTACTTCATATGATTTTCCGTTTACATTTATCATAAATTTTCTCATAGTAAATTTCCTCCTAATTATTAAAACCTTGAATTTATAGTATCGCTAAGTCCTGCTTTATTCCAAGCGGGAGCTGAATTTGTAACCCTTTTAAAAGACTTTATTTTAAGGTTATATGTGGATGTGTTAAGACTTGCCGCAATAGCCGCAGTGAGCACTGCGATAAGTTCTTCTTCATCTTCTTCGCTTTCATTTGAAACTACCGGAGCATTTACGACCTGTTCCAAAGTTTTTTCTGCTTTCTGTGTTTTAGGTGCGAAAATATATTTCATCCCAACTAAAACACACATAAGAATTATAAGAACTGCAAACACAATTATAAGGCCTATAACCGTAACCAAAAGTCCGACTGATAGGGCATCCCCAGCGTTTGGAATAGGGCCGTTTAACTGTAAAGCTTCCTGAATTGTCATCTAAATTCCCCCTATCTTAAAGCGGAATATTTCCGTGCTTTTTAGCAGGTCTTGTTTCCCTCTTGCTAAAGAGCATTTCAAGTGCGCTTATAATTCTCGGTCTTGTGCTGTCCGGCTCTATAACATCGTCAACATAGCCACGGGATGCGGCAATATAAGGATTTGCGAACTTTTCTGTATATTCAGCTATCTTATTCTGCCTTTCTGCAATCGGGTCATCGGCAGCCGCAATATCCTTACGGAAAATAATATTTGCAGCTCCATCAGGTCCCATAACCGCAATTTCAGCGCTTGGCCAAGCAAATACCATATCTGCACCGATATGCTTACTATTCATTGCAATATAAGCACCGCCATAGGCTTTTCTCACTATAACATTGATTTTCGGAACAGTTGCCTCGGAGAATGCATAAAGCATTTTTGCACCGTGGCGAATAATTCCACTATGTTCCTGAGCTGTTCCTGGAAGATAACCTGGAACATCCGTAAATGTTACAAGGGGGATATTAAAGCTATCGCAAAATCTTATAAATCTTGCAGCTTTATCGGCAGAGTTAACATCAAGTGAGCCTGCCATAAACTTTGGCTGGTTAGCAACGATGCCGATTGTAGCACCGTTCATTCTTGCAAAACCAACTATAATATTCTGGGCAAATTCTGAGAAAATCTCATAGAATGAGCCATTATCAACAACCTCGCTTATAACCGTTTTCATATCATACGCCTTGTTTGCATCAGCAGGAACAACAGCCATAAGAGTTTCGGAAAGTCTGTTAATTTCGTCAGTGCTTTCAAGAATTGGTGCAATTTCAAGGTTGTTTGATGGAAGATAGTCAAAGAGTTCTTTAACCTTAGCAAAGCACTCTTCCTCGTCCTTACAACGAACGGAAGCAACCCCGCTCTTAGTTGAATGTGTCTGTGCTCCGCCAAGCTCGTCAAAGGAAACATCTTCCCCCGTAACTGCTTTAACAACCTGAGGTCCTGTTATAAACATTTGTGAGGTTTTATCAGCCATAAATACAAAGTCGCAGATTGCAGGAGAATAAACTGCTCCCCCGGCACAAGGACCTAATATAATGGCAATCTGAGGAATAACCCCTGAAGATAATGTATTACGATAGAATATATCGCCAAAGCCTGATAAGGCATCAATACCCTCTTGAATTCTTGCACCGCCACTGTCTAAAATACCAACTATCGGAGCACCCATTTTCATCGCCATATCCATAACCTTGCAGATTTTAGCTGCGTGCATTTCACCAAGTGAACCGCCGATTACTGTAAAATCCTGAGCGTAGGCATAAACAAGTCTTCCGTGGACGCTGCCGTATCCAACAACAACGCCTTCACCGGGAGCCTCTGTATTTGGCATATCAAATTCATTTGAGCGATGCTTAACAAATGCATCAATTTCAACAAAGCTTCCCTCATCGAAAAGCATAGTAATTCTTTCTCTTGCAGTTTTCTTGCCGGCTTCGTGTTGCTTTTTAATTTTGTCAATTCCTCCGCCCTGCTCGATAATGGCACGTTTCTCTTGAAGCTCTTCAATTCTACTCATACCTCTTACCACCTCTGTTTTTAGTCTTGTTGTATCTTGGTTTATTATTTACTTTTCCAATGTTTTTGAGCATATTTACCTCCGACTCGGAAAGCTTTCTCCACTTCCCTCTCGGCAGATGCCCTAAATTAAGTCCCGCCTCTTTAATTCTCTCAAGACGTTTTACGATGCACCCGCACTCTTCAAACATCTTTCTGACCTGACGGTTTCTTCCCTCGTGGATGGTTATTTCAAGCTTTGTTCCAAGCCTTGTTGCCCCAATCACTTCTACCTTGGCAGGCTTTGTTTTATACCCGTCAATTGTGACTCCCTCCCGAAGCTTTGTCAGGGTTTCCATATTTATATTTCCTGTAACCTCAGCCACATAGGTTTTTTCTATATTATTTTTCGGATGGGTCAGTTTATAGGTAATGTCCCCGTCATTTGAGAGGAGCAGTAGCCCCTCTGTGTCATAGTCAAGCCTTCCTACGGGATAAATTCTCACAGATATATCGCTTACCAAATCCATAACAGTCGGTCTTTCTTTATCATCCGAAACCGTGCTTACAAACCCCACAGGCTTATTAAGCATAATATACATTTTTTTGCTCTCAGTTTTAAGCCTTTCGCCGTCAACGGTAACTTCGTCATAATTCTCGTCAATAACTACCCCCATCTGGGTAACTTTTTCACCGTTAACACACACTCTGCCTTGTTTTATAATTTCTTCTGAGCCACGGCGGGAAGCAACCCCGCAATCAGCCAGAAACTTTTGCAATCTAACCAAATTTTTATCTCCTATCTTTTTAACAAAAAACTCTGTCTTTGAAAAAAATTCAATCAAAGTTATTATATAATATTTTCCAGTTTTTTTCAAGCATTTTTTATAAAGTTCTCAGAGTTTTTACAATGTCTTATGTTTTTACCTGACACTATGGAAAAAACATAGCCATTTTTCGTATGTTTCCAGTAAAATTCTATAAAAATTTTCGTTTACTCCTCTTTCCTTTGACAAAATATCTTTTTCAGCAACAGCATCAAAAGACAGTTTTTTTCCTTTATCGTTCTCCGCAATTATTTGCCCGACCACTTCCCCTTTTTTTATTGGGGCGGAAATAGTATCGGAAATATTAAGTGAAATATTCCACTCTCCCTCACTTTTCTTTCTTTCCATTAAATACAAATCATTTTCAAAAAGAACCGATAAGCTTTTATTTCTCCCGTTTTTAACCTTTACTTTTTTCGCAACAGTTCCACCGCGTCCGTAAAGAGTTGCTTTATAACTTTCAAATACAAAATCTTTCATTTTCCTATGGTCATTCCAATCATCTCCTGCGTTTAAAGTTACGCAGATAATCCTCATATTATCCTTTTCCCACGCCGTAACCAGACATCTTCCCGTTGCTTTGGTAAAGCCTGTTTTAACTCCAATACAATTTTTTTCACTCTTTAACAATTTATTATGATTTACCAGAGTAGTTTTGCCCAATGTCTCTCGGCTTATGGTTTTGCTTGAGGTTTTAACAATTTTTGAAAAACTTTTATTTCCCAGGGCATAAGCAGTTATTTTTGCTAAGTCCTTTGCCGTTGTATAGTGTTTTTCATCAGATAGCCCATGAGGATTGGTAAAGTTTGTGTTTAAAGCCCCTATTTCCCTGGCTTTTTTATTCATTAAAGATGCAAATTTTTCTTCATTTCCCGAAATATGCTCCGCAATCGCCGTTGCCGAATCATTTCCTGAAACGAGCATAAGACCATAGACTAAATTTTCTAAAGTTATTTTCTCGCCCTCTTTAAGATACATCGAAGAGCCTTCAACATTTGCAGAATGAGAAGAAATTTCAACAATGTCTTCTGTGTTTCCTTTTTCAAGCGCTACAAGGGCTGTCATTATCTTCGTTGTACTTGCCATTCCTCTTTTTTCGTCGGCGTTTTTCTCGTATAGAATTTCTCCTGTTTCTGTCTCCATAATTACAGCTGAACTTGCAGATAAATCAAGTGCAAAGCAAGTCGTATTTGCAAAAAACATCGCAAACGCTATAAATAATGTCCCAAATTTCTTCAAAAGAAAAAACACCCTCTTTCATAATTTAAATATATGTGGGGGTGTTTTTGTGTATTCTATTTAAGATTATTCGGCGTCTGTCTGAGGCTTATTTTCCTCATAGGCTTTAATAATATCCTTTGTTTCGCCTTTCTTGTCTTTTCGGCAGTCTTTAACCGTTTCAACAAGCTTGTCTATTGCAGAGGGAACAACATCTAAAACTTTATCATAGATGCTTGTCTTTTGGTTAACGGACATAACTTTAACCCTGCCATCTCCGCCTGCAACCAAAAATGCCACAGGAGAAATGGAAACGCCGCCACCTGCTCCTCCGCCGAAGTTACTCGAAGCAGTTTCCGACTTTTTGTTGCCGCCGTATTCCGACCCGCCTACAGCAAAGCCAAGCTTAACTGATGAAATCGGAATTATAACTGTTCCGTCAGGGGTTTGAACTGCTTCCCCGACAATAGTATTTACATCGACAATCTCTTTAATGCTCTGCATTGCAGTATACATAAGACCTTGAATTGGATGTTGTTCTGCCATAATTTTTCGCTCCCTTATTTATCATTTTACTTTTCTGTTTTTAATAAGTGCATTTATAATATGCACAAGTCTTACTTTTATTATTCCCTCAAACTCGATTTTAAATAATTTATTTTCAAAATCGGGCTTTAAAATCACCTCAGGAAAATCAAAAACAAAATACTGATTAAAAATCTGGTAAACATTCCCGATTGCTGCCCATATTATTCCATAGAGCATCCCCGTATCAGCAGGGTCGCCCGTTCCGAAATCAATTTTAAGATTTAATTTTTTAACTTCTATGCGATAACGCATATCACGAAAAAGTGCCCACAAAAAAGAAGTTTTATCTGTAAGTTTTTGTTCTTTTTCTTTTACATCCTTTTGGATACTTTCCTTAGTGACCTCTTTTTCCTTTGCTTTTTTATCCTTTTGCTTAACCGTATATCTTATAAGTCCGTTTTGGAATTTTATATTCAGTTTCTCGTTTTTATAGGATATATAAACTCTTGTTTTTGAGTAAAGAGCAAAACCTATAAGTCCGACTAAAAAAGCCAAAACCCCAAGAATTATCCACAAAACAATCATAAAATCAGCCTTTCTTTTAAAAATGATTACAGACTGTCAATTCCCTCCATAATCTGCTGGCTGTAAAGCTTGTCCTGTCCGTTTTCCTTGATTATAGCATAATCAGGAAGCTCCGTCAAGTCGCTTATCCCGAAGCATCTTAAAAACTCCTCTGTTGTGCCGAAAACCATAGGACGACCGGGGGTATCAAGTCTTCCTGTTTCCTCAATTAAGCCTCTTTCAATAAGCTTATTTATAACCGCATCGCAGGAGACTCCTCTTATGTCCTCAATTTCGCTTCGTGTTACGGGCTGTTTATATGCAACTATAGATAAAACTTCCATAGCCGCATTGGACATAGTTTGCACCCGTCGAGGCTCTGCAAGTAGTGAAATATATTCAAAATATTCCCCTCTTGTGCACATTTGATACCCGTCTTCAATGCGGATAATACTTATTCCGCGGTGCTCATAATCATATTTATCCATCATATCGGCTATAATCTGGCGGGTTTTACGCTTGTCCATATCAATTATATTGGCAATCTTTTCAAGAGAAACACTGTCCCCTGCCGCAAACAAAAGTCCCTCAATTATAGCCTGAGCTTTATTTGTTTCCATAATTCTTACTCCTCAATCATATCAAGACTAATTTCATCATCCTGAGCAATCCTTGTTATCTCTAAGTTATCTCTTTCGCCCTCAATAGCTACCTTTTTAAGCTTAATAAGTTCCAAAACCGCAAGGAAAGATGCAACCGCCTCGGGCCTTGATTTAATCCCGCGAAACAACTCAATAAATTTAGTTTTTCCCTTTTCAACGAGCTTCTTCCAGATATTTGCAACCCTGCTTTTAACAGACACCTTTTCGTGCCCAACAATCCCCTCAAAGGATTTTTTCGGTGGGGGGAGTTTTCTTTCAAGTTTCATATATGAAACCTTATAAGAAATCAAAAGATTCTCTACCGATACCGTTGAATAGTCAAAGGGGACAACAGGCCTTTCTATATATTCGGGGGCCTTATAAAAACGGGTATAACCAATGTTTTCTCTACCCCTTAAATACTCCGCCTTTTCCTTAAAACGTTTATATTCAACTAAGCGACGAACAAGCTCTTCTCTCGGGTCTTCACCATCTTCTTCCTCATCTTCAGCAGGAAGAAGCAGTCTTGACTTAATCTGAAGAAGTGTTGCCGCGAGGACTAAAAATTCGCTGGACACTTCAAGGTCTAAAGCTTCCATCTGGGCGATAACCTCTAAATACTGCTCCAAAATTTCGCTTATTGGAATATCATAAATATTAACTTTGTTCTTTTTGATGAGGGTTAAAAGAAGGTCAAGTGGCCCTTCAAACGCCTCAACACGGAAGGATAACTGTTCCATTAAAAAAACAACTCCAAAATTAAATTTGACAATGAATAAAATCCGCCCAACATTTCGCTTAAAGCAAGATTTAGCAAATTGCTGAAAATCGGAAGATTTATGATAATTATAAGAGCAATAAAGCCATATCTTTCATACTGCATAAGTTTAAAATAGAGTCTTGTGGGCAGTATTGCGCTTAAAACCTTTGAGCCGTCAAGAGGCGGAATTGGAATAAGATTAAAAATTCCAAGGCCTAAATTCATAACCGTTAAGGTCTGAAGAATTATATAAGCAAGATACCAAAATCCGTCCACGGCTGTAAGATTTATTATTAAAACCATTAAAAATGTGGAAATAAACGCCACAATGAAATTCGAAATGGGCCCTGCAAGTGAGGTCAGGACCATATCAAGCTTTATGGTTTTCGTTTTGAAATTTCTTGTGTTTATCATAACAGGCTTTGCCCAGCCAAACCCGAAAAGGAACAAACAAAGAGCCCCCAAAGGGTCAATATGCTTTATAGGATTAAAAGACAGCCTTCCTGTATATTTTGCAGTATTATCCCCTCTTAAATATGCCACGAACCCGTGGCTCACCTCGTGGATTGTAAGAGATAAAAATACGCAGAAAATTGTTATAAGAAGAGTTAAAAAACCTTCCTTACTGCCAAAGTAATAAGCAAGTCTGTTCATAAAATCAGTCCTTTTTAGATTAAATCGTTCTTTATAATATCCTCATAAGTTTCCCGCTTTACTGCCAAGGAGGTTTTGCCCTCTTTTGCCATAACCACAGGAATACGGGGAATTCTGTTATAGTTACTTGCCATTGAATAATTATACGCCCCTGTTGCAAGTACTGCAAGATAATCGCCCTTTTTAGTTTTCGGCATTAAGATATCCTCAATGATAACATCTCCCGATTCACAGCATTTCCCTGCAATCGTAACAGCTTCAACTCTATCCCCTAAAGGATTTTCAACCAAAACGGCGTCATACTTTGCACCATAGAGAATAAATCTTGGGTTATCCCCCATTCCTCCGTCTACGCAAACATAATTTCTTACGTTTTCAATTCTTTTAACTGTTCCCACTTTATAAACAGTTATTCCGCTGGAAGCAACGATAGACCGACCAGGCTCCATTAAAATAACTGGGCAGGGAAGACCTAATTCTTTTGCCGATTTCTTAACTGTTTTTGAAACAGCCTCTATATATTTTTCATAATCAAGCGGGTCATCTTCCTCGGTATATTTAATACCAAAGCCACCGCCAAGATTAAGCTCTGATATTACAATTCCTGTTTCGTCCTTTATCTTTTTCATAAAGTCAAGCATAACTTCAGCGGCTTCGCAAAACGGATCAAGCTCAAAAATCTGAGAGCCGATATGACAATGGATTCCCGAGATGTTTATATTCTTTTTATTTGATGCATATTTTATAAGCTTTATTGCATCACCGGTTTCAATAGCTGCCCCGAATTTTGAGTCAATCTGACCTGTTTTAATAAAATCGTGGGTATGGGCATCAACCCCGGGAGAAACACGAAACATTGCCTTAACGGTTTTTCCGTATTTTAGAGCGATTTCCTCAATTCTGTCTACTTCATCGCAGTTATCAATAACTATGCAACCAATATCATTTTTGATGGCGAGCTCAAGCTCGTCCTCGGTTTTGTTATTGCCGTGAAAATAAATTTTTTCTGCGGGGAAACCTGCAGAAAGAGCGGTATAAATTTCTCCGCCGCTTACCGTGTCAACCCCGATGCCTTCTTCCATAGCAATCTTATACATATATTTACAGGAAAAAGCCTTACTTGCATACAAAACAAGGGCGTCTTCTCCATAATATTTCTTCATAGCATTCTTATATGTTCTGCAGTTTTTTCTTATATCGTCCTCGTCCATTATGTAAAGCGGGGTGCCGTATTCCTTAGCAATTTCCACAACATCGCATCCGCCGATTGAAAGGTTTCCCTTTTCGTTTACACTAAGACAATCCATTACAAAGCTCATTTTTTTGCTCCTCTTTCGTTAAATGCTTAAGCTGCCGGGGAATGAACCCCATAAGTCTTAAATGCTTAATAAAATGATTTTATCATATCTAAAATTCTTTGTCAATTTATTTGTATACTAATACTTGCTCATTATCCGAACCGTATGTCCCATAAATTTCTGTGTCTTCTATTGTTTTTAGATAATTTATTGTTTCCTCGTCAATTACCTCTTTCGGGGCAATTATTGGAACACCGGGAGGGTATGCCCAAAGAAAATCACTACATATTTTCCCCTCTGCATCGGAAATTCTTACAAATTCTTTCTCGCCCTCTAATGAAATTTCACTTTTTTGTGGCTTTGGGTAGACGGTTTTTTTATTCTTCCCACCCTTTAAATCTTTATCAATTTTCAAAAGTGCACATTTAAGCCGTTTAAAGTCCTTTTTCCTGTCGCAAACTGAGGTCATAGCAAGGGCATAGTTATCATAAGCCATTTCAAGCTCAATTTCAAATTCCTCTCTAAGTCTCTTTAAAAGAGTTTTGCCCGATATATTGGTTTTAATCGTGCTTATTACAATTTTCCCTCTATCGTCTTGCTCTTTTATTTCAAGGTTTTTTAAAGGCTTAGTGTTCCTATAAAACCAAATAAGGTTTTCTTCATATTTCTTAAATCTTTTCTTATTCTTAACATAATCAAGGCAATCCCCCATAGATGCCATTAACACATAAGAGGGGCTTGACGTGTTAAAAACATTAAGCTTTTCCTTAATCTTATTTTTATCAATCAGTTTTCCGTTTAAAAGAAGAAGTGCCGTTTGCGTAAGGCTTGGCAGGGTTTTATGAAGGCTTACCGCTACCATATCAGCTTTTTCATAAATCTTTTCCTCCTGTCCCATAAATTTAAGGTGGGCACCGTGTGCCATATCAATTAAAACAGGAATATTTTTGCTGTGGGCAACTTTTATAATCTTTTCTGTCTCACTTAAATTCCCCTCGTATGTAGGTGAGGTTATAATAATAAGCCTTGCATCAGGGTTTTGAGAAATTGCATTCTCAACATCCTTAGCTTTTATCCCTTTTGCAATTCCCATATCGTCATAATCGGGGAAAATATATTGGCAGTCTGCCTCCATTAGCTCCGCTCCGTTATAGACGGATTTGTGGCAGTTCCTTGCCATAATTATTTTATCTTGCTTATTTAAACTTCCGCAAATGGCAGAAAGGATTGCACCTGTGCTTCCGTTAACACTTATATGGGCTTTTTCTGCTCCGTATACCCTTGCCCAATCCTCCTCCAGTTCCTTTAAAATCCCTGTGGGAACGGCAAGGTTATCAAAATCATCAATTTCAGTTATGTCGAATTTACTATATCGTCCCACTTTTCGTTTATGCCCCGGCATATGCATAGGGATAAAGCCCGACTTTTGATATTTCTTTAGTTTATTAAATAATTCAGACATTTTAAACCACCAAACTATAATCTTTTATACATCTCATTCAGTTTATAAAATTTATTTTTATCTATGCTGTCAAGCTGTTCTTTGGTTATTCTGTATTGCCAGTTTCCGTCTGCCTTTCCGGGAGTATTGAGCCTTGTGTCGGAACCGTAGCCCAGCAAATCCTGAATTGGAAGGATTAAAAGACCTCCGTGAGATGCAAACATAGTTTTTAAAATACTGTCATAACCTCTTTCAAAGTCCTCGCTATCATATCCGCAATAGGAAAGCATTCTTTTTCTGTCCCATTCGGAAAGCTCCCAAAGGTATCCAAGCAGGGTATTGTTATCGTGAGTTCCTGTATATACCACACTGTTTTTAGGATAGTTGTGAGGAAGATGAGGATTATCCTCATTTCCCATAAAAGCAAATTGGAATACTCTCATTCCCGGGAACCCGCTTTTTTCAACCAAATCAATAACCTCTTTCGTTATATCTCCTAAATCCTCTGCAATAATAAGCTTATCATCTGCCACCTCTTTTATGGCATTTATCAGCTTTTCACCGGGGCCTTTTTCCCATTTTCCATCTCTTGCAGTTTCAGCTCTGCCGTCAACTGCCCAATAGGCTTCAATTCCTCTGAAATGATCAATTCTGACTCCGTCAAAAAGGGTTAACATATGGGAAATTCTGTCCTGCCACCATTTAAAGTTATCCTTTTCCATTTCTGCCCAATTATATATGGGATTCCCCCAAAGCTGACCGTCCTCTGTGAAATAGTCAGGCGGAACCCCCGCAACCTTACTGGGATTATTTTCCTCATCAAGCAGGAAAAGATTAGGATTGCTCCACACATCTGCACTGTCGTGGGACACATAAATTGGAATATCTCCGATTATTTTTATGCCCCTTTCATTAGCGTATTTTTTAATTTCGTTCCACTGCATAAAAAATTCATACTGAATAAACTTCCACATAAAAAGGTATTCTTTATCAATTTCATTTCTTTCCCATTTATACCAAGGACGCTCCTCATTTGCACGCTTTAAGCTCATAAACTCACAAAACTTTTTAAGATACTGTTGCTCCTCTATAAAGCTTTCAATTTCTAAAGTATTTTTGGCTCTTTTTGATGCCTTTAATAAAATATCAAATCTTTCTTGATAGAGCCTTAAATACTCACAGGAATATGGAGTTTGTTGCTTTTGGGATAAAAGCTCCTCATCAGTTATAAGCCCTTTTTCTTTAAGATTTTTAAGGTCAACAAAATATGGATTTCCCCCAAATGCCGAATATGATTTATATGGGGAATTATACTCGTCAGCTACACAAAAAGGAAGGACCTGCCAATAGGAAAATCCGCAATCTGCCAAAAAATCTATGAAATATTTTGCTTCCTCGCCAAATCCTCCTATTGAATAATCCCCGAAAAGAGATGATATATGCATTAAAACTCCGCTTTTTCTGTCCATTCTTCCTCCTAATTCATAGCAAGACCAAAATATGGCCTTTTAAATTCTTCGCAGTTTATATATTTTATAAGAGCAAAGGGTTTTTCCCACTCTTCCTCAAAAATCTCTCTGGATAAAAGCTCAACGGTTTTCCCGTTTTCAATATACACCGCTCCGCCATTTATTTTTTTCGCCTCGCCGAAGCTTAAAATATATTTTAAAGACTCCTCGCTCCACTTTATATAGTCTAAATCTTTTAAAATTTCTTCTCTTATTAAGGCATATTCTTTTGCCGAAATCATTTCGCCTGCCTCTGTTTTTTCAATAGAGGGCTGGGCAAATACCGTTTGGGTATATCCTAAATTTTTATAAAACTCAAACAGGGAGTCTGAGGCGGGGACAAGCACCGCAAAATGCTCTGCTCTTTCTTTTATGATTTTGTCAATTTCCCCCATAATCGCTTTGGCAAAGCCTTTCCCGCGATAATTTTCGTCCGTTGCAACGGCGTAGACATACCGTCCTTTTTTATTTTTCATTGTAACAGGAAGAATTGACGCCATGGCGATAACCTTATCCTCTTCCGTAATCAAGACCATATTGTTTTTGCACATATTATCAAGATATTTTTCAATCATTTCTCTGCTGTCTTTAAAGGTTTTATTCCAGAGAGAAATTACACCCTCTCTGTATTTTTCTGAGAAAAACTCAAACATCTTTCCACCTACTTGCTTTCGGCAATCCATTTTTCTATAATTTCATAAGGGCGATAGGAAAGCTTTGCCTTTCTTAGTCCCTCGTCTCCTGCGTCGTCCTCGCGGTTTACAAATGCGAAGTTCTCGCAGTTATGAATAACAAATTCACGGTTGATAATGGGGTATGCACCCTGAATATGGGGAAACGCCTTTTCAATATGGACCAAAAAGGTATCGCGGCTCAGCTTGTCCCCCATAGAATAGGCAACAACCTCGCCATTTGCACGGATAAGCCCGCCTGAGAGCTTAAGCTCTTTAAAATGGGCAAAGGCCTCTTTAACGGCACAGCTTTCGTCCTTAATCCCCTCTTCTTTTTCGCAGCCTACTGTTTCGCACCATTTTTCGTTCATTAAAAATGCTTCTTTTATGTTGCTATCGTCTATGGGTTCATAACGCCAATCAGGGTTTGCCTCAACAAATCGGTTTATATGATTTCTCTTGGCAGAAAGCTTTTTTCCGCTAAGTGTTGCAAGTTTTTCCTTTTCATATACATAGTCGGCGCCGTCTCTGTTTTCTTTATAGGAAAACTTATCGGGATAAAGATTCTCCAGAATTTCTTTATTCTTTTTGGTAAGAGAATAAAATTTCGGCTTTATGCCCTTTTCTTTGCAATACTCAAAGATTTCCTCTACAGCAGGCTTAATATCCCCATTTCCGCAAGGGAACATAAAGCTGTTATCCTTTGTTTTGGTTGTATAAAACTTTCCGTTATGCAAAGGACTTATGGTTATACCAAAAATATTCCGCCAGATAAAAGCCGTTGTGAAATTATATTCAAGGCTTAAATCCGCCTGTTTTTCAAGGATTGCATCAACCCAAGCCTTATCTTCAATTTTTATTTCTTTAAACTCTGCCATAGTTATCTTTCCTTATTTAATCTTATGTATTATTATTTACTCCATATGAGCTTTCCTATACTGTACTCATCTGGGGTAAACCAGCCGTCATAGATTTCTTTTCCGTCTGTTGATACGAAAAAGTCGCCTATATAGGACAAATGGCTGTTATTAACCAGCCAGGAAACCTTTATAACATAATATTCTTTCCCGTCTTTTTGGATTGTCTCCGTTGCCCCAAAGGAAAATGGGAAGCCTGTTTCTTCATCTTTATCGCCCAATATGGAGTGACATAACTCTTCCGCCTCTTCCTCAGTTATTCTCTCATTCTCCACAGGCGCATTTACAACAAAAGTGTGATATAAAACACCGCCAAGAGATAAAATCAGCACCACGGCAAG
>JAZROF010000067.1:0-52488 GCA_045648565.1 Clostridia bacterium | reverse complement strand
TGCACCACAAAAATCTCGATTTCGAGTGCAGAACAAGGCAAAAATTCGAAGAATCCTTGCCGGATTGTGAGAATTTTTAACACCGTTATGTGCCGAAATCGTGGTTTTTGGGCGGTTTATCCCTAAGAAGTACCGCCGAATGTGCACTTTTGTTTTTAAGTAAGAAGATAAATAGTATCAGATAGTAAGGTAAAATAAGATAAGGCGAAAAAGTAGATACATTTAAAGATAAAAACTCAATTTTTGAGGATATTTCGGTTGTAAGTATAATAATCTCAATAAATGTTGCAAGTGGATATAAAATCAGTCCATATATAATCTTAGGTAAAAAGACAGATAAAATACAAACCGCATACCCTAAGATGAAAACAGGGGCACAAAGTGATACTATCCACAGATTAGAAATAATTGAAAAAAGTGAGATTTTCCCAAAATAATACGCTACAAACGGCATAGTACCAAGAAGCACTGCAATGGATATTGAGAGTGAGGAAAGCAGAAACAAAAGTATTTTGTTTTCCTTGCAAAGGGGTGATAGCTTTGCGTATATTTTCGGGTAAATAAGTATAATTGAAAGAGTAGCTGTCGCTGACAGAATAAAGCTTATGTTAAATAAAGAATATGGATTTACCATAAGAATTATAAGAGCAGATATAAATAGTGCAGTTATTGAGTCATATTGTCGCTTGGTTAGTAAAGCAAACAAATATATTATAAGCATTATTGTTGCTCTGCATACTGAGGGAGAAAAGCCTGTTACTGCTGAGAAAATTATAATAGTAGGTATAATTACAATTGAAACATATTTTTTCCTTATTCTTAGAAAACCAAGAAGTCCGCACAAAGCACCAAATAATATATTAAGGTGCAGACCTGATACAGCTGCAATGTGTGAAATTCCGGAGGTAGAAAAGTTGTCTTTTAACTCTTGAGAAAAGTCGTTTTTATCTCCAAGTAAAATTCCTTTAATTACTGCACAAGCATCAGTGTCATAAGAGAAAACCTCTTCAAGTTGCGAACCGATGAATGAATTTAGGCTTCTGCACATCGACATAATTTTTGAAAATACATTTTGATTAACTTGTGCTTCGTGGTCGGGATAAATTACTTCCGTAAAACCGATTGCGTATACATTTTTAGTTTTTAAATACAGCTCATAATCAAATGTGCCTTCTTTAAAATCAGGGGCTAAAAGCTCAGTGAAAAAGAATATGTTTTCGTTAACGATGGGTGCTGTATTATCACGTTTTGAAACATATAAGCGGATATTCCCGTCAATGGGCTTTATTTTGTTTTGATATTCTATTTTATCTACGTTTACAATGACTGAGTAATGATTTCCTTTTTCACTGATTTCAGGGGAGGATACAACAGTGCCGTATATCCACCCTTTATGATTAATCATTTCTCGTAGCTCTATTTGATTTGTCTTATTATAATGCAAAAGTTGATAGTTACCAAGCAAAAAAGAAATAAGGCAGAAAAAGGAAATCAAAAAATGAAGGTTTTTATTTTTTATACTTTTGATTATAAATATGACAGTAAATAAAGACAGAGCGATGGATGTGATAAGAACGCTATTTAATCCAAATGTGTGAGATAGGAATATTCCTAATATGTAAAATATAATAATAACAACTAGTGGACGATTTAATATCTGGATTTTAATATTTCTAAATATAGATGTAATAACTATATTTAAACTCATAATATTATGACCTCTCAAAAGTTTTTATAATTTTACTAAATATACCATTTTTTTATTTAAAATGCAAGATAAACGGTTATATTTTTGTAAGAATACTTGTATTTTAGAGAAATTTAATGTATAATAAACACAGTTTATGATGAAAGGTTAAGTTTGATTTATGGAACAAAAAACCCTTAATACATTAGAATATGATAAAATTTTAAATAGAGTGTTGGAGTATGCCATAAATGAGTCCGCTAAGGAGGAAATAGGAAAAATTTTTCCAACCTCCGATTTTGATTTTGCTAAAAAACTATTAAAAGAAACCGATGATGCTATGGTTATGCTTTTAAAATATGGTTCACCCAAAATTGGCAACGTTAAAGAGGTGAATGATACAATTAATCGGCTTAAAGTTGGCGGAACCCTTTCTATGTCCGAACTTTTAAATATTGCAGCGGTTTTCAGATGTTCTGATAATTTAAAAAAATATTATTCTGAAAACATAAACTCTCTTAATGAATATTTTGAAGATTTGTATCCTAACAGGCAGCTTGAAGAACTAATCTCTACATCAATTATATCTGACGAAGAAATGGCTGATGTGGCAAGTTCGGAGCTGGCTTCAATACGGAGAAAGATTAGAAATGCAGGAGATAAGATTAAGGATTCTTTAAATAATATTATTCATTCTGAGCATTATCGAAAGTTTTTGCAAGATGCAATTATTACCGTTAGAAATAATAGATATGTCGTGCCTCTTAAGTCTGAATATAAAAGTGAAATAAGCGGTATTGTTCACGATATATCAGCTTCAGGCGGAACACTTTTCATTGAACCTGCAAGTGTTGTGAACACAAACAATGAGCTTCACGAATTAAAGATAAAAGAGCTTTTGGAAATTGAAAAAATTCTTGCAGACCTTTCTTTAAAGGTAAGTGAAAAAATTTGGGAAATTAAAGAGAATTTTAATAATATAATAACTCTTGATGTAATTTTTGCAAAGGCAAAATATTCACTAAGTATTAAAGGAGTTTGCCCAATTTTAAACGACAATGGAATACTTAATATAAAAAAAGGACGTCACCCCCTTATAGACCCTAAGAAGGTTGTGCCCCAGGATATAGTTTTAGGGGATAAGTTTGACGCACTGATTGTGACAGGACCTAACACTGGCGGAAAAACAGTAGTTTTAAAAACCGTGGGGCTTTTTTGTCTTATGGCCCAGTCAGGTATTTGTGTTCCCGCTGATGACAAAACAGTAATTCCTGTTTTTTCAGATATTTTTGCAGATATAGGGGATGAACAAAGCATAGAACAAAGCCTTAGTACATTTTCAGCTCATATGACAAATATTGTTCATATTCTTGATAAATTAACCGCCGATAGTCTGGTTTTATTTGACGAGCTGGGGGCAGGAACAGACCCAACGGAAGGAGCGGCTCTTGCTACGGCAATTATAGATTATGTTAGAAATATGGGTGCAAAGGTTGTTGCAACAACTCATTATAGTGAGCTTAAATTACACGCCCTGATGACAGATAGAATCGAAAACGCATCTTGTGAGTTTAATGTTGACACCCTTAGTCCCACATATAGACTGTTAATTGGTGTTCCCGGGAAAAGTAATGCTTTTGCCATTTCAAAAAGACTTGGACTTCCTGACTATATTATTGAAAAATCAAAGGAGCAGTTATCATTAGAAAGTGTCAAATTTGAAGATGTTTTAACAGGTATTGAAAGGGACAGACAAAAAGCTGAAGAGGCAAGGCTTGAACAAATCAGACTTTCTGGTGAGGTGCAGAAACTTAAAAAAGAAATTGAAAATGAGAAAAAACGCCTTGAAAATGAAAAAGATAAAATTATAACCCGTGCAAAAGAAAAGGCTGTAAAAATAATTGAAAATGCTCAGGAAGAAACAGCGGAGCTTATAAATCAAATTAAAGAGGCTAAAAAAGATAAAGATGAAAAAGAAGCAAGACGAGTTATGGAAGAGGTTCGCCGTGACCTTGGACTTAAGCTTAAAAAGACGAAAAATTCTGCATCAAAGAATACGTACAAACAAAAATCTAATGTAAACGTAAATACATTAAAGCTTGGTGCAACGGTTTTAATTGTTGATTTAAATGATAAAGGCAGTGTTGTTTCTATAAATAAAAAAGAAGAAACTGCGGTTATTCAGGTTGGAATTATGAAGATTACCTCTAAAATTTCAAACCTTGTACTTCTCCCTGAAAACGATACAAAAGAGCTTATGAGATTTGCCCCTAAAAAAATGGAAAGTATTGGGGCAAAAGAAGTCAGAACCGAGATAGATTTAAGGGGAATGCTCCTTGAAGAAGCACTTGTCGAAACAGATAAGTTTATTGATGAATGTATAATGTCCGGACTGTTAAATTGTACTGTAATTCACGGTAAAGGAACGGGAACCCTGAGAAAGGGGATTCACGATATGCTTAGAAAAAATAACAGAATTAAGAGCTATCGTTTGGGCAAATATGGAGAAGGAGAAAACGGAGTCACTATTATTGAGTTTAAATAGTAAAATTCATTTGTCGAAAATTGAAAAAACTATTGAATTGATGTAAATATTGTGGTATACTAAAGGGTGTAAATTTTGACTTCATTTGGGAGAATGATTATGATTCAGAAGAAATGGATTTTTAAAGAATTTGATAAGGAAGAGGTTGTTAGCATCTCTAAGGCGTATAATATTTCGCCTGTTATTGCTATTATTTTATCTAATCGAGGAATAAAGACCGAAAAAGCTATAAATGATTTTTTAAGTTGTAGTCTGTCGGTAATGCATGATCCTTATCTTATGAAGGATATTGATAAGGCTGTTGAGAGAATAAAAAAGGCTAAAGAATGCGGCGAAAAGATTACGATATATGGCGACTATGATGTTGATGGTATAACAAGTATAGCAATTTTATATAAGCATCTTACAAGCCTTGGTATGACTGTTGATTATTATGTTCCTGACCGTATTGCCGAAGGTTATGGTGTAAATCAAGAGGCTCTTGATAAAATTAAGGCAAGTGGAAGCTCAGTTGTTATAACAGTTGATACTGGCATAACTGCTGTTGAAGAAACTGAGTATGCTAAAAGCATCGGTCTTGATATGATTATAACTGACCATCACGAATGTAAAGAGCAAATACCTGATTCTTATGCAGCTATTGACCCAAAGAGAAAGGATTGCAAATATCCGTTTAAAAACCTTGCTGGGGTTGGGGTTGCATTTAAGCTTATACAGGCCCTTGATATGAATGTTCCTCTTGAAAAACTTATGGAACTTTATTCAGATTTAATTTGTCTTGGAACAGTTGCTGATATTTCACCTCTTGTTGACGAAAATAGAATTTTAGTTACAGAGGGATTGAAAAGATTTAAAGGGACAAAAAATGTTGGCCTTAAAGCTTTAATTGATGTTACTACCGCAAATAATAGCAACATAACCACGTCAACAATTGGTTATATTATTGCCCCGAGAATTAATGCAAGTGGCAGGCTTGGCTGTGCATCGAGAAGTGTTGAGTTATTTTTAACAGATGATGCTAAAAAAGCAAACGACCTTGCTGATTATTTATGCCAGGAGAATACAATTCGTCAGCAGACCGAGCTTAAAATGTTTGCAGAAGCTCTTGAATATATCGAAAAACACCCTGAAATTAAAGAGGATAAAGTTCTTATTATTCCCCACGAGAATTGGCATCACGGAATAGTAGGTATAGTTTCCTCTAAAATTACTGAAAAATTTTATAAGCCATCTATTTTGTTTGCAATTGATGGTGATGAAGCTAAAGGTTCAGGCCGTTCAATAAATGGATATAATTTATTTGAAGCTCTTGAAAATTGCTCAGATATTCTCGAAAAGTTTGGTGGACACGAGCTTGCAGCCGGGCTTTCTGTTAAGACGGAAAATATTGATAAATTCAGAGAGGCTATTAACTCATATATTCCCGAAAACACAGAAGAAACTATGAACATACCAACAGTTTTAATTGACGCGGTTATTAAAGCGTCTTACATTACAAATGAAACTGTTGAAGATATTAACAGGCTTCAACCCTTTGGAGTTGAAAATCCTGCTCCAATTTTTGCGACAAAAGGAATAAAAATACATAAAATAAGTACAATGAGTGATAATAAGCATCTTCGAATGACTCTCTTAAAAGAAGGAAAATATCTTGATACTGTTGGCTTCGGAATGGGTGAGTATTTTAATAATTTTAAAGAGGGCGATGTAGTCGATGTTGCTTATGGCTTGTCAATAAATGATTACAAAGGATTTCATAATGTTCAACTTATTTTAAAGGATATAAAACTATCGGATGTGAAAAATTAATGCATACTCCTATTGAGGAACTAATTAAAACTATAAAAGAGAATAATGTAAGCGGAGATATTGATGTTGTTGAAAAAGCATATAATTATGCAGTTTTAAAGCACGAGGGACAGATGCGCAAATCGGGGGAGGAATATGTTAATCACCCTATTGAGGTTGCAAAAATTATTGCAGAGATGGGGCTTGATACAAGCTCTATAGCAGCAGCTCTCCTTCACGATGTTGTTGAAGATACTGATTCAACCGACGCAGAAATGAAAGAGCAATTTGGTGAAACTATTGCTCTTTTAGTTTATGGTGTAACAAAGCTTAGCAAAATACCATATACATCTAAAGAGGAACAACAAGTGGAAAATCTTCGCAAGATGTTTCTTGCTATGGCGCAGGATATACGAGTTATTGTTATAAAACTTGCGGACAGACTTCACAACCTTCGAACAATGAAGTCTATGCCAGAGGAAAAGCAGAGAGAAAAAGCGAGGGAAACCTTAGAGGTTTACGCACCACTTGCTCACAGACTTGGTATGTCTAAAATTAAGTGGGAGCTTGAGGATTTATCTCTTAGATATATCGACCCAATCGGTTACTATGAAATAGTTGATAAAATTGCTCAAAAGAGAGATGAAAGAGATTCTTTTATAAAAGATATTATTGAAATAATTGAAAGGCGTCTTAAAGAACTTAATATTAAAGGACATTTAGAGGGCAGAGCTAAGCATTTTTATAGCATTTATCGTAAAATGTTTATGCAGAATAAAAATATTGATGAGTTGTATGACCTTTTTGCAGTCCGTGTTATCGTGGATTCTGATGCGGATTGCTACGCTGTTTTGGGTATGGTTCACGAGCTTTTTAAACCAATTCCGGGAAGATTTAAAGATTATATTGCAATGCCCAAGCCTAATATGTATCAATCACTTCATTCTACGGTTATAGGGCCGGATGGAACTCCATTTGAAATTCAAATCAGGACCTGGGCAATGCACCATACTGCCGAGAATGGTATTGCTGCTCATTGGAAGTATAAAGAAGGCAAAAAAGGCTCAACTGAAATGGATTCAAAGCTTGAATGGATAAAACAGCTTCTTGAAATCCAAAAAGATATGGCCAATGCCGAAGAATTTATGCAAACTCTTAAGATTGATATGTTCAGCGATGAGGTCTTTGTTTTTACCCCAAATGGTGATGTTGTAAATCTTCCGGCAGGCTCAACTCCTGTTGACTTTGCTTATGCAATCCACAGTGCGGTTGGAAATAAAATGTCCGGCGCAAAAGTAAATGGTAAAATTGTTACCATTGATTATAAACTTGCAAATGGCGATATAGTCGATATCATAACTTCAAATGCTGTTCACGGTCCAAATCTTGACTGGCTTAAGATTGCAAAGACTTCTCAGGCAAGAAACAAAATTAACCAATTTTTAAGAAAAGAAAACAGAGCAGAGAACATCGTTAAAGGTAAAGATATTATTGAAAAAGAATTTAAAAAGCTTTCACTTCCTTTGACATATATAAATGATGACGAATTTGTTTCTCCAATCCTTAAAAAGTATGGTTTTAAAAATCTCGAAGATATGTATGCAACACTTGGATATGGTGGCTCAAATGCGGGTAAGTTTGTTGCAAGATTTAAAGATGAAAGCCGTAAGAGGCTTCAAAAAACTCAAGATATTACAGAAGCTCCTGAGCTTTTTATAGTTAAAACATCTGGGAAGGTTAATAATAGCGGAATTATTGTTGACGGAATTGACAACTGTTTAATACGTTTTTCTAAGTGCTGTAACCCTGTTCCGGGGGATAAAATTGTTGGATTTATAACAAGAGGAAGAGGTGTTGCAATACACAGAGCTGACTGTATAAATATGTCAAGGGTTACTGCCAGTGATAGTGAATATAATCGTTTTATAGGAGTTCATTGGGCAGAGCAGGTATCAAGCAGTTTCCAGACCAACCTTTCAATTAGTGCGACAGACAGAAATTCTCTTGTAGTTGACATAAGTACGCTTTTATATACTATGAATGTTCCCCTCAAAGGAATAAATGCAAGAGCCACTAAAAATGACCTTGCTGTTATTGACCTCACAATTGAGGTAAGCAGCGGTGTTCAGCTTCAGCAAACCATTAAAGGACTTCAAAAAATTGACGGTGTTCATTCTGTCGTAAGACGCAGACAATAATTAATTGGATTGGAAAAAGATATGCTTAGATTAGAAAAATTTGTTACAGGAAAATTATTCACAAATTGCTATATTTTGGGGGATACCACTACGGGCGAAGCCTATATTTTTGATGCTCCGGCACATGGAGATGAAATATATGAATATGTATCCAACAATCTTGGATTTAAAATTAAAGCAATAATTTTAACTCATGGGCATTTTGATCATATTTTAGGACTTGCTGAATTGGTTAAGTTAAGCAAAGCCCCTGTTTTTATACACGAGAGTGAGGCAGAGCTTGTTAATAATAAGGAGTTTAATTTGACTGCTTATTTTAGAGCAGACATCCCCCATATAAATATTGACAAAAAACTTAAAGATGGGGATATTTTACCCCTTGGAGAAAATACAATAAAAGTAATTCATACTCCTGGGCATACCGTTGGTGGTTTAAGTTTTTTAGTGGAAAACATTTTAATTTCGGGGGATACTCTATTTGAAGGCTCTGTTGGGAAAATTACACATATGACAGGTGATATGGAACTCGAAATTAAAAGCATAAAAGAAAGGCTTATGGTTTTGCCTGACGATACAAAGGTTTATCCCGGGCACGGGAATATGACAACAATTGGCAGAGAAAGAAAGGAAAATATGTTTTTAATATGAATATAGACTCTCCCTGGGGAATTTTAAGCGGAATCAGACCTGTTAAAATTGCTATGAAGCAGTTAAACTCTGGAATGAGTGATGATGAGGTTATTGATTATTTTAAAACTGAATATAGTGCAACAGAAGATAAAGCGAGGCTTGCTCTTGATATTGCCAAGGTTGAAAAACCGATAATAGACAATATGAATCCAAACGGAATAAGCCTTTATGTAGGAATTCCGTTTTGTCCAACAAGGTGTCTTTACTGCTCCTTTGTGACAAACGGTATTTTTCGTTCTAAAGCATTAATTCCACAGTATCTTGATTGTCTTATGAGGGAGATTGAATATACCGCTGAAATTGTTAAAGAAAGTGGTCAGGTTATTGAAAGCGTTTATATTGGGGGAGGAACGCCTACAACGCTTGAAGCCTTCCAACTTGAACGGCTTATTAAAAAGCTTTTTGAGAGTTTTGACCTAAGCCAAAATAAGGAATTTACCATTGAAGCAGGGAGACCTGATACTATAAACGAAGATAAGCTGAAGGTGATTAAGAGTTTTGATATAGAAAGGATAAGCATAAATCCCCAGTCGATGAACGAGGAAACTCTTAAAGTCATAGGAAGAAATCATACGCCAAGGCAGATTATTGAAGCGTATGCCCTTGCAAGAAAGTGCGGAATTGAAACCATAAATATGGATGTTATAGCGGGGCTTCCGGGAGAGACTTTTGAGATGTTTCAAAAGACGATTAATGAAGTGGAAGCACTATCTCCTGAAAACACAACTGTCCACACAATGAGCATAAAACGCTCTTCAAGACTTCGTGAGATGATTGATGAATACGACCTTACAAAAGGCGAAGAAGTGGCTAAAATGGTGGATTTTGCCCGAAATACCCTAAAAGAAAGGGGAAAGCATCCTTATTATCTTTACAGACAAAAAAATATGCTTGGCAACCTTGAAAATATTGGCTACAGTACAGAGGGAACAGAAAGTCTTTATAATATTTTTATTATGGAAGAGGTTCAAACAATTGTTGCACTTGGTTGTGGCGGAGTCACAAAAACCGTTGACAGAAAAACCGATCGGATTGAAAGGATTTTCAATGTAAAAGAGCCAAAGGATTATATTGAACGAATAGATGAAATGCTGAGCAGAAAGGATTTTTTGAGAAATGGAAGCTAACGAACACATTCACGATGTTTTAAAGTCTATCGCATTATTTATCTCGGAAAATACTGATATTGCAAATTTAGGACTTTCGGCTTCAGAAAAGCTTGTTTGTATGGGAGAGTACAATCTTTCTCAACTGGAGCAGATTGAAACCATAAACAACTGCTTTTCGGCAATTAAGAGAAATAATTATTTACTATCCGACCTTGCATATAATCCTGAAGTTAACTGCGGTTATTATAATGTCCGAGATTTTTTAATCTCTATATGTAAGAGTCTTAACAATTATCTTGGCGGTGTTTTTGACGCACATATTACCTACAAATTAAGGGAAGAAGATAATGTAAATTATACTTTTGACTGTAAGCTTATCGAAAAATCTATATACGATGCGGTTTATTCTCTTTTGTGTGGCGTTGGTGCAGAGAAAAAACAAATTTCTATATATGCTAAAGATATGGGAAATGAAATTAAGTTTGTTGTCCGAAGTGCATATCCCATAAAGGAACCCAGAAGAAATCACGAAGAACGCGATATTATGTTTTTAGGCTATGATAACTATACGGATAAGAGTTATGCAGAAATTGCGCTGGAAAGAATGAAAGGGCACTATAAAATTGTATATGGAAAAAGCTCCACCAAAATTGAACTCTCTGTTCCGAGTGATCTTGAAACTAAAAATTACATAATGCGTGAAGAGGAGCCGGTTAAAAGGAACGATGAATTTGTTATGCCTTATGAGCCGTGCGGAAGGGAAATTCTTGAAAAAATGTTTCCTGCTATTTTGAAATTTTGAATGTGAGGTGTAATTTATGAGAATTTTAGCGATAGGCGATATTGTTTCGTCAGACGGACGAGAATATATATATAATAATCTTGGGAAGATAATACGCAAATATAACATTGATTATTGTATTGCAAATGGGGAAAACACTGCCCTTACAAATGGAATTACAGTGGACATTGCAAGGAATCTTATCGACTGTGGCGTTGATGTTATAACAATGGGAAACCATACTTTTTCCAATAAAGAAAGTGCAGTTGTTTTAGAGGATTTTGAAAGGGTTATAAGACCTGTTAACTATCCACCTGAAACTGAAGGCGAAGGCTACTTTGTGGAAGATTTAGGAAATGTCCGCATAGGCGTTATAAACGCTATGGGA
Organism: Clostridia bacterium; assembly: GCA_045648565.1. Lineage (GTDB taxonomy): Bacteria > Bacillota > Clostridia > Monoglobales > Monoglobaceae > SIG454. The sequence goes on along the minus strand of JAZROF010000067.1, from coordinate 41,302 downwards.
CGTGTCAATATGGAGCCTCTTGATTGCCCTTTTCGTGAAACTGATAAGGTTTTAGAAAAAATTAAAGATAAGGCAGATATAATAATTATTGACTTCCACTGTGAAACAAGCAGTGAAAAACTTGCCTATGCATATTATTTTGATGGAAAAGTTTCTGCAATTTTTGGAACTCATACCCATATTCAAACCGCCGATGCTCAAATTCTTTCAAATGGAACAGGCTATATTTCCGATTTGGGAATGACAGGTGTTAGAGATAGTGTTTTAGGTGTAAAAAAAGAGCTTATTGTCAATATGTATTACACCAGAAAACACGTCCGGTTTGAAAAGGCCGAAGGCGAGGTATGGTTTTCGGGTTGTATTTTTGATATTGATGACCAAACAGGCAAAACAACAGGTGTTGAAAGACTGTATTTTTCCGATAAAGAAATAATTTAAAGCCGTTGGATTAGTTTTAGAAAGGGGGGCATAAAAAAATGAAAAAAGTTATAGCTATATTTGTGAGTATGTCATTATTTTTTGGGTTATATGGGTGCAATAGAGTTGACGAGTTAAGTAAACTTGATGAAGAAGTAGATGAAGCATTAAATAATAGCATAACCATATATTCATTAAAAGACGATACTTTATGCCCTATTCTAACTGACAATAATGCAAACAAACAGATGCTTGGAATTGTATATGAGCCTTTGGTAAAGCTTAAAAATGATATGGAGGCAGAGGGCGTTTTATCCTCAGGTTGGTCTGTTAGTGAAGATGGACTTATTTGGACGTTTAATCTAAGAAAAGATGTTTTTTGGCATTCGGGAGAAGTTTTTTCTCCAAACGATGTTATTTATACAATAAAACAAATTAAGCTTAATGAGGATAGTCCTTATTCATATAATGTGAGCAATATTACAGATGCAGTAGTAAATGGAAATGCTGTATCTATGGTATTAAACGAGCCTTGTGCAAATTTTCCTAATTTAATGACTTTTCCAATAATAAAAAACCAAGAGACAGATGTTGATAGAGTCACTTTTTATCCCTTAGGTACAGGTCCTTATATTTTTACTGATAAAAATGAAGGAAATCTGTTCTATTTGAAAAAGAATGATAAATGGTGGGGCGGAGACATAAAGCTTTCTGAAGTAAAGGTAAAGCTTCTTCCTGATGCCGAAACTGTTATGTATGCATTTTCTGCAGGAGATATTTCTATTGCAGACACCGAAAGTGGAAACACGGGCAGATTTGCAAATATTTCCGATGTCAGAGTATCTTCTTATCAATCCAGCATATATAATTTTTTAGGGATTAACCATAATAATACAGCACTTTCCTCAATTGAGGCGCGAAAAGCTATAAATCTTGCAATAAAGCGTAGTAAAATTGTGAATGATATATTTGCCGAAAATGCTGAAATTGCGACTGTTCCAATACGAAAGGATTGGTTTGTAAATTCAAAAAACAGTGATTTTGAATCGGATGCGGGAGAAGCAGAAAGATTGCTTCTTAAAAATGAGTGGAAGAAGACTAACGGAACTTATACCAAAACTATTGAAAACACGAAGAAGAAGCTTGATTTTGAGTTACTTGTAAACAACGATAACAGCAGCAGGGTTAATATTGCGGAAAGTGTTAAATTTGACTTAGAGGCAATTGGTATTAAGATAAAAGTGATTCCACTTTCCTATGAAGAATATGAACACAGGATTACAACAGGTCAATATGATATGTTTATTGGAAGTACAAAAATTTCTGATAACCTTGATTATTCATATCTATTAGGTAGTGGAAATTTATTTAATTATGAAGATGAAAAAATGAATAGTATACTAAATGAAATTAAGGTGACTACCAAAAAAGAAAAAATCCTGAAAAAGTATAACGAATTAAGCAATAGATTTAATTCTCAAGTGCCTGTCATTGGTATTTGCTTTGAAAATTTTGATATACTTTATAGCGATAAAATAAGCGGAGAACTTAACTCAACCTCAAATAATATTTATGACGGTATATTTAATTTATCTTGTGTAGATAAGGAATAATAGTATGAACAGAAAAATTATTCATATAGATATGGATGCTTTTTATGCCTCTGTGGAAATCAGGGACAATCCTGAGCTTATGGGAAAACCCGTTATAATTGGTGCCTTGCCGGGAACAAGAGGGGTTGTATCTACCTGCAATTATGAAGCAAGAAAATATGGTGTTCGCTCGGCAATGAGCGTAAATGAAGCTTATAGGCTTTGTCCTACGGGAATTTTTCTTAAAACTCATATGTCTAAATATGTAACTGAATCTGAAAAAATTCATAATATAATGTCAAAATATACGGATATTATTGAGTATGTTTCATTAGATGAGGGATATATGGATGTTTCGGCATCTGAAAAATTTTTTGGAAGTGCTGAAAACATTGGAAAAGATCTTAAAGTCCGCGTGTATGAAGAAACAGGGCTTACTTGCTCCGTAGGAGTCGGGTATTCTATGACTTCTGCTAAAACTGCAAGTGAAGAGAGAAAGCCAAATGGATTCTTTGTTATTCCAAATCGTGAGGCTTTTGTTGAATTAATTAAGGATAGACCTATTGGCAGTTTATATGGTATAGGTAAAAAAACTGCTCAACAGCTTATCGTTAAAGGTTATGAGCATATTTCCGATATACAAAAATGTAACCCTGCTGACCTTGATTTTTTAGGTAAACTTGGCAGAGAAATTTATTTTCACGCAAATGGATATTGCGAAAGAAAAGTCCTGCCGAATGAAGAGCAAAAATCGGTCGGGCGTGAATACACCTTTCAAACCGACCTGATAACCAAAGAAGAAATTGAGGAAATTATACATTTTATAAGCAGACAAGTCAGCAATATATTAAAGAATAAGGGATTAAGAGGAAAAACTGTTACCCTGAAAATTAAATATTCTAATATGAAAAGCATCACCCGTTCAAGAACTGTTGAGTATACAGATTCGGCGAGAACAATATATGGGACAGGAGCAGAACTTTTAAAATTTATTGAGCTTAACTATCCGGTTCGGTTAGTTGGAGTTAGCGTCAGCAATATGGAGAACGACGAAAGTGAAAAACAAATCTCTTTTGATGATTTGTTAGCCAATGAAGAGAATGTAAACAATAAAATTGATGATGTGATGTTTAAAATAAATAAAACAATGGGGACAGGCTCCATCAAAACCGGTAAGGAAATCCTTGTTGAGAAGAATTTTAAAGATAAACGATAAATTTATATTTGACAAGAAAAGTTTTTATGATAAACTAAATATAGTATATGGAGGATGAAAACAATGGATAATTATATTGAATATCTTGTTAAGAAAAATAAAACACCACTTGATTATTTATATGTTATAGCAATTATACTTATAGGAATTGTGGTTTTTTACTTTTCAATATTTCTTTCTATCTTGCCAACGATTATGCTGCTTGTTATGGTGGGAGTTGTCTATTTAGCCTATAAAATGGTTATAAGGATTAATATGGAATACGAGTATCTTATTGTTAATTATGATCTTGATATTGATAAAATAATTAGCGGGCGATTAAGAAAAAGAATTGATACAATTAATTTGAGGCGGATTGACGACTTTGGATTTTCTAAAAGTTTAAACGAACAAAAATATTTAAATAATCCGCAGTATAAAAAAATTTACGCTTGTGCTGATAGAAAAAATGGATATGCGTTCATAATCTACAGCAACGATGGTGGCAAAAAAATGCTGTTCTTTACGCCAAATGAAGAAATAGTTGATTATATTAAAAAGGTTAATCCGGGTAAATTTGAATGAAAATAGGGATAGATATTACGGAAGTTTTGAGAATACAGAAAGCTGTAGAGAAAAATCCTGCTTTTTTGGAGAGAATTTTTACGAAAAATGAAATTTCATACTTTTCAAAGTCAACAATAAAGTGGGACAGTGTTGCAGGAAATTATGCGGTTAAAGAAGCATATTCAAAATATATAGGAACTGGTATCGGTGAAATTAGCTTTAAGGATATTGAACTGTGCCATAATCAAAAAGGGGCTCCGTACTTAATTGTAAAAGGCAAAAAAACAGATGTAAGCGTAAGTATAACTCACTCAAAAGATACTGCAATTGCTGTTGTTTGTGGTAAAAATTTGACCGATAGAATACATAGTGATTATATAAAAAGCCTTATGCCTAAAAGAGAAGATGATGCCAATAAAACCCAATGCGGACGCATATTTATTTTGGCAGGTTCTAAAGGAATGACAGGTGCTGCTGCCCTTTCGGCACTTGGAGCGATGCGATGCGGGGCAGGGCTTGTTACTGTTGGAACGGCAGATACAGAGCAGCCTATTCTTGCAAACAAACTAACTGAGGCAATGACTGTAGACTTTAAATCTGTTTGTGGAGAAGTTAGCACTCTTGATAAAGAAAAAATACTTGAAAGAGCGAACAGTTCAGATGCATTTGTTATAGGTCCCGGACTTGGAAGGCGAAAAGAAACACAGGAGCTTATACTCTGGCTTATTGAAAATGTTAATGTTCCAATAATAATTGATGCAGATGGTCTAAATGCCCTTTCTGCGAATATAGATATATTAAAATCAAGAAAGTGTGCCACAATACTTACCCCTCATGAGGGTGAAATGGCAAAACTAACCGGCAAAACATCTGAATATGTTAAAAATAACCGCGAAAAAATTGTTAAGGATTTTACCAGAAAATACAAAGTGGTTCTTGTTTTAAAAGGGAAAAATACTATAGTTGCAAACGAAGATAAAGTATTTATAAATTCAACTGGGAATTCCGGTATGGCAACAGGGGGAAGCGGAGATGTTTTATCAGGCGTTTTGGGAAGTCTGGTGGCTCAAGGAATGGATGCCTATGAAGCGAGCGTTTTAGGTGTTTATATTCATGGTCTTGCCGGGGATATTGGTGCATTAGATAAAGGCAAAATGGGGCTTATAGCCTCTGATATTGTTCATAATTTGCCTTACGCAATTAACGAATTATCAGGAGAGTGATTTTTTGAAAAAAAGTATAGTTGCATTTGTAATTATACTTATGATAGCTCTTGTATCTTGTGGGAAAAACAACCACAACGATTACAGCAGAATATACGAAAGCTATAGTCATATAAACAGTTATACTGCAAAAATAAAAGTGTCAGTTAAATCGGAAAATAAGGTGACGGTTTATACAGCCAAACAAAGTTTTCTCTCCCCTCAGATGTATAGGCTTGATTATACCTCAGATATTATGGAAGGCATAAGCTGTGTGCTCAAGGACGATAAGTTGTATTATAAAAACAAAGAGGGGGATGTAACCGAATTTAATGGTTATATTCCTCACGAAAAATATTATATTTTTCTAAATGACTTTTTTGAAAGGTATTGCAAAAGTGAAGAAGCCAAAAGCCTGGCTAAAGGGAAGTACACCGTTTTAACACTTAAAGAAAACGGTGAAAATCCACATAGGGCTTATATGGAGCTATATGTGGATAAGGAATATGAACCCAAAAAACTTATAACCTATAATGATAAGGGAGAAAATGTAATTCAGGTTGAGTTTTTGGAGTTTAAACTAAATACAAAATTAAGTGAAAAAAATTTTAGCTTGTAAATTTTTCAAAATGGGTATTATTCATTTCGCAAGTGTCAATAATATGTGTAACGGTAGAGACTATCCTAATGCCGATACATAATTATATTCCCGTATTTCGGCAAACTGCGTATAGTAAATTAGGATGGAAAACGTTTTCTACCTAAATAACTTGCGGAGTGTGAAGCGTGTGATTGTAAAAAGAGGAGATATATACTATGCAGACCTAAGCCCTGTTGTAGGGTCAGAGCAAGGCGGGGTAAGACCTGTTTTGATTATTCAAAACGACATTGGAAATAAATATAGCCCAACCGTTATTGCGACTGCAATTACATCTCAGATAAATAAAGCAAAAATGCCCACTCATATTGAGCTTGATGCCAATGAATACGGTCTTTCTAAAGATTCAGTTGTTTTGGCGGAGCAAATAAGAACTATCGATAAAAAAAGATTAAAAGAAAAAATCGGACATTTAGACAACGACCTTATGAACAAGGTAAACGAAGCCTTAGAAATAAGCTTCGGTCTTTAATATACGAAAGGGTGAATGTTATGAAAATACGAAGAGAAATTAAGATAGGAATAGTGGCAGGGCTTTGCGCGGTTTTGACTTTAGCTGTCCCTGTTGTGGCAAACCCGGGGTCTGCGGATGACCCACTTATTTCACAAAGCTACATAACCTCAACAGTTATGCCCGAGCTTAAGGAATATGTAAAAGATGAGATTAAAAAGCAAGTTTCTAGTGGAGTAAGTGTTTCAGCAGAACACTTTGAGGTTATTTCTCTTTCTGCTGGGGAAAAGATAATTTGTGAAAATGGAACAGAACTTATTTTAAGAATGGGTAATGCTACTATTATTGCAACTGACAAGGGTGGTCTTGCTGATACAACCAGCGGTGTTGACCTTCCAAACGGAGTTTCTATGCCATCAAATCATCTTTTAATTGTTCCTGTTAATGACGGAAGAGGCATTGTTGCTCTTAATGATGTTTTGGTTATGGTAAAAGGTGATTACGAAAAACAATAAATATTTGTTAAAAAGTCTTGACAAATGCAAAGTTTTATAGTAAAATCGTATGGGTGTAAAGTTTAATACCTTTACATCTATACGATTTTTTTGGAGTTCGTTATGGAAAAGAATGTTGAAATTTCCCTTTTATTAGGTTTTTACGGAAATATTTTAACGGATAAACAGAAAGAGGCTTCAGCTCTTTATTATAATGAGGATTTATCACTTGCGGAGATTTCTGAAATAGTTGGGGTAACTCGCCAGGGTGTTCGAGATAATATTAAAAGAGCCGAGGCAGTTCTTTATGATATGGAAGAAAAGCTTTGTCTTTGCAGGAAATTTCTTAATATAAAGGAAAAGCTTAAAGAGGTCCGTCTTATTACAGAGAATACAGAAATTCCAAAAGATGTTCATAATAAAATTATGGAAATAATCGACAGAGTTATTGATATAAATGACAATTTTTAGAAAGGGTTTGATGAAATGGCATTTGAAAGTCTTGCTGATAAACTTCAAAGTACTTTTAAAAAGCTTCGCGGCAAAGGTAAGGTAAGCGAAAAAGACTTAAAAGATGCTATGCGTGAGGTTAAGCTCGCTCTTTTAGAGGCAGATGTAAACTTTCTTGTAGTTAAAAATTTTATTAAAACCGTTTCTGAACGTGCTGTTGGTGCAGAGGTTATGGAATCTCTTACGCCCGCTCAACAAGTTATCAAAATTGTTAATGAAGAGCTTGTTCGCTTAATGGGTGAAAAAGAAGAGAAAATTAAAATCGGTTCAAAAACACCAACAGTTATTATGATGGCAGGTCTTCAGGGTGCAGGTAAAACAACCACAGCAGGCAAGCTTGGCGGACTTCTTAAGAAACAGGGGAAAAGGCCATTGCTTTGTGCTTGTGATGTATACAGACCTGCAGCAATTAAACAATTGCAAGTTGTGGGAAGTCAGCTTGATATTCCTGTTTTCACTGTTGAGGGTAGCACAGATGTAGTTGATATTTCTCAAAAAGCAGTTGAGTATGCAAGACTTCATTCAAACGATATATTGATTATAGATACAGCCGGAAGACTTCATATTGACGAAGTTTTGATGGATGAACTGAAGAATATAAAAGATAAGGTTGAGCCTGACGAAATTCTCCTTGTTGTTGACGCTATGACCGGTCAGGACGCAGTTAATGTTGCGGAGACTTTTAATAACGAACTTGAAATTGACGGCGTTGTTTTAACCAAGCTTGATGGTGACACAAGAGGCGGTGCAGCAATTTCTGTCCGGGCAGTTACAAATAAGCCTATTAAATTCTGTGGTATGGGCGAAAAGCTTACAGACCTTGAGGTTTTTCATCCCGACAGAATGGCATCCCGTATTTTAGGTATGGGTGATGTGCTCAGTCTTATTGAAAAAGCCGAACAAGCTTTTGATGAGAAAAAGGCGATTGAGCTTGAAAAGAAAATGAGGACTCAGACATTTACTTATTCTGACTTTTTAGACCAGATGAGCCAAATGAAAAATATGGGACCTTTAAGTCAAATCGTGAAGATGATACCCGGCGTTAATTCAAAAGCCTTAGAGGGTGTTGATTTTGACGATAAACGCTTTAAGCATATTGAGGCGATCATCCAGTCGATGACCGTTGCTGAGCGTGAAAATAGAGTTAAAATATCACCAAAACGCAAAGAGCGAATTGCAAAAGGTAGCGGAACTTCAATGAACGAGGTTAACTCTCTTTTAAAGCAGTTTGAACAAATGCAAAAAATGATGAAACAGTTTGCAGGCGGAAAAGCAAATAAAAAACTTGCACAATTCGGGAAAATGAGATTTCCCATGTAACTTATGAAAAATTATTAAAAATTTATATATTTATTTGGAGGTTTTACTTATGGCAGTAAAAATTCGTTTAAGAAGAATGGGAGCAAAGAAGTCTCCTTTTTATCGTGTAGTTGTAGCAGATTCAAGATACCCAAGAGATGGTAGATTTATCGAGCAACTCGGAACTTACAATCCTTTAACAGACCCTGTAACAGTTGAAGTTGACACAGAGTTAGTTAAGAAATGGATTGCAAACGGTGCTCAGCCAACTGATACAGTTAAGCGTCTTTTAAAGAACAAAGGTATTATTTAATTTTGTTTTGAAACGGGGTATTGCATTATGAAGGAACTTTTGGAGTTTATTGCAAAGTCAATGGTTTCTAATCCTGATGCAGTTTCTATTAAGGAAACTGTGAACGACACAGCAGTTGTTTTAGAGCTTCATGTTGCTGAAGAGGACATGGGTAAGGTAATCGGAAAGCAGGGCAGAATTGCAAAGGCAATCCGCACAGTTGTTAAAGCTGCTGCAAGTCATGAAAATAAAAAGGTTACCGTTGAAATAGTTTAAACCGTTTATTAAGAGGTTGTATTATTGCAACCTCTTAATTGAATTTAAGGGGAATAAGTATGAAAGATTTACTTGAAATCGGACAAATTGTTAACACAAGAGGTCTTAAAGGCGAAGTTAAGGTTATGCCGTGGTGTGATGATGCCGGTATATTTGAAGACCTTGACTATATTATTATTGATGATACTGAGATAGACATTGAATACGTAAAATATCATAAAAATTTTGTATTTTTAAAACTTGACGGAATTAATACTATTGAAGAGGCCGAAAAATATCGTAACAAAACACTTTATGTAGAAAGAAAAATGCTTGGCGAACTTCCTGAGGGTGTTTACTATATTTGTGATCTTCTAGGATGCAGTGTAAAAACTGTTGAGGGAGATTTTTTAGGCAAGATTGATGATGTTATCAAGACAGGTAGCAACGATGTTTATTCCGTGAGAAATGACAAGAATAAGCAGATTTTGATTCCTGTTATCGATGAGGTTATCATGGAAGTCAATACGGAAGATAAATATGTTATAATTAAGCCTTTAAAAGGATTGATAGACTAATGAAAGTTGATGTTTTAACGCTTTTTCCTGAAATGTTTGAAGGTGTGCTTGACCAAAGTATAATAGGGAGGGCAAAAAAAAGTGGTATTATTGAACTCAATTATATAAATATTCGAGATTTTGCAAACAACAAGCATAATAGGGTAGACGACTATCCTTATGGTGGCGGACTTGGCATGGTGATGCAAGCCCAGCCTATTTTTGATGCTTATAATCATATATGTAAAGGTTTAGATTATAAACCATATACTATTTATATGTCGCCTCAGGGTAGGACTTTTAGACAGTCTACGGCAAAAAGACTTGCCAAAAAGGAACACATAATTATTCTTTGCGGACATTATGAGGGTGTAGACCAGAGAATTTTAGATGAAATTGTAGATTGCGAGATTTCTGTCGGGGATTATGTTTTAACAGGGGGAGAAATTGCCGCTATGGCGGTAATAGATGCAACCGCAAGGCTTATTCCAGGGGTGCTTTCTGATGAAATTTGTTTTTCCGAGGAATCACACTTTGACGGACTTTTAGAATATCCGCAATACACAAGACCTGCCATCTGGAACGGAAAGGAAGTTCCTGAGGTTTTACAAAGCGGAAATCATAAACTTATTGAAAAATGGAAAAGGGAAAAAAGTATCGAAAATACTTATAAGAAGCGGAAAGGAATGCTAAATAGAGCGAAACTTTCCGATAAGGAAAAAGAGTTTGTCAAAAATTTAGAAAAAAGGAAATGATTTTGTATAATAATATTGATTTTTATTGTTTAATTATGGTATAATTATTTTGTATATTTTGACAATTAATGTTACCTGATAGATTTTATGGGAGGTGTATTGTAGTGGTATGCAGCGGCTGTGGAGCGCTTTTGATTGACGGAACAAAAAAATGTCCTTTTTGTAAGGAAATTTTATTTGAGTCAAACGGCGCTGTCTCGGATATGACTTATAAAATCGACTCAAAAAATCAAGTGGACTTAATTAAAAATACTTCAAGAGCATCAATTTCTCTTGAGAAAAGGCGTGAAAATCGAAAGAAAAAGCGGAGAAAAATGATTGCAGGTTATGCAATTTTACTTGGTATTGCCACAATTTTGATTGCAATTATTATTGGTATAATTTCATTATTCGTTAACCTCTTTACCGATAATACAGTATATTCAACCGTTTTTTACTCAAATAATGAAATGGAACTTTACTATAAAGAGAAAATTGTTCCATTAACAGGGAAAATTGTTGGTTCGTCTAATGATAGTGATTTTTCAATTAAAAATGAAAATATTGTCGCTAAATCAAAAGAAGGAAATATTACCTGCTTTTTAGACAATTATGATACAAGTAAAAAGCAAGGAACACTAAAAGTAATTATAAAAGATAATAATAAAAATATCAGAACTGTGTCAGAAAACGTTAGTGGCGGATTTTTAATTTCTGATAATGGTGAGCATATACTGTTTATAAAAAATGGTAATATTAAAGGCAACAGAGGAGAACTTTGGTATTCAAACAAAGGAAAAAAACCTGTTAAGATTGCAGACAAGGTTGACCGTGACAAAGTTATTTTCTCCGACAATTTTGAAAAGGTTTTATATATTAAGAATTATAACTACAAAACCTTGTGTGGCGATGCATGTGTTGCGCGCATAGGTGATTTTTCCGAAGAGAAAATTGATACAGAGGTTTATGCTATTTATAAAACTGCAGATAAAGGAAGAAAATATATCTATTCGAAAAATTTTGATAAAAAAAGCGGATCCTATGATTTATATCTAAATCACCAGAGCGAAAAAATCCTTATTGCTATGGGGTGTGGAAATGAGCCTGTTTTTTCAAATTCAGGAAAATATATCTTCACATATGGTGAGAAAAGCGGTGAGAGGTATAATTTATATCGCACTAATATCAAGAAGGCTTCCACAGAAAAAATTGTTTCAAATATGAATCAAATTATAAAGATTTCTGATGACGGAAAACAGGTTTTATATTCCAAACTTTTCGATAATAATGTTGGAGATTATTATATTTGGACAGAGGGAGAGACTGAGCTTAAGGTAGCTGATGGGGTAAACTATACAAAGAAAAACCAAGTTGCAGTATCTGATGATTTTAAAACAGTTACCTTTATTGCTAACTATAATGAAGATAAGCTCGGTGGTCTGCTTTATTATTGTGAATATGATAAAGATAAGGTATCTATACCGGAAAAAATTTCCGATGATGTATACAATTGCTATGTTTTAAATAACGGAAAAATTGTTTATAATAAAAATTACAGCAGTAAAAGCAAAATAGCACAGCTTTATGTATATGATGGAGTTGAAGCTGAAATAAACAAAGAAATTAACCCTCGTTTTCTAACCACTGTTGACAACAATATTGTTTGCATTTATGATTATAATTCAGATAATGGTGGGAATTTATATATCATTGATGAAAATATGAATGAAGTTAAACTGTTATCAGATGTTTTTGATTTTATCGTTAAAGATAATGGTGAGCTTCTAATAGAAAAAAATAATGATACAAAGAATAAACGATTTGATTTATATGAAACTGTTGACAAAGAACAGGCAATTCTTATTAAGAAAGATGTAGAAGGAATAATTCTATATTAGAAGGTGATTTTATTAAAAGAGTTGGTATTTTGGGAGGCACTTTTTCGCCCCCTCATATAGGTCATCTTATGATGGCTAAAGCAAGTCTTATATCCCTTAATCTTGATGAGGTTATATTTATTCCTTGCGGTAATCCTCCCCATAAAAATATAGAAAACGTGTGGAGTGCCGGATGTAGATTTGATATGACAAAGCTTCTCGTCAAAAACGAAGAGAAAATGTCAGTTTCTGATATAGAAATAAAATCAGAGGATAAAAGCTATACAGCAAAAACTCTTTCGATTTTAAAAAATACTAACCCTGATACATTATTTTATTTTATTGTTGGGGCTGATTCGCTGTGCTATATGGATAAATGGAAAACGCCTGAACTTATATTTAAAAATGCTGAAATCATTGCTATAGACAGAGAAGGTTATGATGATAAAATGATTGATGATTACATAAAATTTTTGACTGATAAGTATGGTGCTGTTGTTCATAAAATTTTTATGGAAAAAGTGGATATTTCATCATCACAGCTTAGAAAAATGATTGCCGACAATAAAGATATATCCATTTACACAAATAAAGAAATCTATGGCTATATTTTGGAGAATATAAATGAATTTTGAAAATATTCTTAACCATCTTAAAGAAAATTTGAGTGAATATCGATTTAAACATACAATAGGAGTTGCAGAAACTGCGAAGGAACTTGCTTTGCAGTATAAATTTGATAGTGAAAAAGCATATTTAGCAGGACTTTTGCATGATTGTGCAAAGGAAGTTGTGTTAGAGGATATGCAAAAAATTGTGTCAAAGCACTCAATTTATATTGATAAAATAACTTTTGAGTCGACAGCACTATTGCACGGTGTTGCAGGAGCTTGTACTGCAAAAGAGTTATATAATATTGATGATGAAATTTATGATGCAATTTGTTATCACACAACCGGAAAAGCAAATATGAGTTTGCTTACAAAAATTGTTTATATTGCGGATTATATTGAACCTATGAGATGCTTTGAGGGAGTGGAAGATATAAGAAATCTTGCTTTTTCTGATCTTGATAAAGCCATTATAAAATCCTGTGACAACATTATTATACATACAGTAAATAAAGGCGGAATTGTTCATCCAAATACAATTGATGCACGCAACTATTTACTTATGAATAATAGGGGTGTTTCAGAGAATGAAAAATTATAAAAAGAGATTATTCGTAATACTATCGCTGATTTTTGTTTTTATATTTTTATATACCGTTATATCCTTTGGGGAAAATACGGAGCATGTACAGTTTGGATATTGGGTTAATACCAAAGGTGAGAATTGTCGTAATTTTTTAATTTTAGGTACAGATAAAGGAGAAAAAAGAACTGATTTAATTCTTCTTTGTCAATATAACGAGGCGGATAACACTCTGAATGTTATGCAAATTCCAAGGGATACAAAAGTTGAAAATAACAGAAACGATAAGAAAATTAATTCTGCATATGGAAGTAAATACGGAATAAAAACTGTAAAAAGTGAAGTAGAATCAATTACTGGTATTTATCCTGATAATTACTTTGCAGTAAATTTTAAGGGATTCAGGAAACTGATTGATGCAATCGGCGGAGTCGAATTTAATGTTCCAATTGATATGAAATATACTGACCCGGAGCAAGGGCTTAATATTGATATTAGCAAGGGTTATCAAACTTTAAACGGTGAAAAGGCCGAGATGTTTATGAGGTTTCGGCAAAACAATAATGGAAGTGGTTATGCTGAGGGAGACATAGGCAGGCTTAAAGCTCATAAAAGCTTTTATCAGGCTACTATAGATAAACTTCTTAGTTTTGAAGGAGTTTTTAATATTGCCGAAATTATAGATGCTGCTAACGATAATGTCAAAACAGACTTTACTTTCGCAGATTTGTTTAAATATATGGATGACATAAAGAAACTTAATGAAAACTCTGTGAAAATTTTTATGCTTCCCGGAAAGGGAGAATATATTTCCCAAAACGGAATGAAAATTTCGTATTATATACCAGACACAAATGAGCTTAAAAAACTCAAAGATAAATATTTTTAAATTACAATTAAAGGCGGTAGGAAGATGATAACAGCAAGGGAAACGGTTGATAAAATCGTTAAAATTTTAGACTCAAAGAAGGCAAGGGATATTGTTGCCTTGAAAGTGGATGCACTGACAACTATAACAGATTATTTTGTCATTCTGACGGGTGGATCAAGTAGTCAGGTGCAATCTCTTGCGGATAATCTTGAAGAAGAACTTTTAAAAGATAATATTCGCCCCAAAAATCGTGAAGGCTATAACACGGCTGAGTGGATATTATTAGGATTTGATGATGTTATTGTGCATATTTTCAAGCAGGAAACAAGAGAGTTTTATAATCTTGAACATATTTGGAAAGATGCAGAAAATATAGATTTATCAAACATTGTTACGGAGAATTAGGAGGAGAGTATTATGAAATATGATTTTAAGTCTATCGAAGAAAAATGGCAAAAAAATTGGGAAGAGAATGATTCATTTAAAATAAATGAATCTATGGATAAACCTAAATATTATACCCTTGAAATGTTCCCTTATCCGTCTGGCAATTTACATATGGGACACGTTAGGAACTACTCAATCGGGGATGTTTTGGCGAGATATAAGAAGATGCAGGGGTATAATGTTCTTCATCCAATGGGGTGGGATTCTTTTGGTCTTCCTGCTGAAAACGCCGCAATTAAAAACGGAACACCTCCTGCTGATTGGACTTGGTCAAATATCGATAATATGAGAAATCAGCTTAAAAGGCTTGGCTTTAGCTATGACTGGGACAGAGAGGTTGCAACCGCTAAACCTGACTATTATAAATTCACTCAGTGGATGTTCTTAATGCTTTATAACAACGGTCTTGCATATAAGAAAAAATCTTTTGTTAACTGGTGCCCGTCTTGCCAGACCGTTCTTGCGAACGAGCAGGTTGTTAATGGAAAATGCGAAAGATGTAAGAGCGAGGTTGGTAAAAAAGACCTCGAGCAATGGTTCTTTAAAATTACAGAATATGCTCAAAAGCTTCTTGATGATATTGATATGCTTGACGGTTGGCCTGACAAGGTTAAAAGTATGCAAAGAAACTGGATTGGTCGCTCGGAGGGTGCAGAAGTTGAATTTAAAATTGACGGCAGCGACGAAACATTAACAGTATTCACAACCCGCCCTGATACGATTTTTGGTGTTTCTTATATGGTTATTGCACCTGAACATCCAATTGTTGAAAGTCTCATTAAGGGAAAAGAACAGGAAGATGAATGCAGAGCCTTTATAAAGAAAGTTCAAGGAATGAATGAGATTACAAGGTCAGCAACCGATACCGAAAAAGAGGGCGTGTTTACAGGGGTTTATGTTATTAACCCTCTTAACGATAAGAAAATTCCGCTTTACCTTGCAAACTATGTATTCTTAGACTATGGCACAGGTGTTGTTATGGGTGTTCCAGCTCATGACCAGCGTGACTTTGATTTTGCTAAGAAATATAATCTTCCGATTGAAATCGTTGTTATGCCTGATGGAGAAGATATTTCTTCAGAAAACCTTACAGAAGCTTTTGCGGCAGAAGGAACTATGGTTAATTCCGGAGAATTTAACGGACTTAACAATCGCGAGGCTTTAGCTAAAATTATTGATTATATTGAAGATAAAAAGTTTGGGGAAAGAAAGGTTAATTTCAGACTCCGCGATTGGCTTATTTCAAGACAGAGATATTGGGGTGCACCGATTCCGATTATTTACTGTGAAAAATGTGGCGCTGTTCCTGTTCCTGAAAAGGATTTACCGGTTATGCTCCCTGAAAATGTTAAGTTTACAGGCCTTGGTAAATCTCCGCTTTCAGAGTGCGAGGAATTTATCAACACAACCTGTCCTTGCTGTGGCAAAAAGGCGAAACGCGAAATTGATACTATGGATACATTTGTGTGTTCATCTTGGTACTTCTTAAGATACTGCGACCCTAAAAACAGTGAAATGCCCTTTGATAAAGCTAAAACCGACTATTGGATGAATGTTGACCAGTATATCGGCGGTGTTGAACACGCAATTCTCCACCTCCTTTATTCAAGATTTTTAACAAAGGTTCTCTATGATTTAGGCTACGTAAGCTCTGTTGAGCCGTTTGCTAACCTTTTAACTCAGGGAATGGTATTAAAAGACGGAAGCAAGATGTCAAAATCAGTAGGTAATGTTGTCAGTCCTGACGAAATTATCGAAAAATATGGTGCAGATACAGCAAGACTCTTTATACTATTTGCAGCTCCACCTGAAAGAGACCTTGATTGGAGCGACACAGCAGTTGAGGGAGCTTACAGATTCATTAACCGAGTTTGGAGAGCAGTTGAAGAGCTTAAAGACTATATGTCTGATGACACGGTCAATCACAGCGAATTAAATTCTGATGAAAAGAAGCTCAGACTTGCGGTTCATACAAGCATCAAAAAAGTTACAGACGATTTTGAAAGATTTAATTTTAATACTGCGATAAGCAGCATAATGGAAATGGTTAATGCAATTTATATTTATAAAGAAAATACCCCTGCGGAGAACTATAACAAGGCACTAATTGGGGAAACATTAAGAACCTTAATTATTCTTTTAGCTCCATTTATTCCGCACACATCAAGTGAAATGTGGGAAATGATTGGCAAGAAAGAATCTGTTTGCGAAACACCATGGGTTAAATATGATGAAAAAGCCTTGGTTGTAAGTGAGATTGAAGTTGTTGTTCAAATCAACGGTAAAATCAGAGGGAAGCTAATAATTTCTCCTGAGCTCACTCCACAGGAAATGCAAAATATTGCTTTAGCTGATGAAACTGTTAAGGGATTAATTGAAGGCAAAGATGTTATTAAAGTTATTGCCGTTCCTAAAAAACTTATAAATATTGTAGTAAAATAAGTATAATAAACAAAATTTGGGCATACTATCTTTGAACAGAATTTTAATCTTAAAGGAGTTAGATGGTATGAAGAAAGTAATTGCTTTAATTGTTGGGTTAATGCTTATTCTAAGCTTTACCGCATGTTCTTCTGGCAGTTCAAATGCAGATAAAGGTAACGATGGTATTATTGAGGATGCCGGAAATGCAGTGAATGATACTTTAGATGGTGCAGAAAATGTTGTTGATGATATTACCGGAAGTAACAATGGGAACACTGCAAACGGAACAAACACAACTAACAATACAAACAATTAATAAAAAAAGAGGTGAATATCACCTCTTTTTTTATACAAACAAATATGAATAATTTGCTAACTTTTGTCGAAAGTATTGAATGTTTGGGAAATTTATGATAAAATACTTAAAAATAAAATATATATGGAGTGAATATAAATGAATAAAAATATTAGTTTTAATTATGAGAGATCATTAGATTTTTTTAATAAAGAAGAGTTAAATAAAATTGCTCCTGAAATTTCCAAAGCACACAGGCTTATTTGTGATAAAACAGGTGCAGGTTGTGATTTTTTAGGATGGGTTGATTTGCCGCAAAATTACGATAAAGATGAATTTTCTCGCATTAAAAAGGCTGCGGAAAAAATTAGAAGCAATTCTGATGTGTTAATTGTTATTGGTATAGGCGGATCGTATCTTGGTGCAAAAGCTGCAATTGATTTCTTAAACGGTCCATTTTATAACGATACTGCTAAAACTAAGATTGTTTATGCAGGAAACAGTATAAGCCCTAACTATTTAAATAGTTTAATTGAGTCAATTGATGGGCTTGATGTTTCTGTTAATATTATTTCAAAATCAGGCACAACAACTGAACCTGCTATTGCTTTTAGAATTTTTAAACAATATCTTGAAAAGAAATATGGAAAAGAAGAAGCAAAAGCAAGAATTTTTGCTACAACAGATAAAGAAAAAGGCGCGTTAAAAAATCTTGCTGATAAAGAAGGTTATGAAACCTTTGTTGTTCCTGATGATGTTGGTGGAAGATTTTCTGTTTTAACGGCTGTTGGTCTTCTTCCGATTGCAGTATCAGGTGCTGATATTGATAAGCTGATGGAAGGGGCGAACGATGCTCGTATTTTATATAGCGAGGATAATCTCGAGACAAATGAATGCTATCAGTATGCTGCTGTTAGAAATATCTTACACCGTGGTGGAAAAGCTATAGAATTGCTTGTAAACTATGAACCTGAACTTCAATATTTTACGGAATGGTGGAAGCAGCTATATGGTGAAAGTGAAGGAAAAGACGGGAAAGGTATTTTCCCTGCTGGTGTAAGCTTTTCAACTGACCTTCACTCAATGGGGCAATATATTCAAGACGGTGTCAGACACCTTTTCGAAACTGTTTTATATGTTGAAAATTCAAAAACAGATATTACAATTGAAACAGATGAGGATAATGTTGATGGACTTAATTTCTTAAGTGGAAAAACAGTTGATTTTGTCAATAAAAAGGCGTTTGAGGGAACGCTTCTTGCTCACACAGACGGTAGCGTACCCAATCTCATTATAAAACTTAAGGCTCTTGATGAGTATACATTGGGTCAGCTTATATATTTCTTTGAGAAAGCATGTGGCATAAGCGGATATGTTCTTGGCGTAAATCCATTTAACCAGCCGGGAGTTGAAAGCTATAAAAAGAATATGTTTGCACTTTTAGGAAAACCTGGGTATGAGAGTGAAAAAGCAGCCCTTGAAGAAAGATTAAAATAATTTTAAAAAAAGTGTTGTTTTCTTGAAACTTTTATGATATGATATAAGAAAGAAATAAAACATTCTTTGAAAGGCGGTTTTACTATGATTAAAATTTACATTGGCTTAAAAGGCTGCGGCAAGACCAAAAAATTGATTGACTCGGTTAACGATGCAATCAATATAGAAAAAGGGAATGTTGTTTGCATAACTGAGGGTCAGAGGCTTATGCATGACATAGACAGGAATGCTCGTTTGGTTGATACTGAAAGCTTCGATATTGCCAATTTTGATATGTTTATTGGTTTACTTAGCGGGATTATTGCTCAGGATTTTGACGTAACTCACATTTTTGTTGACAGTGTATTTAAGAGCGTTCCAAACGAAACAATGGAAAATATTGATTATTTTGTTGAAGCGCTTGAAAAGCTCGAAAAGAAATTTGATGTTTCTTTTACACTTATGATTAGTGCACAAGAATCTTCTGCAACAGATTTAGTTAAAAAATATATGGCGTAGGATTTTAAACAATAATTTAAAGGGAGCCAAGGCTCCCTTTAAAATTTTAATAGAGGAGAAGTAGTTTAATGAAGTATACAAGCACAAGAAATAATGCGTTGAAAATTGACTCTGCTATGGCAATTAAGCAAGGATTATCAACTGAGGGTGGGCTTTTTATTCCAGAGGAATTTCCGCAGATTACTCTTGATGAAATAGAGAAAATTGCAAAGCTTTCTTATGTAGAAAAAGCTACATATATTCTTAAAAAGTTTTTAACAGATTATCTTGTTAAAGAGGTGAGAAGTTGTGCATCAAAAGCATATTCGAAAGCGAAATTTGAGGGAAGAAAGGTAGCGCCGCTTATAAAGCTATCTGAAAGTGAGTTTGTTCTCGAGCTTTGGCATGGTCCAACCTGTGCTTTTAAAGATATGGCACTTCAAATTCTTCCGCATTTACTTACAACAGCAATGGCAAAGACGGGAGAAGATAAAACCGTTGTTATTTTGGTTGCAACTTCCGGTGATACCGGTAAAGCTGCTCTTGAAGGCTTTAAAGATGTTGACGGAACAAAAATTATGGTATTTTACCCAAGTGATGGTGTAAGCGATATTCAAAAATTACAAATGATAACCCAGGAAGGTAAAAATGTATGTGTTTCAGGCATTAAAGGTAACTTTGATGATGCACAAAATGGAGTTAAGGCAATATTTACTGATGATAACGCAAAAGCTGACCTTTTAAAGAAAAACTATGTATTGTCCTCAGCGAATTCTATTAACTGGGGAAGATTAGCTCCTCAAATCGTATACTACATTTCCTCTTATTGTGATATGCTGAATATGGGTGAAATTCGCCTTGGAGAAAAGATAAATATTTGCGTACCAACAGGTAACTTTGGCAATATTTTGGCGGCTTATTATGCAAAGAAGATGGGGCTTCCCGTTAATAAACTTATCTGTGCTTCTAATTGTAATAATATTTTAACTGATTTTATGCAAACGGGCACATACAATAGAAATCGTGAGTTCCACACAACAATTTCTCCGTCTATGGACATTCTTATTTCAAGCAATCTCGAAAGACTTTTATATGACCTTTCTGGTTACAATGATATGGTAGTCCGCGGGCTTATGAGCGAGCTTCGTGAAACCGGTAAGTATACAGTTTCAACAGAAATTTTTAATCAAATTAAAGATTTGTTCTGGGCTGGATGTTGCGATGATTATTTCACAAAAGAGCGTATTTTTAAGACAAAGGAAAAATATGGATATACCGCAGACACACATACTGCAGTTGCCCTTGATGTATACAATCAATATAAGGAACAGACCGGCGATTTGACAAAAACAGTTATTGCATCAACAGCAAGTCCGTATAAATTTAATGCAAGTGTTTTATCAGCTCTCGGTAAGGATGCTGATATGGAAAATAAGGACGATTTTGAGCTTTTAAATCTTTTATCCGAGGTATCCGGGACCAAAATTCCTAATAATTTAAAATCGCTTAAAGATAAGAAAATTAGATTTAAAGATGTCTGTGATAAAAACGATATGTTAAAGGCTGTAAACACATTTCTTAAATAGAATTAGACATAACAAAAGGGCGGATATCCGCCCTTTTGAATGTATTGAATTAACAATACTTTTTAAATGCTAATCACAACAATGTGGCTTAAAGGTTTCACATTCTGTTTCACAAGAAGTCTTTGCACAATTGCCGTTTACGCAGATATTATCTGCACTGCATTTATCGTCCTTTGTGTGATAATGACATTCGGAAACTGTGCAAGAAACACCCGGTAGTGTTGAATTATTTTCTAACATAATTTCAGCTCCTTTCTGCTTTTGTCAGTAGTATTATTAGCAGAAGAGGATAAATTTATTCGAAGAAGAGGATTGATTTTATTGGCTTTATATTCAATATCAGATTTGCATTTATCATTTGGTACAGATAAACCAATGAATATCTTTGGTCCAAAATGGGAAAATTATACAAATAAGCTTAAAGAAAACTGGCAAAATAAGGTTAAACCTGAGGATGTTGTTATTATTCCCGGTGATATATCATGGGCGATGTACTTAGATGAAGCAATTGAAGATTTTAAATTTATAAATTCATTAAACGGGACAAAGCTTATACTTAAAGGAAACCACGATTATTGGTGGACAACTATGAGCAAAATGGAACTGTTTCTTAAAGATAATAATTTTTCTACAATTAAAATACTCAACAATACCGCATATTTATATGGTGATATTGCGATTTGCGGAACAAGAGGATGGACTTTTGCTCCGGAAAATTCAACTGGAGAAGATAGGAAAATATTTGAAAGGGAGAAACTCCGTCTTGTTTTAGCTTTAGAAGACGCAAAAGCAAATAATCCTGAAAAGATAGTGGTTGCTATGCACTATCCGCCAATTTCGGAAGATAGCAGGGAGTTTTTTGACATAGCCAAAGAATATAAGGCTGATGCAGTTATATATGGTCATTTGCATGGTTCTGCCCACAATTCGGCAATAGAGGGAGAGGTGGACGGAGTTAAAATAAGACTTGTTTCTTGTGATTATATAAATTTTGACCCAATAATGCTTGAAATTTAGTTAATTTTTTTCAAATATGCTATTGAAAATATCAAAATTATGTGGTATAATGCATTTTGTAGCATAATGCTATTGGAAATTATATATAGAGAGGTTTTTACACATGGCGACTAAAGAAAAAGCAGAAAAGAATATGGTTTCTTTTGAATTTAAAGTAAGCGCAGAAGAATTTGAGGCTGCAATTCAAAAGGCTTATAAAAAGAATGTAGGTAAGATTAATATTCAAGGCTTTAGAAGAGGTAAAGCTCCAAGAGCAATTATTGAAAGATTTTATGGGAAAGAAGTTTTCTATGAGGATGCTGTAAATATTGTTCTCCCTGATGCATATGATAAAGCGATAGAAGAACAAAATATTGAAGCGGTTGCTCAGCCTGAAATTGATGTTAAAGATATTTCTGCAGAAGCCGGTGTTGTGTTTACAGCTAAGGTTGCAGTAAAGCCGGAATTTGAACTTGGTGAGTATAAAGGCGTTAAGGTTAAAAAAGTTACACATAAAACTACTGAAAAAGAAATTAACGCTGAAATCGATAGAATCAGAGAAAGAAATGCCCGCCTTGTAACTGTTGAAGACAGACCTGCTCAAAAGGACGATACTGTTGTTATTGATTATGAAGGATTTGCAGACGGTGTTGCATTTGATGGCGGTAAAGGAGAGGGCTATGAGCTTAAGCTTGGCTCCGGTCAGTTTATCCCAGGCTTTGAAGACCAATTAATCGGTGCAAATGCCGGTGATGATGTAACTGTTAAGGTTACTTTCCCTGAGGTTTATCATTCAGAGGAGCTTAAGGGTAAGGATGCTGAATTCAAAGTAAAGGTTCACGCAATTAAGATGCAAGAGCTTCCTGAGCTTGATGATGAATTCGCAAAAGACGTAAGTGAATTTGATACTTTCGAAGAATTTAAGGCTGATATTACTAATAAACTCAAAGAATCAAATAAAAATCGTTCTAAGCAAGAGTTTGAAAATAATGTATTAGAAGCTGTTGCTACAGCTACAGAAATTGATATTCCTCAAGCTATGATTGATACAAATGTTGAAAACAGCATTCGTGATTTTGCAATGCAGATGCAGTATCAGGGTATTGATTTAAATCAATATATGCAGATGACAGGAATGACAATAGATGCTCTTAAGGCTCAGTTCTTACCGGACGCTGAAAAGAAAGTCAAGATGTCTTTAATTTTAGAAAAGGTTGCTAAGGTTGAAAATATCGAAGTTACTGACGAAGAAGTTGAAGCTGAATTTAAGAATATCGCTGATGTAAACAAAATGAAGCTTGAAGATGTTAAGAAATATCTTAAGGCTGAAGACTTAAAGGAAAATAAGCTTGTTGAGAAAACAGTAAAATTCCTTGTTGAAAACGCAGACACAAGCAAATAGAAAATTTACTCAAAGGTTAGTCCCTCGGGATTAACCTTTGATTTAAATTTTGATAAATTGACGAAATACGACAAAAATCCATAGGAGGAGAAGAAAATGAATAATAGTATGATACCTTATGTAATTGAGCAAACTAGTCGTGGTGAACGGTCTTATGATATATTCTCAAGGCTCTTAAAGGACAGAATTATATTTTTATCTGATGAGGTTAATGATGTAACTGCAAGTTTGATTGTTGCTCAGCTTTTATTCTTAGACAGTGAAGATCCGGATAAAGACATAAACCTTTATATAAACAGCCCGGGCGGTTCAATCACTGCAGGAATGGCAATTTATGATACTATGCAGTATACAAAAGCTGATGTTTCAACAATATGCGTTGGTATGGCTGCATCTATGGGTGCATTTTTATTATCAGCAGGAGCTAAAGGCAAGAGATTTGCTCTTCCAAATAGCGAAATTATGATTCATCAGCCTCTTGGTGGAACACAAGGCCAGGCAACAGATATTCAAATTCATGCAGAGCGTATTATTAAAATGAAAGAAAAACTTAATAAAATGCTTAGCGAAAATACAGGTCAGCCTCTTGATAAAATTAAAATGGATACAGAACGTGATAATTTTATGTCAGCAGAAGAAGCGTTAAAATACGGCCTTATCGATAAAATAGTTGAGAAAAGATAATTAAAAGGAGTTTTATATGTCAAGCAGCGAAGAAAGACGCCAATTCAGATGTTCGTTTTGCGGAAAAACTGAGGAGCAGGTAAAAAAACTTATTGAGGGTCCTGGTGTATATATCTGCAACGAATGTGTTGAGTTGTGCATGGAACTTTTTGAAGATGATATAGAAACATCTGACGAAATGAATTTGGAAGAGCTTAAAGAGCTTCCAAAACCGAAAGAAATTAAGGCATTTTTAGATGACTATATTGTTGGTCAGGAAGATGCTAAAAAAGTGCTGTCTGTTGCAATATATAATCATTACAAGAGGATTAAGTTCAGTGAAATAACAGGAGAAGATGTTGAACTTCAAAAAAGCAATATCTTAATGCTTGGTCCAACGGGCGTTGGTAAAACTTTTTTGGCTCAGACTCTTGCTAAAATGATGAATGTTCCTTTTGTTATTGCAGACGCAACGGCTCTAACTGAGGCCGGATACGTGGGTGAAGATGTTGAAAATATACTCTTAAAGCTCATTCAAGCGGCCGATTATAATATTGAGCGGGCTGAGAAGGGGATTATCTATATTGATGAAATAGATAAGATAACAAGAAAATCTGAAAATCCATCTATAACCCGTGATGTTAGTGGCGAAGGTGTTCAGCAGACACTTCTTAAAATTTTAGAAGGTACAGTTGCTTCTGTTCCTCCTAATGGTGGAAGAAAACATCCACATCAAGATTTCATTCAGATTGACACAACAAATATTTTATTTATTTGTGGTGGAGCTTTCGAGGGTCTTGATAAAATTATAGAAAGTCGAATTTCTTCAAAAACTTTAGGCTTTGGTGCAAAAGTCGTTAGTAAAACAGAAAGAAATGCAGGAGAACTTCTAAAGCAAGTAGAGCCTGAAGATTTACTTAAATTTGGACTTATACCTGAATTCGTTGGAAGACTTCCTATTGTAACAACACTTGAATCGTTAACAATAGATGCCTTAAAGCAAATTCTAACCAAACCTAAAAATGCACTTATAAAACAATATAAAAAGCTTTTTGAAATGGATAATGTTGAAATTGAGTTTGACGATGAGGCAGTTGAAGCTATTGCTCAAAAGGCTATAGAAAGAAAGACAGGGGCACGAGGGTTACGAACGATAATTGAATCTCTTATTTTGGATATTATGTATGAAATTCCATCAGATTCTGACATTGAAAAACTGATATTTCATAAAGAATGTATAACTGATGGGAAATCACCAGAAAAGTTTTTTAAAGCAGAAAAAAGGACTGTAAAGAAAGTTACTGCAAAAAAGACCGCAAGTTAAAAATTAAATCCCGAAACAAATTGTTTCGGGATTTTTTGTTAAACAAAATATTATTGAATTTCTCTTCCGCCATCACCGATTTCTGAGACATAGAAAGAAGCATCGTGGCCAAATGTTTTTGTGTAAATACTGCCAAGTGTTGAAATAAAATTATCAACAGATGATTTTTTAACAATACTAACGGTACATCCGCCAAAGCCGGCACCCGTCATTCTTGAACCTAAAACGCCACCGATTTTAAGAGCTTCACTTGCCAAAAGGTCAAGCTCGTCACAAGTAACTTCATATAAATACTGAAGCGAATTATGTGATGCATTCATAAGCTGCCCAAATTCAACAAGATTGCCTGATTTAAGTGCATCAGCACTTTTGTGAACTCTGTCACATTCATAAACTACATGTTCAATTCTGTTTCGGACAATATCGTTTTTAATAACATCCTTATTGGCCTCAAAATCAGCAACTGAAACATCCGCAAGCTGAACGATATTAGGAAGAATTGTCTTAAGAGCATTTAATCCTTCTTCACATTCCTGTCTGCGTTCATTGTATTTCGAAGCACCAAGAGAGTGCTTTTTATTTGTATTTGATAAAACCAGGCAGTATTCGCCTAATTTAAGTGGAATGTGTTCATAGTCTAATGTTGCACAATCAAGATATATTGCATGGTCAGCTTTTCCCATTGCAGATGCAAACTGGTCCATTATTCCGCATTTTACACCAATAAAATTATGCTCTGCTTTTTGCCCAAGCTTTGCCATCTCGATCATATCTACAGGAGCAGTTATTCCTTTTATTTCGTTTGAAAAGGTTGCAAACATCAGAGCTGTGGAAACTTCAATAGCAGCAGAGGAGGAAAGACCGCCTCCGTGCGGAGTCGTATCATCATAAAGAAGGTCGCAACCGCAGATTTCATATCCGGCGTTTTGAAGTTCAACCGCAACGCCGAGCTGATATTCTCCCCATTTGAGTTTACCTTTAAGATCTGCCATATCATCAATGGTTGTTTCGACCATAATGTCAAGGTCCGTTGCCTTAAGGCGAATCACTCTGTCGTCTCTTTTTCTTGCAACAATTGTTGTTTTCATTGTAAGGGCTGCGGGAAAAACGGGGCCTCCGCAATAATCAACATGTTCACCGATAAGGTTAACTCTTCCCGGAGACGCAAAAACACGAAGGTTTTCTTCGCTTCCGCCGTAAAGGGCAATAAATTCTTTTTTTATTTCAGCAACATTCATTGTAATATTCCTTTCAATTATTGTTTTTCAAGAAATTTCTTATGAGCTAAGCGAAGCTCTTCTGCTTTATCTTCAGGAGCAGTTGGGTTACAATTTGCCCATGCTCCTGTTTCGCTTGATGCATTAAACTTGATTTTGCTTTCACTTCTCATAGGAGGATAGAATTTAATGTGGAAATGATTATAATCGCTTGTATCCTCGCCGTTTACAGGGTTTTGATACATACACATCATATAAGGGAAGGACATATCAAAAAGAGCATCTAAAGTTCCAGTTGCCTCTTTTAAAATCTTAGCCAAATTATGTTTTTCGACCTCGTTAAATTCGGTTATATTCTGTTTGTGATTTTTAGAAATGATATAAATCCCGTATGGATAATCGGAGAAGAAAGGAAGAATAACCGCAAAATCTTCGTTTTCACAAATAACTCGTTTGTTTTCCTTATACTCATTCTCTAAAATATCGCAAATCAGGCATTTTCCTGTGTTTTCAAAGTGTTTCTTGCTGTTTGAAAGCTCTTCACTTATTCTTTTTGGAACAACGCTGTATCCATAAATCTGACCGTGAGGATGTGGCATTGTAACGCCAACAGGCTCTCCTTTGTTTTCAAACATAAATATGTATTTAATGTTTTCATATTTTGAAATTTCAGTAAATCTTTCCTGCCAAAGGGAAACAAGCTTCTCAATATGTGCGACAGAAAGCTGAGGAAGAGTGGTAGTATGCTCAGGTGAGTATAAAACTACCTCACATTTACCATATTCCGGCTTTACTTTAAAAAAGTCAGTTGCAACATCATCCGGCACAGGCGGATTTTGAGAGAGTGCAGGAAAATCGTTATCGTATTTATAAACATCATAGCTATCAGGAACTTTACCTGAGCCGGGACAAAACGGACACCAATCTTTTGGCATTTGAGGTCTGTCCTGTCTGTGTGATGCAATAATAATCCAATCGTTAAGCAGAGGGTTATATCTAAGTTCTGCCATATCATTCACCCCTTAATTTATTTTCTTTATAATTATACAATATTTTTATATTAAAGTAAAGGAAAAGCCATAAAATTAACAATTAGTTAAAATTTAACACAAAAATCTATTGACAAAATAGAAAGGAGATGGTATATTATACATATGCTTTAGCACTCTATTAAATTGAGTGCTAACAAAATATTAATGAGGTGAGGTTGATGGCTTTAGACGAAAGAAAAAAAGTAATCCTTCAAGCCGTTGTTGAGGATTATATTAATACTGCTGAGCCTGTTGGGTCAAGAAGCATTTCAAAAAAATCAGACCTTAATCTCAGTCCGGCAACAATCCGTAACGAGATGGGCGATTTGGAAGAAATGGGGCTTTTGGTTCAGCCACATACTTCTGCAGGACGAGTTCCGTCAACGCTTGGATATAGGCTTTATGTTGACAATCTTATGCAAAAGTATGAGATAACCGCCTCTGAGGTTGAAAAACTACATGATGCCGTTGAACTAAAAATGAAAGAACTTGATAAAATTGTTCGTGCAGTTGCTTTGACCTTTTCCAATATAACAGGACTTCCTGTTATCGGGGTTCTTCCTACTGCTGAAACAGGGTTGGTTAATAACATAAAGGTTGTTACAGTAGATAGCTATACTATTATGGTAATAATTTCCGATAAATCGGGGATTATTAAAAATAAGCTTTTAAGATTAAAATATGAGATCAGTGATGACTTCATAAAAAGTCTTAACGATATATTAAACGAAAATCTGACAGGGCTAACACTTTCTGATATAAACCTTAAAAATGTAATGAAAGTACAAAGTGCGGTTGGAAAAAATTTTGAGATATTAACCTCAGTTTTGGAGCTTGTACACGAGGCGGTTTCTGAAATCGATACAAAACAGATATTTGTGGAAGGGTTATCCAATATTTTTTCCTTTCCTGAATATAACAATATTGATAAGATAAAAGAAATTTTTTCAGCAATGGAAAATAAGGAAAATTTAACTCAGCTTATCTCTGCAATGCCTAATAATGGGACTATTAAGATTATGATTGGTGACGAAGTTCCGATTAATGAACTAAAATCAAATAGCGTAATTTTAGCTCCATACAAAGTATCGGATAAGCTATGTGGAGTAATAGGTGTTGTTGGCCCTGCTCGAATGGATTATTCAAAAATTATGTCTGTACTTGAATATTTTACTAATCAATTAAGTGACGCTTTAGGCAATAAATTCGGAAAGCAGGAAGAACCTATAACTAAACTATTAGAAGCAAACGAAGAAGGAGAATAGTAATGGCACAAAAAGAAAACACAGAAGAAAAAGAGCAGATTATTGATGAAGCTGTCAATAATGAAACGGCAGAAGAGGCGGAAGAAACTCCCGCAGAAATTTCACGGGAAGAAGAACTTGAAAATGAAATCACTTCGCTTAAGGATAAACTACTCCGCAATGTTGCTGAGTTTGAAAATTTTAAAAAGCGAACCGCAAAGGAAAAAGAAGAACTTTTTTCAATGGGATTTTGTAGCGCAATCGAAAAGTTACTCGCCGTAAAGGATAATCTTGAAAGGGCAATCTCAACAATGGAGGGAGCAGATGCAACAGCAATTTCTGACGGAGTTGTTATGATAGATAAGCAATTTCTGGATGTTTTAGAAGAGCTTGGCGTTACAGCAATCCCCTCAGTTGGTGAAAAGTTTGACCCTGAGAAGCATAACGCTGTTATGCATGATGAAAATGATGAATTTGATGAAAACACCATAAGTGAAGAGTTTATGAAGGGTTATTCATACAAAGATAAAGTAATTCGCCATTCAATGGTTAAAGTTTCAAATTAGTTAATATTTTATTTATTATAGAAAGGAAGTTTTTATTATGGGAAAAATTATTGGAATTGACTTAGGAACAACGAACTCTTGCGTTGCTGTTATGGAAGGTGGAGAGCCAACTGTTATAGCAAATCCTGAGGGTGCAAGAACAACACCATCTGTTGTTGCATTTACAAAGACCGGGGAAAGACTTGTTGGTCAGGTTGCAAAAAGACAGGCAATCACAAATCCTGACAGAACAATTATCTCTATTAAGAGAGAAATGGGTAGCGATTTTAAAGTAGATATTGATGATAAAAAATATACGCCACAGGAAATTTCCGCTATGATTCTTCAAAAACTTAAAGCTGATGCTGAAAGCTATCTTGGTGAAAAGGTTACGGAGGCAGTTATTACTGTTCCTGCTTACTTTAGTGATGCACAGCGTCAGGCTACAAAGGATGCAGGTAAAATAGCAGGTCTTGAGGTTAAGAGAATTATCAACGAGCCAACCGCTGCAGCACTCGCTTACGGGCTTGACAAGGATAATGACCAAAAAATTATGGTTTATGACCTTGGTGGCGGAACATTTGACGTATCTATTCTTGAAATCGGTGACGGTGTATTTGAAGTTCTTGCAACGAATGGTAATAACCGTCTTGGTGGCGATGACTTTGACCAGAAGCTTATTGATTATTTAGTTGATGAATTCAAGAAAGAAAACGGAATTGATTTAAAACAGGATAAAATGGCTCTTCAAAGACTTAAAGAAGCTGCCGAAAAGGCCAAAATTGAGCTTTCAGGGGTTATGACATCTAATGTTAATCTTCCGTTTATCACAGCAGATGCAACAGGTCCGAAGCACCTTGATATTACTATCACAAGACAGAAATTTGATGAGCTTACAGCCGACCTTGTTGAAGCATCTTTAATTCCAACCAAGAAAGCAATTGAAGATGCAGGCGTTAGCGTAAACGAAATTGACAAGGTGTTATTAGTTGGTGGTTCTTCAAGAATTCCTGCAGTTCAGGAAGCTGTTGCAAAGCTTATTGGTAAAGAAGCTCACAAGGGAATTAACCCTGACGAATGTGTTGCTCTTGGTGCTTGTATTCAAGGTGGCGTTTTAACAGGAGAAGTTGAAGATTTAGTTCTTCTTGATGTAACACCACTTTCACTTGGTATTGAAACTATGGGTGGAGTATTTACAAAGATTATTGATAGAAACACAACAATCCCGACAAATAAGAGCCAGGTATTCTCAACCGCTGCAGACAGTCAGACGAGCGTTGAAGTTCATGTTCTCCAGGGCGAGCGCGAAATGGCAGCTTATAACAAAACTCTCGGAAGATTCAGCTTAAACAACATTCCGCCGGCACCACGCGGTGTTCCGCAGATTGAAGTTACATTTGATATTGATGCAAACGGTATCGTTCACGTTACTGCAAAGGATTTAGGCACAGGTAACTCGCAGGATGTTACAATAACATCAAGCACGAATCTTTCCGATGAGGATATTGAAAAGGCAGTTAAGGAAGCTGAACAGTTTGCTGCAGAGGATAAGAAAAACAAGGAAAAGGTTGAAGTTAAAAACACTGCCGATAATATGGTTTATCAGACAGAAAAGACTTTAAGTGAACTTGGCGACAAGATTTCCGAAGATGAAAAAGGCGGAATTCAAGCTGAAGTTGATAAACTTAAAGAGCTTATTAAAACTGATGATTTTGATGTTGAAGCAGTAAAAGCACAAACTGATGCTGTTTCCCAGAAATTCTATGCTGTATCACAGAAGCTTTATGAACAGGCAGCTCAGGCACAGCAGGCTCAGGGTGGCACTAATGCAGAGGCAAATGATGATAATGTAGTTGATGCTGAATATACAGTGGTAGAAGACGAGAATAAATAATTTATGCAAATATGTTCGTCTTGGAGTATTCCAAGACGAACATATTTGATGCTTGGTGGGTGAAATAATTGGCAGAAAAAAGAGATTATTATGAGGTGCTTGGCGTTGATAAAGGTGCAAGTGCCGATGAATTAAAAAAAGCATATAGAAAACTTGCTAAGAAATATCATCCTGACCTTAATCCCGGGGATAAAGCAAAGGAAGCCGAAGAAAAATTTAAAGAAGCTTCAGAGGCATATGAGGTACTTAGCGATAGCGATAAACGTCAGAGATATGACCAGTTCGGCCACGCCGGAGTTGACCCAAACGCCGGTGGTTTTGGCGGCGGCTATTCCGGTGGTTTTGGCGGGTTTGAAGATATTTTTGACATATTCAGCGGTGGTTTTGGCGGTTTCGGCAGTTCTTCACGCAGAAACCCGAATGCACCAACGCAAGGAGAAGATATTCAAGTTCGCATTGATTTGACTTTTGAAGAAGCCTGTTTTGGCAAAGAAATAGAGGTTAGCGTTCGCAGAAAGGAAAAATGCTCTGAGTGTAACGGGTCTGGATCTGCTAAAGGAAGTGCTCCTGCAAAATGCGGCACCTGTGGCGGAACAGGGCAGGTTAGAACAGTTCAAAACACTATGTTTGGGCAAATGCAAAGCGTTCGCCCTTGTAGCAAGTGCCACGGAACAGGTAAAATTATCACTAATCCGTGTTCTGCTTGTTCCGGCAAAGGAGAAGTTTTCAAAACTGTAAAAGTTAAAGTCAAAATTCCAGCAGGAATTAATGATGGACAGACTCTTCCAGTCCGAGAACAAGGAAATGTGGGCAAAAACGGTGGTCCAAATGGTGACCTTTTAATTACGGTTAGTGTTAAGCCTCATAAGATTTTCACACGACAGGGCTTCGATATTTTATGTGATTTTCCTGTTACTTTTGTTGAAGCCGCCCTTGGCGGAGAGGTGGAAGTTCCGACTATTGACGAAAAAGTTTCCTATGATATCCCCGAGGGAACTCAATCAGGAACTGTTTTCAGGCTAAGAGGAAGAGGTGTTCCAAAACTTTATGGCGGCGGTGCACGAGGAGACCAATATGTTAAAATCGTTGTTGAAACACCTAAGGGCTTAAATAACGAACAAAAAGAATTGTTAAGAAAATTTGGAGAAAGTGTCGGGACAGTTAAATACAGCAAAAAAAAGACATTCTTTGATTCAATGAAAGATAAATTTAAATAAGCGAAATCCGTCATACGCTGTATGGCGGAATTTTGCAGTTTTACAATAAACGGAGAGATAAAATGGAATGGGTTGAAGTTAAAATAATAACAAATTCAGTGGGGATCGAGCCTCTTACAGGAGTTCTTTATAACATTGGAATAAGCGGAATTATAGTAAGTGATAAGGAAGATTTTGCTCAGTTTCTTGAGAATAACAGAAAATACTGGGACTATGTCGATGAAGAATTACAGCGTTTATCAATGGCTGATTCTTCAATAACCTTGTATCTGCCTGATGACTCAAGCGGAGCAGAAACCCTTGCTTTAATAAGAAGCACAATTGATAATTTAAGGGGAAATAATCCCAATTACGGCAGTCTTGAAATATTGGTTAACAATGTAAAGGATGAAGATTGGTCGGAAA
This sequence comes from Clostridia bacterium, assembly GCA_045648565.1. GTDB lineage: Bacteria > Bacillota > Clostridia > Monoglobales > Monoglobaceae > SIG454. The sequence continues at coordinate 8,473 of JAZROF010000067.1, read as the reverse complement.
ATTGGAAGAAATTTTTCCATCCATTGCCCATTGGAGAGAAAGTCTTAATTGTTCCCGAATGGGAGCAGGAGTCGGTTAAAAAACCTGAAAATCGAGTTATTTTCACCATAAATCCAGGTATGAGTTTTGGAACTGGTTCTCACGAAAGTACCCAGATGTGTATTGAAGAGATCGAAAAGGCGATTAAAGCAGAAGATTCCGTTTTAGACCTTGGTTGCGGTTCGGGAATTTTATCTGTCATAAGTCTTTTGCTGGGTGCAAAAAATGCGGTTGCAGTGGATATTGATGACAAAGCGGTAGAGGTTGCTTTTTCTAACCTTAAACTTAATAAGCTTGATACTGGCCTTATGAAAGGATATGCCGGAGATATAACTTCTGATAGTGAGCTTAGGGGAAAAATTGGCTCTGGATATGACATTGTTGTTGCTAATATTGTTTCTGATGTTATAATATCAATTGCACCATACATAAGAAATTTTATGAAGAAAAACGGCACTTTTATTTGTTCTGGTATTATAAACGAAAGACAAGAAGAAGTGAAGTTGGCTCTTGAAAAATCCGGACTTATCTGCCAAGAGATAAGGGTCAGAAACGAATGGAGTGCAATTATTTGTAAATAAAAATACGAATATATTGTATAATTTAAATAAAAATTTCAATTTAGTATTGCAATAATTAAAACGAAATGGTATACTTAAATATATGTTATTTAAGAGGTGGCATTATGAGGCGGTTTTTTACCGACCCTGAGAATATAATCAACGGTAAAATTAAAATTGTTGAGGACGCATCTCATATATCAAAGGTATTAAGAATGAATATAGGAGATGAGATAGTTGTTTTTGATGGTAGCGGAAATGACTACTATGCAAAACTTGACTCAATTAATCCAAAAGAGTGTATTGCATCAGTTATATCTAGTGAAAAATCTGATACTGAGCCCAATATAAAGATATATATTTTTCAGGGATTACCAAAATCGGGAAAAATGGAAACAATAGTTCAAAAATGCGTTGAACTTGGAGTTTATGAAATAATCCCGGTCGAAATGCAACGTTCGGTGGTTAAACTTGATAATAAAAGTCGAAGCGAAAAGGCAAAAAGATGGAATAAGGTTTCTGTTGAGGCATCAAAGCAATGCGGGAGAAGTGTAATTCCAAAAGTTTCAGAGCCCGTCAATTATGTTAAAGCTCTTGAAATGCTCAAAAATCTTGATTTGGCAATTATGCCATATGAGGTTTTAGGGCACGACGGAAAGCGTGGACTCAAGGAAATCCTTAACGAGTTTACGGGAAGTTCCGTTGGTATTTTAATTGGGCCAGAGGGCGGTTTTTCTAATAAAGAAGCTGAGTTGGCTCATAATAAAAATGTACATCAAATTGGACTTGGTAAAAGAATCTTAAGAACAGAAACTGTTGCAAGTTCAATTATACCTATTGTAATGTATGAAAAAGACGAAATTTAGGAGGAAATAGAAGTGGCGATAACAAAAACTAACAGTTTAGAAAAACGAGCAAAAAGAACAGCAAAATTGGCAGCATCTGAAAAACTTACTAATGGATTTATGCTTGCTTTAACTTATGGATTAGGAGCAATAATTCTTCTTGAAATTATTAGGCGCCATTATTTAATGGCAGCATATAATTTTTCCAGCAAGTTCTGTATTGTATGTGGAATTATTTTTGCACTAGCTACTGCTGCAGTTGCAATTCTTGGTTGCGCAAAGAAAATTTCTATAGCAAAATGCAGAAATTACACCATATTTTTTGTTATAGCTTCATTGGCATCGTTGTTTTTGTCCTATGATTTAAGGCTTCTTATATCCCGTCCGCTTCTTGCACAAAAAGAATATTGGGGAACTTTTGATTTTCTCGCAAATTTAAATCTTGCAGTAGACGCTAAAGTAGTAGAATATGGTGTTGTCGGTTTTCTTGTAATTGCTTTTGTGGTTTATGCGATAAGGCTTGCACTTCTTGAAAAGAAAAAATAAAAATATAAGAGGTCGCCATAAAAGGTGACCTTTTTACATAAAGGATGCTCGTAATGAAAAAAACATTTCAAAAATTTATCATTCTTTTTATCTTAATAACAATGATTTCATCAACTGTGTTTGGTCTTGGCAATACAGTTAATTTGTATTGGGATAATCCTATAATAAAGACAGAGGAAGATGTAACTCCACTTACCAATATGGCTGTAAGGCATAATAAAACTACATACCTTCCTGTTGACGAAATCTTGACAATCTTTGGGTATTCATTGGGCTGGGATAGTGAGCTTAGTGCAGTGGTGGCTATTAAAAACGGTATAGTTTCCTATATTATTACTAATTCTGCTGTTATGTGGAAAGGCCCACAGCAATATGTTTCTTTGCATCCTACCGTGATACTTAACGAGATTTTCTATATGCCGATAGATATGTTTGAATTCTTGATTGATAAAGAAGTTAAGATTTCCGACTATGGTGCAGAAGAAAAAATAGGAAGAAGAGATTTATTAACCGATGTCAGCTCTACTGATACTCATAGATTAAGCGGTGAATCTTTTTATTATAAAACCTCTGCGATTATAGGTAATCACGGAATGATGCTTGAGTACATAACTGATTATGAAACAGAAAGATATATCAAGGCGCTAAATTTAATTGCAAATACAACAGCTCCTGATGTAAATATATATAATATTGTTGTTCCAACAGCAGCTGAATTTTATGCTCCAAAAGAGGTTATGCCAAACCAGACAGAAACTATTAAAAAAGTGTATAACAGTATATCGGAAAGAATTACGCCAATTAACACAATTACGCCCATAGTTTCTCATTTAGACGAGGGGTTATATTTTAAAACAGACCATCATTGGACCCAGCGCGGCGCGTATTATGTTTATAAAGAGCTTATGGAGGTTAAAGGAGAAGAAGTGCCTCATTTACAGGACTTTATAACAACCTATGGAGAATTTACAGGCTCAATAGCTGAATTTACAAAAGGAACAGTTGGGGAGCAATTAATGTGTGACAATCCCGATACTATTGAAAAGTTTTATCCTGATAAATTTGTTGAGGGGGCATGTTATCTTGATATGTATATGAAGAACTATGCATGTCATATAGAACCTGTTTATTATAATGAAAATTCATACCTTGCATTCCTTGGTGGTGATATGCCGCTACTTGTATTCACGACCAATGTAAACAACGGCAAAAAGCTGTTAATTCTTAAGGAATCTTATGGAAATGCTTTTGCAACTTGGGCGTTGAATAATTATTCTGAAGTTTATGTTGTGGATGTTCGTCAATTTAATAGAGGAGGAGAAACCTTTAATTTAGACGATTTCTATAAGTTTGTCAAGTATGACGACTTAGTTATAATTAATTCTGCGTCATCCCTTGGAATAAGTGATTTTTTGACTAAAATGGTATATTAGAAATTAACCACCCTTAATCAGGGTGGTTTTAGTTTTATATAGTTATTATGTCTATTTGTTAAAAAAATCACAATTAATTGTTTTTGTGAAAACAATTAATTGAGCGGCGAAATCTTTATTTAAAAAGAAAATAGTCGTACTTTACGAAAGAGAAAAATAAGCTGCATCATACAGGCAGGTAAAATTATTTAGCACGTGGTTTTAATTTATTGTTATGTATAATCGTATAAATTAAAATTATAATTAAATTTTTATCTAAAAATATTTATTTTAAATAAAATAGGGAAAAAGAGAAGTTTTTCATAGAAACTCAAAAATTTTTATCAATCTATAATTTTTCTGACATATGTAGGTATGTTGAGAAAATTTTAAAAAGAAAATAGATTTATATAAAAATATGTTGCAAACAGTGATTATGAAAATTTATACACCTGCAAATAATTTTATCGCAAATAAAATAAAACAAAGAAAAGGTAAAAATGGAAGAAAAATTTTAGAAATACCTCTTGAAATACTGAAAAGAGTATGCTATAATAAAAATAGATAATTGCACAAAATAAAAATTTTGTGCAATTAGAAAGAGGTTTTTATTCAAAAAGAGAGGTTTTTTATGAGTAATTTTGATTTAGCACCGGAAATTCTAAATTCTTTCCTTATTTATATTGAAAGTATTCAAGGTAAATCTAAAAATACATCTGATGAATATTTCTACGATATGAGAACTTTCTTTCGCTATTTAAAAATTCGTTTTAAATTAGTTCCTTCCGATATTGAGTTTGACAAAATTGATATTTTAGATGTAGACTTGGATTTAATTAAAAAGGTTGACTTAAATCTTGTTTATGAATATATGAACTTTTTAAATCGTGAACGTAATAATTCGACTGCCTCTCGTGCTCGTAAAATTGCTTCCCTCAGGTCATTTTTTAAATATATAACCGTGAAGAAAAACTTACTTGAAGAAAACCCTATTGCAGAACTTGAGTCAATCAAAATCAAAAAAAGCAATCCTAAAAATCTTACTGTTGACGACAGCCTGGCATTGCTTTCTATAATAGACGGAAAAAACGCCGTTAGAGATTATTGTATTATAACATTATTCCTTAATTGCGGTCTGCGGCTTTCGGAGCTTGTAAGCATAAATTTAATTGATGTTCGCAACGATACGCTTGTTATAACCGGTAAGGGCAACAAGGAACGAACAGTTTATCTGAATGATGCTTGTATGAATGCAATTTCTAATTATATGGAAATCAGAAAAGATATTAAACCAGAAGTTTTTGATGAAAATGCCCTCTTCCTCTCTTCCAGAAATAAACGAATAAGCAGGAGAATGGTGCAACAAATTGTTGAAAATAATATAAAAAAATTAGGTCTGGATCCGCATAAATATACAACTCATAAACTTAGGCATACGGCAGCTACTCTTATGTATCAATCAGGAGTTGATATTAGAGCGTTGCAAGAAATTTTGGGTCACGAACATCTTTCTACTACCGAGATATATACTCATGTAGATAACGAGCAAATTCGTGAAGCAGCCGAAAAATCACCTCTATCTTGGGTAAAACAAGAACAAAGGTAACATAATAACATTATGGTAAACTAAATGACTACATTTATGTTAAATAGGGTATACTTTCGTTGACACAGCTATGTTTTTATGGTATACTTTAGCAAATAAATCTGAAAGGAGAGTCCTCATGGCAAACAAAAACGGTAGTTCTGTTATAGCACAAAATAAAAAGGCGTACCATGACTATTTCATTGAAGAAGAATACGAAGCCGGAATTGAACTTGCCGGGACTGAAGTTAAATCCGTTCGAGATGGCAAGGTTAATCTTAAAGATAGTTATGTTTCTGTTAAGACAGGGGAAGCGTTTTTGATTGGAATGCATATTTCTCTCTACGAAAAGGGCAATATTTTTAATAAAGACCCTTTAAGAGCAAGAAAGTTACTTCTTCATAAACGAGAAATCGCTAAGCTTATTGGCTTATCCCAACAAGACGGCTACACTTTAATTCCTTTAAAGCTTTATTTTAAAGGATCTTATGTTAAAGTTTTGCTTGGTGTATGCAGAGGTAAGAAAAACTATGATAAGCGTGCTGCAATTGCCGAAAAGGAGTCAAAACGACGCATTGATAGAGCAATAAAAGAAAAATTAAGATAAATATGGGGGTGCAATGGTTTCGACGGGGGTTTTGAAGTCTTGAGAGCGAGCCGTGGTGGGCGCCACGATAAAAGTCCAAAACTAAATTTAAACGCTAACAAAAATTTAGCTTACGCTGCCTAATTATGGCAGCAGTTCCTACTCTTTTTACCGCACAAAGAGATAGGGGCTTCATCTTATAGCGGTGAACTGAATTTGCAAAGCTTTGAGCATTTTTAGATTTTATGAAGCTACTTTCCTTTAATGCTTGTCTGTGAGGCTTTAAGGAGAGGAAATTTAACCACAGACTACGCTCGTAGTGCTCAGGGTGAATAAATCTTCGGACACGGGTTCAATTCCCGTCACTTCCACCAGAAAAACGATACAGTTTTTACTGTATCGTTTTTCAATGAAATTTGCCTTGCAGCAAGTGAAATAGCTGTGCTATGAAATACACTTCGTGTGTGAAATATTGCTGCGCAATATGAAAGGCAAATTTTATTTCACATTTTTCTGCAAGAAAAATATTTCATAATCCGTAGGATTGTTTCACATCGAGCTTTAGCTAGATATTTCATTAAAAACAAGTGGCAGTAAAATCATATCGTACTTACAAAAAATAACGACTATTTTGCTACAATAGTCGTTATTTTTTATTACTATACAACAAAATGAGAAAGTCTAAGACGATTGATCAGCAATCGCATTTCCCCTTTATAAGAGTCTTTTAATTAAATCTAATGGTTTTTGTGACGAAAGATAGATAGGCGCAACATCAAAAACCGTCTTGCAACCTTTTATTCCATCTTTATTCATTTTAGCTGCCGCTCTGGCGTATGCAACTAAAACTGATGAAGTGAACTCAGGGTTTGAGTCTAATGTAAGTTTATACTCTATAATATTAGTGTTTTCGCAATTAAACCCTGTTTTGCCACTTCTAATAACAATACCTCCGTGTGGAAGTCCGCTATGATTTTTTTCAAGCTCTTCTTGTGAAACAAAATGAACAGTTGTGTCATAGTCAGCAAAATAATTGGGCATTGTTTTAATTTCTTCTTCTATTCTTTTTTTATCAGCACCCTCTTTTGCAACAACAAAACATTCTCTCGTATGCTTTTCCCTTGTGGAAAGGTCAGGGTTGTTTCCATTCCTCACTTGGTTTAAGGCATTCTCAACCGGTATTGTATACTGCCTTGCATCAAGCACACCCTCTATTCTTCTGATTGCATCTGAATGACCTTGGCTGACGCCCTTTCCCCAAAATGTATAATCTTTACCATCAGGAAGAATAACCTCCCCCAAAAGTCTATTTAGAGAAAACATTCCTGGATCCCATCCAACGGAAATAATTGCAACCTTTCCGGATTCTTTAGCAGATAAATCGACATTCTCAAAGTGCATTGGAATTTTCGCATGAGTATCAAAGCTATCAACAACATTAAAATTTTTAGCAAGTTCCGGTGTTTGCATAGGCAAATCCGTTGCACTTCCCCCACACAATATCAACACATCAATTTTATCCTTATGATATAGAATTTCATCTATAGAATAAACCTTGGCATCAGTTAATGTTTTAACTTCGGAAGGCTTCCGTCTTGTAAATACACCATATAAAGATAAGTCATCATTTTGAGCGATTGCACATTCAACCCCTCTTCCTATATTTCCGTAGCCAACGATACCAATTTTAATTTCCATATAACCCCTCTTTTCAAATGTAAACTACACTTAGTATTATACTTAAATTATTATCTAAAGTCAACATATTCTGATTTGAATATTTAACAAAATATAAGAGAAAACAATTATGTAGCAAAAACTTTTTGTGCTTGTTCGTCATTATCTTAGCAATAATTATTTTTACAGTTCAAGTGATTCATATAGAGCGTTCTTAATATTGTTCTGAATTTTTTTACTCCAACCGTGCATTTCCTGAAAATAGGTAAGGGAAATTTTGTTGTTTATATCTACCATAGAAAAGCTGCCTGCAGCTCCATCCCAACCAAATTCACCAATTGGACTAATAGAGCCACTTTCCTTTGGATTTATATGAGTTCTAACACCAAGTCCATATCCATATCCGGGGCCTTGGAACAATGCATTAAAATCTGTAATTTGGCTTCCACTTAATTGGTTTGTTCTCATAAGTTCAATGCTTGAAGGTGATAAAATCCGCTCTCCCGTTTTTCCAATACCGTTATTTGCCAAAGCATCAAGAAATAGTGCATAATCCTCTATTGAAGAAACAAGCCCGGCTCCTCCGCTTTCATAGCCATCTGCCAATATATAATCACATTTAAGTGGTGAACGTATCACGTTTCCCTCTAAATCACGAGAATATATGGTAGCCATTTTTGAGAGTCGTTCCTCATCCTTTGGTATACCAAAAAAAGAATTTTTCATTCCAAGAGGATCAAATAAGTTTTTCTTCATGTACTCTCCAAAGCTCATCCCTGACCAAATCTCAATAAGTGCTCCCAAAACATCATGACACAGGCTATATCTGAATCTTGTTCCCGGTTCAAACCCCAAAACAGTTTGAGACATCGCACTAACCAAATCTCTTGTGCTTGACTTTCCGTTGGCTTTTGCCTCTTTTATTCCTTGAGCATTTAAATCATAATTAAGACCAGCCCTCATGGTAAATAAATCTTTAATAGTAATCGGGTTTTTAGCATACCCATCAAAAGTGTTCGGGGCGCTTTCTCCCATAAAGCTTCCTGCGGCTATTTTAGAAGCTTTTGCACTATCAAAAGAGTCTTGGGTGATTTTCATTTTATTAAATTCACTCATATACTTCGATAAAGGGTCGTCCATTAAAAATTTGCCTTGCTCAAACAACTTAAGTGCACAAGTACACGTAAGCATTTTTGTCATTGAAAAAATGAGATATAATTCAT
>JAZROF010000066.1:0-2929 GCA_045648565.1 Clostridia bacterium | reverse complement strand
ATTTTTTGGGGTGTATGGAGCTTGTTCAACTATGGCAGAAACTATCTCCCTTGGTGCGATGCTCCTTGATGGTGGCTTCGGGAAAAACGTTTCAGCTGTTACATCAAGTCATTTCTGCACCGCCGAAAGACAGTATCGATTCCCTCTTGAATACGGTGGACAGAGAACCCCCACCGCTCAATGGACAGTAACAGGCTCAGGCTCTGTGGTTTTATCAAGTAGCGGAAATGGGCCATATATAACCCATATAACAACGGGGAAAATTTTAGATATGGGAATAAAAGATGCAAATAATATGGGAGCCGCTATGGCACCTGCTGCTGCAGATACCCTTAAGACACATTTTGAAGATACAAATAAAACTCCTAAAGACTATGACCTTATTTTAACGGGTGATTTAGGGCTCTTAGGAAAAGAAATTATGATTGATTTAATGATGCACTCAGGATATGACTTAAGTGATAATTATAACGATTGCGGGTGTCTTATTTTTGACAGCGAAAATCAGGACACTCACGCAGGCGGAAGCGGTTGCGGGTGTGGGGCAGTTACCTTAACAGGCTATGTTTTGTCTCTTATGAAAGAGAAAAAGTTAAACAATGTTTTGTTTATGGCAACTGGGGCACTTCTTAGCCCTACTTCTACTCTTCAGGGTGAAAGCATCCCCTCAATTGCCCACGCAGTTTCAATCAGTAATAGTAAAGGAGAATAAATATGGCTTATTTAAATGCCTTTTGGGTTGGTGGTCTGCTTTGTGCCATCGCCCAGATTTTAATTGATAAAACAAAGCTTACTCCCGCCCGAATTCTCGTTCTTTATGTTGTTATAGGGACAATTTTAGGCGGACTTGGAATCTATAAATATATAGAGCAAATCGGGGGTGCAGGAGCAACGGTTCCCATTATAGGATTTGGCAATTCTCTTGCCAAAGGCGTTATAAAGGAAATTGATAAAAATGGTTTTTTAGGAATTTTTACAGGCGGCTTAACTGCAACAGCAGGAGGAATTTGTGCTGCCGCAGTTTTTGGACTTTTAATGGCTCTAATTTTTAAACCAAAGGGAAAATAAAGCAGCACTTGCTGCTTTATTTTATTTTTAACCAAAGTGCAGATTTTGTCATATAATATTGACAGAAAGTATGTTAGTTAAGGAGCTATTATTATGTCAAATATTATTCCAATCTCTACTCTTTCTGTCGGAGAGGGCGGAGTTATAAAATCAGTTACTGCCTCCGAGCATATTAAAAGGCGGCTTTTAGACATAGGCTTAATCGAGGGGACAAAAATTTCCTGCGTCCTAAAAGGCCCGTCAGGGGACCCCCTTGCCTATCTGATTCGCGGGGCAGTTATCGCACTTCGGAAAGAGGACACTGCTCAAATTCTTGTAAGCGTTTAGGAGGGGTTATGGGACTGACATCAAATTCAACGGGTTTTAAAGCCATCTCAGGCGAGCTTAAAATCCTGAAATCGTCACCCTCTGATAAAGTAATTGCCTTAGCAGGCAACCCGAATGTGGGAAAAAGCACCGTTTTTAATGCCTTAACAGGGCTTCGTCAACACACGGGAAACTGGCCCGGAAAAACTGTTGAAACTGCCCAGGGAACATATACTTATAAGGATACAAACTACATTTTAGTTGATATTCCGGGAACATACTCCCTTAAGGCTCGCTCAAACGAAGAGGAGGTCGCCCGTGATTTTATAAAAAGTGATGCTTTTGACGCCATAATCGTTGTTTGCGATGCAACCTGCCTTGAAAGAAATCTTAATTTAGTTTTGCAAACTCTTGAAATTACCGATAATGTTGTCCTTTGCGTTAATTTAATGGATGAGGCTAAACGCAAAGGAATTTCACTAAACCTTAACAAAATTTCAAAAAAGCTTGGTATACCCGTGGTTGGGGTGTGTGCTAAAACTAAAAAAGGCTTTACATCTTTAATGGGTGCTTTATCTCGTGTTATAAAATTGGGAAATCCTAATGCTTTCAAAATGCGATACACCAAAGAAATTGAAGCTGCAATCGAAATTTTTGAAAAATATAACATCCCCAGGTATCACGTCTTATCTCTTTTAGAGGGTGAGGCTTTGCCACAAGCTGAAAATGAAGAAAGTGCTTTATCCGATGCACTTCGTTATCTTTTAGATAAAGGTATTGAAAAAGAAAAAATTTCTGATATACTTGCCTCATCCATTGTTCTTCGTGCCGAGGAAATCTGCCTTGACACCGTTGCCTTTAAAAACTCAAATTACAGAGCCTTTGACCAGAAAATTGATAAAATTCTGACCAATAAAGTTTTGGGTTATCCCATTATGCTCCTGCTTCTTGCATTTATTTTCTGGCTGACAGTAACAGGTGCAAACTATCCATCAGCCCTTTTATCCTCGCTTTTGTTTGGCTTTGAGGATGAGCTTATTTCCTTTTTAAGCTTTATAAATGTCCCCAAGCTTATAACGGATATGCTTGTTTTTGGCGTTTACAGATGCCTTTCCTGGGTGGTCAGTGTTATGCTTCCGCCAATGGCAATCTTCTTCCCTCTTTTTACGCTTTTAGAAGACCTTGGTTTTCTCCCGCGAGTTGCCTTTAACCTTGACCATATTTTTAAAAAATGCAAAACCTGCGGAAAACAAGCCTTAACTATGTGTATGGGGCTTGGGTGTAATGCAGCGGGAGTAGTTGGGTGCAGAATTATTGACTCAAAAAGGGAAAGGCTTATTGCAATTTTAACCAACTCTCTCATTCCTTGCAACGGGCGATTTCCCACTATAATTACTGTTATGACAATGTTTTTTGCAGGAAGCTTTTTAGGAGGCTTTGAGTCAGTTTTCTCCGCTCTTACCCTGACAATGGTTATAACATTAGGAATTGCTCTTACTTTCTTCTTATCCTCGCTTTTGTCAAAAACCTTGCTGAAAGGAACTCCATCGGTTTT
>JAZROF010000065.1:0-24481 GCA_045648565.1 Clostridia bacterium | reverse complement strand
GAAATACGCTCATCGCTGTCCTGTTTAAACTTAAGCAGTCTATCTTCAAAGGACATATCGCCGTCCATACTTCTCTTAAATTCAAATTCTTCAGGTCTTCCTGAAAAAACATAAGGAGTTCTCTTTTTTCCATCTCTTTTTTGATAAGACTTTTCGCCTTTTTCCTTTTTGCCGTCTTCAACTGCTTTTTTTATAGATAATCCAATCTTATTATTATCAATTGAAACGACTTTAACTTTAACCTCCTGACCTACCTTTAAAAACTTGCTTACATCATCAACAAACTCAGAGGCAACCTCTGAAATATGAACAAGCCCTGTTTGTCCGTCAGAGAGCTCCACAAAGGCTCCGAAAGCAACCACTCCTGTCACCTTACCATTTTGTATGCTTCCAATTTCCAACTGCATCTTATGAAAAAATCCTCCTTAAAATAAGCCCATATATGTATCCTTATAATTTATTTCGTAACATCAATATAGATTCGCTCATCACTCTTAACATATCCCAAAAGTTCACGAGCCTTTTGCTCCTTGTAATCGTCTGTATGGACAAGCTCAAGCTCTTCATTAAGACGGGCATTTTCTGCCATAGCATCAGAAATCATATCTTCGCACTCTTTAACTGTTCTCTGCTTTCCGATCATAGAAATCTGCTGAGATGCAAGATGGTAAACAGCATACAAAACAAAGCCTATAAAAAGCACTCTAAGCATAACTTTTTTTACATTAACTGCATTTTGCTTTTTTCTTGCCACACAAACACCTCCATTTCCCACAAAAATACACTATATCTACTCTATATTATATAATAACGAAAATACTTTGTCAACAATTATTCTCATTTTTTTCTTAATATATTTAATGCATTTTTAGCTGTAATTTTTGCCCTTACTTTAAGGAAATTAACACCTTTTCCTGAGTACCAAAAAACCACTCTGAAAGGCTTTATAATCACTTTAATCAAAACGATAAAAGGACTTAGTATTATCCTTATAAATCGAAAGAGAAAATTGAGGATAAGCTTTATGAATACACATCCGATTTTCACCCATTTATCTCCTATTGTAATTACATAAACAGCAATTCCAATCCCTAGCCCGACTGCAGTTTGCCATCTTATTTCTCCGTTATTTTTAACATAGGTTATATAAAAAACCAAAACCGCAGAAAGAGCAGAAAATAAAATATCCTCTATGTTTACCAAAAAATCAGGGCAAGGCATAAGTCTTCTGCTCATTCTTAAAAAATCATACAAAAACATAATGATGCCTCCTGAGAGCATCATCCATATAAAATAAGGGAACTGATTTTCAAACCACATAATTTACCTAAACAGCTTTCCGAAGAAACCACCTTTATTTTCCACTGTATTACTATATACAAGTGAGTCAATCTCTCCCTCTACCATAAGCTCTCCGTCATCTATATTCAGCTTATTTATATGTAAACCACCGCCCTTTATATATAAAAGTCCATCTGTTGTGTATACCTGTATTTCATTTTCATCAAAGCTATCAACATCATCAATGCCTGATAAAAACAGTTTTTCACGACTTTCCATTGTCATCTTGTGGACCATTTTTTTCTCTTCCATAAAATCACCTCTATGTTAAATTCTATGGAATTTTAATCCCGTATATGACAAAACGGCGGACAATTGCCCGCCGATTCTTAATTAAAATAAGTTAAAACAGTTTCAAATGCATTTTCCTTTATCATAACCGTGCCGTGTTCACGAAGCAGCCCTTCTGTCACAAATGAGTTGGAAACTTTAGTTGCATATTCCAACAGGATATTCTCAGTTTCAAAAAACATCATTGTATCATTTGGAACAATACACAGATAAAACTCCTCTTTATATTTATATAGTTTGCTTCTTCCCGAAAAGATATCTTTAATCTGCTCTACGCAATTGCACAAATCCTCAAAATCTAAAAATTTGAAGATGTTTGTATGAGGGGCTTTACGAGTGCGTTTTTTAACACTTATATCCATTCCTGAAATATCGCAGTGTCCGCTTTTTCCAAGTATATCCATAATATTTGAGGAGGAGTCTATTTTACTTATCATCATAATAAATCCATCAGAATTATTCGGAAGTGCCTCAACTAAAATCTGAGACTTTCCAATTTTAAAATCCACATCCTTTTCCGCCTGCCTAAGGGCAAACCAAAATAAATCCTGTGCCTCCGGGGTATTATCTGTCAGATTTTTAATGCTGACATTCCATATTTTTGTGTCCTCGCGGTTTACCGTAACTCTGATTTTATTATCATTTATTTTCTCGATATGCACCTTATTCCCTCCTTATAATGCTACTATATATAGCATTATACTATAAAATATCTTATTTGAAAAGACTTATTTTATTCCAAATGAAAATATTTTTTCCATTTACATTTTTCTATTGAAATTTACACAAGTTTGTGATATATTATATTCACACTCCCTGCAGTGTTCGTATTCACGGTATAAATGTAAAACCAACAAACTATAATAGGGAACTGTTTCTCCGGGTGCGGCGCACATGCCTCCCGCTTTGCGGCCAGTGGACTTGTAAAGCATCCGGGACGATACCCACCTGCTACGCAGGTTTTTACTTTTTTCCGTTTACGGCACAGGCGGGGAGTCTTTTTTGCTTAAAAACCTTGACAATACTCAAATATTGTTATAAAATAGAATAGTATAAATCTGTTTATGGAGAAGCCTTGTCTATGAGAGTTATTTCCGGAACTGCAAGAGGGCTTAAACTTCTTGCACCAGAGGGGCTTAATACCCGTCCTACAACTGATAGGGTTAAAGAATCTGTTTTTAATATTTTAATGCCATATCTTCCTTGTGATAAGGTTTTGGACCTTTTTGCAGGAAGCGGTGCTATGGGAATTGAAGCTTTAAGCCGAGGGTGTGCTCACTGCACTTTTATCGAAAAGGACTCTTCCTCTTTAGACATCATACAAAAAAATGTTCAAAAGGCTCGTGTTGCAGATGCATCAAAAATCCTTAAGGCTGACGCTTTGGATTTCCTTAAGAGCTGTAAAACACAGTTTGATACAATTTTTCTTGACCCGCCTTACAATCAGGGTTTTCTCGCTCCCGTTTTTGAGATTGTTAATGAAAACAACCTTTTATCCGAAAACGGCATAATTGTTTGCGAGACTGAAGATAAAGGCGAAACGGTCCAAAATGACAGTTTTGTTTGCATAAGGCAGGCAAAATACGGAAAAACCATCGTTTCTTTTTACAAAAAGGCATAAGGTTTGGAGTTGATTTTATGAACATCGCGGTATACCCAGGCAGTTTTGACCCCTGCACAAACGGTCATTTAGACATAATTAAAAGAACTTCTGCCCTTTTCGATAAGGTTATTGTGGCGGTTTTATGTAATTCAAGTAAAAATCCGCTTTTTACTGCTGAGGAACGGGTTGAAATTATAAAAAATATCACCTCGGACATTCCGAATGTTGAAGTTGTCAGCTTTTCAGGGCTTTTGGTTGATTGTATTAAGGAAAATAATGCAAGAATAGTTATTAAAGGGCTTCGGGCTGTTTCAGATTTTGAATATGAATTTCAGATGGCACTTATTAATCGCAAACTTGATAGCGAAATTGAAACGCTGTTTATTCCTGCAAGTACTGAATATATGTTTTTAAGTTCAAGTCTTGTTAAGGAAATTGCATCTTATAACGGCGACCTTACGGGACTTGTTCCTGCTGAAGTTATTCCCGTTATAAAGTCGCGTTATGGTTTTTAGTTAATAATTTAGATTTTTATAGATAAACAGGAGGGTTTAATATGGACGCTTTAGAATTACTCGAAGAATTGGAAGATATAGTTGATAAAGGGGTTGCCGTTCCGTTTTCAGGAAGATGCCTTTTAGACAAGGACGAGCTTTTGGAGGTTCTTGCCGAAATCAAGCTTAAGCTTCCCGAAGATTTAAAACAGGCAAAATGGATTAAAGAGGAGAGAGAAAGAATTATTGCTGATGCTAAAACTGAGGCAAATAATCTTATCAAAACCGCAAACGACCAGATAATTGCTATGGTTGATGAAAACGAAATCACCAAGAAGGCAAAAATGCAGGCGTCTGATATTATTGAACAGGCAAATTCACAGGCATTTTCAACCAAAACTTCTTCTTATGAATATGCTGACTACTTACTCGAAAATGTTGAAAATGTTGTTATCAACACAATCAAGGACTTAGAACAGTGTATTAATATCGTTAAGAGCAACCGCTCCGATATGAAAAATAAGTAAACTTTTAAAGCACTCCTTATGGAGTGCTTTTATTTCATCTTTTTTAAATATTCTAAAGTTTTAAACTCTGTCCCTAAGTGCATTTGAAGATATATCTCACTTAGCGAATTTAAATATTCACACATTTTTTCGCTTATTTCAAAAGAAAGCACCTTTGAAATTTCGGCATTTTCTATGTATTTTATCGCTGATATTAGTCCATCACTAAGCTGGGCGACTCCTGCGCAGTCCTTTCCGCAATCTTTGCATAGCCCTACGCCACGCCCTAAATCAATATATGCTACCTCCTCTGCTCCGCAAGTGGCACACTTTTCTAAATCGGGAGCATACCCTTCCAAAACCGCTGTTTTCCACTCGAAAACAGTTTTTATTTTATCAAAATCATCTTCTTTTTTAGATAGTGCATAGAGCATATTAAGAAGCAACCTTACAAATTCGGGGTTTTCCTCGTTTTCCATTATTATATGGTTTGCCACATCGCAAAAATATGAGGCATAGACAATTCCCATAAGGTCATCTCTTATATTCTTAAAAGGCTCTATAAGGTCTGACTCGTTTATATGATAGAGGCCTTTATCGCTACCCTTAAAAAGCACAAATGAGCTGTAAGAAAAAAGCTGAAGTGAGGGCAGAGCCTTCGCTTTACCACCCTTATATTTATTGGTTATGGCTGAGATTTTGCCCAGTTCAGGGGAAATTATGGTTATAATACGACTGTTATCGCCATATTTAACCTCTTTCGTTATCAGCCCTGTCGCATCTATCAGCTTCAACCGATTTCTCCTCCTCTGTTTCTTCCTTATACTTAAGATAAACCTCAATGTCACCTGTTTCGCAAAAAACATCCCACAAAAGATTTTTGTCCATCTCGTTTACCTCCGATTTTTTGTTTAATATTATTATTTTCGGAAGTATTTTATATATACTGTCAATATATGCTATTCAAAACCAATTGTGTTCATAAAGCTTTCCTTGTTTCGCCAATCCTCATTAACTTTTACCCAAAGCTCAAGATAAACTCGGCTTCCTAAGAACTTTTCAATATCCTCTCTTGCACGGCTTCCAATCATTTTAAGTTTTTCTCCGCCCT
This sequence comes from Clostridia bacterium, assembly GCA_045648565.1. GTDB lineage: Bacteria > Bacillota > Clostridia > Monoglobales > Monoglobaceae > SIG454. The sequence continues at coordinate 19,135 of JAZROF010000065.1, read as the reverse complement.
TGCCGATAATAATCGCTTTGTGGCTTGTTCTCTCACAATAAATTGCAGCTAAGATTTCATAAGTTCCATTATCACGGCGTTTCATTCGCTCAATCTCAACAGCAATTCCGTGGGGAATTTCCTGATTTAAAAGTCTTAATGCCTTCTCGCGGATAAACTCAGAAACAATCTGTCTCTCCGGCTGGTCGGTTATAATATCGTCCGGGAAAAATTTTGGCCCTTCCTTTAAAAGCCCTTTAATCTCCTTTAAAAGCTCACCTACATTGTTTCCCTTTTGGGCAGAAATCGGTACAATTCCCGCAAAATCATATAAGCTTTTTAGCCTGTCCAAAACAGGAAGTAAATTAAGTTTTGGCACAGTATCTATTTTGTTTACAACCAAAATAACGGGTATTCCTGCGGTTTTTAATCCCGCAAGTGCCTTTCTTTCGCTTTCGTATTCATTATCATATAAGTTACAGTCAACTATATAAAGAAGAACATCTATATCCTGTGTTGCAGTATAGATATACTTCTCCATTTTCTCGCCAAGCTTATTTTTGGGCTTGTGTATTCCCGGAGTGTCAATTAAAACCATCTGGCAATCATCCTCTGTGTGAACGCCCATAATTTTTGTTCTTGTGGTTTGAGGCTTATTTGACACAATGGCAACCTTTTCGCCAATTATTTTATTAAGAAGGGTTGATTTCCCTGCGTTTGGTCTTCCTACAATTGCTATAAATCCTGATTTCATCTGTATACCTCGTAAAAATATTTATATGCTTATTATACTTGTTAAAAATTTAATTGTCAACCGCCTTTTTGCGGAGAAATACCGCCAAAATTAAAACTATAAGTGCTGTTTCAAAGGAGATTTCCCAAAGGCTTTTCGTTTCCTGTGCTGTATATATTATATCCGCCGCTTTCTCGCTTATCGGCACAAGAACTAAAAAGATTTTTGTTATAGAAAAGGCAATAACGCCTTGAATGATTTTCCCCATAATATAAAGCTTTGGAGAAAGATTTGTTTTTCTTATTATAGAAAGCACTTGAAGAATGACAGAAAAGCCTGAAAAGGCAATAATTCCTGATATTATCGGAAGCTTTTCATCTAAAGAAATTCCTAAATTTAAAATACCCTCCGCTCCGCCTGTTATCTCTAAAATGCCGTGAAGTACGGGGCTTACCCCAAGCCTTGAGAGTGCCTTTCCCACAACGCAAAATAAAATCACATATCCGCAGACAGATACTATACTGTCTGCCCCTGAAGAAAAGGCATCGGTAATGCTTTTTACTATATCCTTTTTCTCCACTTGGGGAAGTTCTAAAATCTCTTCCCTTTTTGTTTTATAAAACCTGAAAACTATTCCCGTTAAAAAAGCGGATAAGATATGTATTATATATAAGTATCTGCCAACCTCGGGACTTTTTATCATTCCCACTCCAACTGCCCCCAGTATAAACATAGGTCCTGAATTATTGCAAAAGGCAAGAAGCTTTTCGCTCTCACTTTTAGAGCACTCTCCCTTAGAATATAAATCCGCAATGCATTTTGCCCCAACTGGATAGCCGCTTAACAGTCCCACTATAAACGGAAGTGCACCTTTTCCTGAAACCCCGAAAAGAGGCTTCATAAAAGGTGAAAATAGTTTTCCTAAATATTTCGACAAACCGAGGCCTGTTATGATACCGCTGCACACAAAAAACGGAAACAGTGACGGAATAACCGTATCAAGGCACAAGAACACACCCGTAAGACCTGCGTCAATACATTCTTTAGGAAACAGCACAAGCATTATTATAAGCCAGACCGCTAAAGCCGACAAAATAAATCTTATATATTTTCCCATATATTCTTCCCCCTTTATTTTTACCATTGTCCATTTTATTATATTCATTAAATCCGTGCTGTAAGCATAAAATTTCATATATGATATATTGAAAGGTCGCTTTATTTTATGAGAAAACGAGATACAGCTCCTCCCCGCAAAACCGCAAGGGAGAAAATTGCCGACAGTCTTGATTTATCAAAGGAAATTCTCCTTAATACGTCAAAAATTGAAGTTATCGGAAATCGGGAGATAACCATTGAAAATTATCAGGGGATTTGTGAATACTCTCCGAATTGTATTTGTCTTTTATCAAGCCCCACCAATATAAAAATCTGTGGAGAAAACCTTGAAATTAAAACAATGACGAAGGATTTTCTTTATGCTATGGGAACTATAACCTCTGTTTCTTTTTGCGATATGGGGAGGGAAAAGCTGTGATTATAAGGCTTATGGCATATTTTAAGGGATATGTGAGGATTTGTGCCAAGGGTTATTTCCTTGAGCGTTTTTTAAACCTTTGCAGAGCAGAAGATATTGTCCTGCTTGAACTGGAGCATAAAACCCCAAGTGAGCTTTATGCTAAGGTCAGCATTTCTGCCTTTAAGCTGTTACGGAAATCTGCAAGAAAAACCCGAACAAGGGTAAGCATCATCTCAAGACACGGCTTTCCTTTTTTAATTAAACGGAATGAAAATCGCAGGGGGTTTGCTATTGGGATTATAATTTTTCTGGCGGTAACTTGGTATTTATCAAGCCATCTTATGGGGATTAGTTTTGATGGGAATAGCAAAATCTCTGACGCTAAGCTATACTCTGCCTTAAATTCCTACGGCGTAAAAATCGGCACTCCTATAAATACCATAAATACAAAATCTCTTAAAAATCAGCTTATGACATCACTTGACGATTTAGGTTGGATTGGGCTTAATCTTAAAGGCTCACGGCTATATATTACCTTAACTGAGCGAAAGGGCAAGGAAACAATCCCAGACACCGACGAGCCTTGCAATTTAATTGCGGAAAAGGACGGGGTTATACGGCTTATGGAAATTCGTGACGGACAGACAATGGTTTTGGTTAACACTTTAGCTAAAAAAGGCGACTTGCTTGTCAGCGGAGTTATTGACAGTAATTCAGTGGGTATGCGATACACTCACGCCTACGGCGAGGTTTATGCAACCACATGGTATAAAGAAGAAATCGATATTCCCTTAAAATACAAGACGAAAATATTTACAGATAATAAAAAATCAAAGTCAAAGCTCAATTTTTTAAATCTATCTATTCCTCTTTACATAAAAGACACGCCACTGTTTAGTCTTTATGAAATGAAAGAGAGCAAAAAGGAATATTCTCTTCCTCTTAAAATTTTTCCATCTGTAATTATAGAAAAGAAGGAATTTTTTGAACAAAAAGAGCAAAATAAAGAAAGAACAATATCTGATGCAGTCATTTTAGGAAAATTTCATCTTCTGCAACGGGTAAATGAAAAGCTTTCAAAGAATGGTAAAATCGAAAACTTAAACATAAGCTACGAAGAAAAAGGGACCTATATAACTGTTACTTTGGAGTGCGAGTGCTATGAGAATATTGCAGTTAAAACTCCCATTGACAAAAGTGATGAATTAGAATATAATGAGGATAATTAAAATAACAAATGAGGTAATTAAATGGACAGACATATCGAAGTTGATAAAATGGAAACACTGATTGCTCTTTTTGGGAGCTTTGACGAAAATGTCAGAATAATTGAAAAGAGCTTTGATGTTGCCATAATTAACCGAGGTTCGGATATAAAAATCGCGGGAAATCCTGAAAATGTTGATAAGGCTGTTTCCGTAATTCAAAATTTAATTGGTATGTATTCATCGGGAACGGTTATTTCAGAGCAAGAGGTCCGCTATGTTATTTCTCAGGTTGAGGAGGGAAATGAAGAGGACTTAGCTTCCCTTTCTGAGGGGTGCGTTTGCATTACTTCAAGGGGAGTTCCAATTAAGCCTAAGACTTTAGGGCAGAAAAAATATATCGAAACAATCGCCAAAAACCCTATCGTTTTCGGTATTGGCCCAGCAGGAACAGGGAAAACCTATCTTGCTGTTGCAATGGCAGTTCAGGCATTTAAAAATAAAGAGGTAACTAAGATTATTTTAACCCGCCCCGCTGTTGAGGCTGGGGAAAAGCTTGGCTTTTTGCCCGGAGATATGCAGGACAAGGTTGACCCTTATCTTCGCCCGCTTTATGATGCCCTTGGGGATATGTTAGGCGGTGAGGCTTTTAACAAAAATGTTGAGCGTGGGCTTATTGAAGTTGCACCTCTTGCCTTTATGAGAGGAAGAACACTTGACAACGCATTCATTATTCTTGACGAGGCTCAAAACACTACGGCTGAACAAATGAAGATGTTTCTAACCCGTATGGGCTTTTCCTCAAAGATTGTTGTTACGGGGGATGTTACTCAGATTGACCTTCCCAGAGATAAAAAATCGGGGCTTCGCGATGCAGAGCGTGTTCTTAAAAACATTGAGGGAATTGAGTTTATGTATCTTAGCGATGCCGATGTTGTTAGGCATCCTTTAGTTCAGAGAATTGTCAGAGCTTATGAAATTAAAAACGCTGAAAGGGAACGCTCCGCAAAAAGACGGATGCCAAGAAATATATGAAAATAAGCATTAGAAACGAACAGAAAAAAATTGAAGTTACTAAAGAACTTCGTGCCCTCATTAAAACGGTCTTAAAAGAGGGACTTAAGTTTATGGAGTTTAAGGATAACTGCGAAATCAGCATAATGCTCACTGATAATGATGAAATTCATTCTTTAAACAAGCTTCATCGAGGGATTGACCGTCCTACGGATGTTTTATCATTTCCTATGTTTGAATACGATGAGAATGGGGAAATTGATATAAATGAGTGCGACTTTGGGGAAAATGGAGAAATTATCCTTGGAGATATTGTTATTTCATTAGAAAAGGCAAAGGAGCAGTCTAATGAATACGGGCACTCCTTTGAGCGTGAGGTGGGATTTTTAACCGCACATTCTCTTCTCCACCTTTTAGGCTACGACCATATGGAGCCTGAGGAGGAAAAAGAAATGTTTGCTCTTCAGGAAGAAATCCTTGCTCTTTGTAAATTGCCAAGATAAATATTAAAAGCCACACCGCACGGTGTGGCTTGTTTTTATTCTTCAATTAATTCCATTTTAGAAATAGATACCTCGTAGGCAACCCGATTTTCCACCTCTTCTTCGTTTATTTTCTTTTGATATTCCCGACTTTGGACTCTACCCCAGATTGCAATATTATCCCCAACTGAAAGTGCACCTGCATACTTGGCATTTCTTCCCCAGGCAATACAGGGAATATAGTCTGATTTATTATACGCCCGATTTACCGCAAGTAAAATGTCCGCAATTTCTCTTCCGAATGGAGTTGTTCTGTATATGGGGGCTTTGCATATATATCCGTTTAAGTATACATTATTCTGTGATGCATAATCACAAAGGTCATCAACCTCTTCTATGTCCCTGACGAAAACAGTCAGCATAAGCTTACTGCCAACTGATGTGAAGTTATTATATGAGCGGAACTGACCGCTGATTAACACATTTTTGCCCTCTTCTATTTTTATCCCTGGAAAGAATTTTTCAGAAATGGTTATGGGAATAATATCAGCGTTTTCACTAAGTCTTTTTGTTTCAAGTTTAAACGTATAAAATTTTTCTCCGTATACCTCGTGGGAAAATTCAAGCTCTGATACTATTTTTCCTGCCATCTTGATTTTATTGTTCTCTGTGCCATTATTGTTCACTTTTATTCACTCCTAAATTTATTTACCGCTTATTATATCTTATTTTTTTATGCTCCCTTTTAGAACATATCTTTTCCATTTAGGCTTAAAATAAACAAAAAAAGAGCATCCTTTCGAATGCTCTTTCAACTTTTAAATATCTGTTTTTCCAAATTCTAAAATATCTGCAATTCTCCGACTTGCAAGGCCATCGCCATATGGATTACTTGCCTTGCTCATTTTGTCATAAGCCTCTTTATTGTTAAGAAGCTCTTTAAAGCTATTATAAATAACTTCCTCATCTGTTCCAACAAGCCTGAGTGTTCCTGCAGCAATTCCCTCCGGACGCTCTGTAGTGTCACGCATTACAAGAACGGGCTTTCCTAAAGACGGAGCTTCCTCTTGAATTCCACCGCTGTCTGTTAAAATCATATAACTTCTTGAGAGGAAATTATGAAAATCCAAAACCTCAAGCGGCTCAATTATGTGGATTCTGTCACACCCGCTAAGCTCTTCCTGTGCTGCTTGCCGCACAACAGGGTTTAAGTGGATTGGATATATTGCTTTAACATCGGGATTTTCGTCCATAATTCTTCGGATTGCCCTGAACATATTATGCATCGGCTCACCTAAATTTTCCCGTCTGTGGGCTGTTATTATTATAAGCCTTGAATCCTTTGCCCATTCAAGCTCCGGGTGGGTATAATCCTCTTTAACCGTAGTCTTAAGGGCATCAATTGCGGTGTTTCCCGTAACGAAAATTGTTTCCTCTTTTTTACCCTCGTTTATAAGATTATTCTTCGCTTTTTCTGTTGGAGAAAAGTTATACTCGGAAATAATCCCCACTGCCTGACGATTAAATTCCTCAGGATACGGGCTGTAAATATCATAAGTTCTAAGCCCTGCCTCAACGTGCCCAACAGGGATTTGCATATAAAAACAGGCAAGAGCCGTTACAAAGGTTGTGGATGTATCCCCGTGGACTAAAACAACATCAGGCCGAGCTTCCTCTAAAACACCTTTAATTTTATTTAATATATTGGTTGTAATATCAAAAAGAGTCTGCTTGTCCTTCATTATTGAAAGGTCATAGTCTGGCATAACGCCAAAAACCTCTAAAACCTGGTCAAGCATTTGACGATGCTGTCCCGTTACGCAGACAACAGTTTTTATATTTTCTCTGCTTTTTAGTTCATTAACAAGCGGGCACATTTTAATTGCTTCAGGTCTTGTCCCGAAAACAAGCATAACTGTCTTCATATTCCATTAGCTCCTTACTGTTCTTCAATTGTTTCTTGATTCTCTTTTGCTATTTTCTCTTTTTCCGCTTTACTATCAAGAACTGCAAAGCTCACAACTATTATAACCACAACTGCAACCACCAAAATAGCACCACGAAGTGCATCCTTTAAAAATATAACAAGAGCAGTTAAACAAAGAATTGCCGTTAGAGTATATAAAATCGCAACTGTTTGTCTTTGGCTAAAGCCCATATCAAGCAGTCTATGGTGAAGATGCCCTCTATCGGGTGACATTATTGAGCGGCCTGTAACCACTCTTCTGACTATTGCAAAAAGTGTATCGAAAATCGGAAGTCCCAACACCAAAATCGGTAGTGCAAATGATATAACCGTATAGGTTTTCATTAGTCCCTGAACTGATATACAAGCGAGCATATAGCCTAAAAACATTGAGCCTGTATCTCCCATAAAAATTTTAGCGGGATTAAAGTTATAGGGTAGAAAACCAAATGCCGCACCGGCAAGTGCTGCCGTCATAATTGCAAGGTTTAAATTGTCCGTAAACAAAATTAAAACAAGCAAACTTATTGATGCAATTGTTGATATGCCTGCAGCAAGACCATCAAGGCCATCAGTTAAATTAATTGCATTGGTAACTCCCACAATCCAAATAATTGTTATAGGAATAGACCACCAACCAAGCGTTATATACTCATTGGTAAATGGATTTTCAATATAATTCATCTCAACTCCAAAAGCAATAACAATTATAGCCGAAACAATCTGCATAAGGAGTTTCACTTTAGCGGGGAGGCTATACTTATCATCAATTATGCCCGTTATTACGATAACCAACGCACCTAAAACAATCCCGATTACTGCCTCGTCCATCACGCAAAAGCACAAAGCACTTATTAAAAAACCATAGAATATTGCAAGTCCGCCAATTAGCGGAATTGGTTTTTTATGCACTCTTCTTTCGTCCTTTGGAACATCTATTGCCTTAATTTTTTTAGCAATTCCTATTACAACGGGAGTTGATGCAAAGGAAATCAAAAATGCAACAATAATAGCAAGTACCACATACAATAGCTTTGAATTTTCTAAATCAATCATATCTTTTGCCTCCATTTACGGCTGGATAAAACCAACCTTTCGATTTACCTTGCTTATTGTTTTATTTGCAACATAAGATGCTCTCTCTGCACCCATTCTATATATTTTTTCAAGATAATCTTTGTTCTTTATATAGTCGTTATACTTTTCCTGGATAGGTCTTAAGACTTCGACAACAGACTCAGCAACTGCCATTTTAAAGTCGCCATAGCCTTTTCCGTCAAATTCAGCCTCAATTTCGTCCATAGTTTTTCCTGTCATTGCACTATAAATGCTCATCAAATTCTCAACGCCTTCTTTACCCTCACCACGGCAAACCTTAGCTTCACTGTCTGTTACCGCTCTCTTGATTTTATTTACTATTCTGTCAAGCGGGTCAAGCATTAAGATATATGAATTTTCATTAGGGTCAGATTTTGACATTTTTTGAGTTGGGTTTTGAAGACTCATAATCTTTGCCCCTACCTTTGGAATATAAGGCTCAGGAACTATAAATGTATCGCTGTATGTCCGATTAAAGCGTTCTGCCAAATCTCTTGTAAGCTCCAAATGTTGCTTTTGGTCGTGACCAACCGGAACTAAGTCTGACTGATAAAGAAGAATATCTGCTGCCATAAGGCTTGGATATGTAAATAACCCTGCGTTTATATTATCCGCGTGCTTACTTGACTTATCCTTAAACTGCGTCATTCTCGAAAGCTCTCCAAAATAGGTATAGCAATCAAGCACCCAGCCAAGCTGAGAATGAGCACTTACATGGGACTGATAAAAAATCGGGTCCTTTTCTCCGTCAAGACCACTTGCCAAAAACAGAGCAAGTAAATCGAGGCTATTTTTTCTAAGGTCTCTCGGCTCCTGCTTAACAGTTAAAGAATGCAAGTCCGCAATCATATAAAAGCATTCATATTTATCTTCTTTTTGAAGCTCAACGAAGTTCCTGAGCGCGCCAACATAGTTTCCGAGTGTTAAAACCCCTGTGGGCTGAATTCCGCTTAAAATTCGTTTCTTTCTTTCTGCGTTTTCCATTTTTATACCTCGCTTAATCCATTATCTCGTGAAGAACATTGCCTAAAATTTCAATCCCTGTCTTAATTTGCTCCTCACTTGCAGTTGAGTAGTTAAGGCGGAAAGTGTGGGACGGTGCCTTATCGTCTATAACTGTTGCTGAGCCAGGAACATAGGCAACGCCCTTTTCAAGTGCCTTTTGCATAACTTCTTTCGCGTCATATTTATCCGGCATAGTGCAGAATAGGAAAAGACCGCCCTCGGGATTTGTATGAGTTACGCAAGACGGAAAATATTTATCAATACACTCAATCATAAGTTTGCATTTTCTTCCGTAGCACTCTCTTAGTTTTTCAATATGCTCATCAATTGAATATTTGGTTACAAACTTATAAGCAATCATCTGTGAGAGCACATTTGTGTGAACATCCTCAACCTGCTTACAAATTATCATTCTCTCCATTAAGTCTTTATTTGCACAGGTAAAGCCAAGACGAAGGCCAGGCGCTAAAATCTTTGAAAAAGAGCCAAGGTATACAACCCTTCCCTCTTTATCCATTGACTTCATTGTTGGGATGTCTTCTCCGCTGAACCGTAAATCACCATAAGGATTATCCTCAAAGATAATAAAATCATATTTTGAGGCAAGGGATAAAACCTTTTTCCTCTTTTCATAAGACATTGTTATTCCTGACGGATTCTGGAAAGTTGAGATTGTATATAGAATTTTTATATTATCGTTTTCTTTTAAGATTTCTTCCAGTTTTTCTGTGTCAATACCGTCAGACAAAACAGGTACGCTATAAAGCTTTGCGTTATTGGAGCGGTACGCATTAAGCCCCCCTATAAAGCTTGGCTCTTCACAAATTACACCGTCTCCCGGGTTAATAAGTGATTTTGATACAAGGTCAATTCCTTGCTGTCCACCGCTTACGATTATTGTTTCATCGTTTTCTGTGCCGATGCCTTGTTTTTTAAGCCTATCCTTAACCCAATTACGAAGAGGCAAATACCCCTCTGTTACGCCGTACTGAAGGGCAGTTTTGCCCTCTGTTTCCAACACTTCCTTTGCAATTTCAGAAAGCTCCTTAGTTGGAAAAAGCTCAGGATCAGGTGCACCGCCTGCAAAGGAGATTATCCCCGGTTTTGCAAGTAGCTTAAATATTTCACGGATAGCAGATGCTTCAAGATGGGCAACCTTATCCGAAAATTTTGATGTTATATCCATTAAAATCAAGTCCTTTTATTTTAATTTTTCAATGCCTTTTTTAACTCTCTTAATTGTTTCCTCTTTGCCAAGAATATAAGCAATTTCCACGCCGCCGCCCGGAGTGAATGCTTTTCCCGATACTGCTACACGGAGAGGCCAAAGGACAATTCCGTTTTTAACCTCCATTTTTGCAACTAACTCCATAAGTGCATCGTGGAGATTATCAAATGTCCAATCAGTAATACCCTCAATAACAGGGAGGATATTCTCGAGTGAAACAAGTGAATTTTCAGGATTAGTCTTCATCTTCTTATGAGTATACATTTCAATATCATACTCAGGCAGACTATCGAAAAAGTCGATTTGCTCAGGAATATCGCTTAATTTTTCGCATCTTTTTTGAAGAAGTGCACTAACCTCTTTTAAATCGATATTCGGGTTTTCGATTACGCCATCATACCAAGGAAGTGCCTTTTCGTGAAAATCTTCTGCACTAAGCTCTCTTATATATTCACCATTGAGCCAAGCAAGTTTATTCTCGTCAAAAATTGCAGGGGATTTGCTGATTCCCTTAACATCAAAGATTTCAATAAGCTCATCTATTGTATACTTTTCTCTGTCTCCGCCCGGGGACCAGCCAAGGAGTGCAATATAATTAACAACTGCTTCCTTTAAATAGCCTTTTTTAATAAAGTCTTCATAAGATGCGTCCCCGTCACGCTTTGAAAGCTTTTTCTGGGCATCTCTCATAACTGGAGAAACGTGGATATAGGTTGGAATATCCCACCCAAATGCCTCATATAAAAGATTATATTTCGGAGTTGATGAAAGATACTCCGAACCTCTTATAATATGAGTTATATTCATTAAATGGTCATCAATAACATTTGCAAAGTTATAGGTTGGAAGTCCATCTGCCTTTAAAAGAACATTATCGTCAAGGATTGCATTCTCAACAGAGATTTCGCCAAAAACTTCATCCTTAAATGTTGTTTTGCCATACTTTGGCATCTTCTGTCTTATAACATAAGGCTCACCTGCGTCAAGTTTTGCCTGAACTTCTTCTTTGGTAAGGCGTGAGCAGAGCCCGTCATATTTTGTGGGAACCTTAGCTTTCTCCTGCTTTTCACGAAGGTCGTCAAGTCTTTCCTTACTGCAGAAGCAATAATAAGCGTGGCCAAGTTCAACCAACTTTTCTGCATATTCCTTATATATGTTTCTTCTTTCGCTCTGGATATAGGGGCCATAATCTCCGCCAACATCAGGACCTTCATCGTGAATTAGGCCTGTGTCTTTCATTGTGCGATAAATTACATCTGTTGCACCCTCAACCAAACGCTCCTGGTCAGTATCCTCAATTCGGAGTATAAACTTTCCGCCCTTTGACCTTGTTAAAAGATAGGTATAAAGAGCTGTTCTTAAATTACCAATATGCATATACCCTGTTGGGCTTGGTGCAAATCGTGTTCTTACTTCCTTTTCCATTTTGTCTCTCCTCTTTCTTTTGTCTTTTTATTCTAATCTTCAACTACGCCGATATAGGGTAGGTTTCTATACATTTCGTTTGCATCAAGTCCATATCCTATAACAAATTCATCAGGAACTTCAAAGCCTAAATAATCAATCTTTACATCTACTTTTCTACGGCTTGGCTTACTTAAACAAGCACAGAGCTTAACAGATTTCGCCCCTCTTGCACGAAGTAGCTCCATAACCTTTTCCATTGTTATTCCCGTGTCGATAATATCTTCAACGATGATAACATTTTGGTCAGTTAAATCTCTATCAACATCCTTTGAGATTTTAACAACACCTGTTGTCTGTGTCCCTGCACCATAGCTTGACGCCTCAATAAAATACACTTCAGCGGGAAGTGTTATCCTCTTAACAAGGTCAGATAAAAACATAAATGAGCCTTTTAAAACCCCGATAATTATAACATTTTCCCCTCTAAAATCACTGTTTATTTTCCCTGCAAGTTCGTCCACCTTTTTAGAAAGGGTTTCCTCAGACAGAAGAACCTTAACTTTCTCCATCGTTACCATAATAAATCACCCACACTCTTTCTGTGTTTTTATCAATTTTGTATTTTTCGCTGACACGCCCCCCGACGATTGCCAAAACCTCATCGTCCAGGCAAATAAGGGGTATATCATCCCGCTTCTCACGGGGAATTTTCATATCTATAAATATGCTTTTAAGTTTTTTCTCTCTTCCATCAGAAAAGACTGCCATTTTGTCCCCGTCTCTGCGGTTTCGGAGAACTATTTCTCCATTTAGCTTGTCTTCATCAAGGAGAATGTCCCCTGCACTTTTTTTATACTCGGAAAGGAGAACTCTTTTAACGAATACTGCTCCCTCTCGTCCTTCAATTTTATAGCCGTTTCCAGGCTCAATTACGGTAGAGTAATCATTCTTAAAATGCTTTTTTGTTTCATTTATTTGTGCTTCATTCTCGTTTCTGAATTCAAGCCAACCATACTTAACGTGGACGGTAAGGCCTTTAGGGAAATTAAGCATAGCTCCCGTTTCCTTTGCTGATAACGAAACAATATCACGGATATGCTTTTTCTCAAGGTAAAAACCCTCTCCCATTGCCTCTTTTGCGGCGGTGATAATAAGCCTTGACATTATAGCTTCATCAACCATATTAAGTGAATCAATATGGAGCACCACAGGTTTTCTGTTTGGCATTGGACTTCCAAGCCTCATATAGAGCCTTTTTGCATAGGAATTTAAAAAATCACTGTCAGCTTTAGCACTTTGGGATAAATTTATCAGGCTTTCGTTTATATTAGGATTAAAGTTCTCCCTCAAATATGGAAGCAGTTCGTTTCTTATTTTGTTCCTTGTATAGTTATTATCGGAATTTGTACTATCTGTGCAATAATTTAACTTGTTTTCCTCACAATATTCTTCGATTTCCTTTCGGGAAACTCCGAGTAGCGGTCTTATAACTCCGTCCTCTCGGATATATTTTATTCCAAAAAGCCCATCAATCCCTGTTCCTCTTATAATTCGCATTAGCACAGTTTCTGCAAGGTCATCACTGTTATGAGCCGTTGCTATAACATTTTGACCGCCCATTTTGCATACTTCATTAAAAAAGGCATAGCGTTCCTGTCTTCCTGCTTCTTCGACAGTTATACCCATTTCCTTGGCAGTTTCAATAACTTTAACTGTTTTGGACAAAAACGGAATATTAAGCCTTTCGCAAAAGTCCTTTGCAAATTTTTCATCTCTATCCGCTTCTTCACCTCTTATACCGTGGTTTAAGTGAGCGGAATATACCGAAAATCCAAGCTCTTTAGAAAGGACATAAAGAATATGGGTAAGGCAGACAGAATCCGCTCCCCCGGACAGGGCAACTAAAACCTTATCGCCCTTTTTTATCATTTTATTCTCTATAATAATTTTTTTGACTTTTTCAGTCACGGAAGAACTAATGCTCACGGTCTCCACTCCAATTGGAAAATTTGAAAAATTCGCCCAGCCACGTTAAATATTCATCGCCCACTTCACCATTTCTGTGTTTTGCGAATATACACTTTGTTTTATTGGGCTGTTCAACTTCCGGGTTATAATAACCCTCTCTGGATAAAAACATAACCAAATCTGCGTCCTGCTCAATTGAGCCTGATTCTCTTATATCGCTGAGCCTTGGCTCTTTATTATCACGCTTTTCAACATCACGATTAAGCTGAGATAATGCAATGATTGGTATATTCAAATCCTTTGCAAGAATTTTCATTGACCTTGAAATTTCGGAAATTGCCTGTTGACGGTCAGGATTTTTGGAATTCATAAGCTGGATATAGTCTATCACAACAAGACCAATACCTTTTTCAGCCTTAAGTCTTCTGCATCTTGCACCAATTTCAGGCATTGTTATGCCAGATGAATCATCTATATATATTTCTGCAGTCGAAAGAACATCAACCGCTCCGCCAACCTTATCCCAATCGTCAGATTTTAAATCACCTTTTTTAATTTTTTCAGAGCTTACCATAGCTTCGCTTGCGAGCATTCTGTTGGCAAGTTGAATTCCCGGCATTTCCAAGCTGAAAACAACCACAGGAACTCCACCTTTAATCGCTACATTTTGTGCAATATTGAGGGCAAAGGTAGTTTTACCCATACCAGGTCTTGCCGCAATCAATATAAGCTCTGAACCGTGAAGCCCCGCCGTTCTTTTATCAATATCTATAAAGCCTGTGCTGACTCCTGTTACATCACTTTTTTTATCGGAAAGCTCAGATAAAAGTTCCACGCTCTCGCCTATGTATTTCCTTATATGGACAGGACCTTTTGCCTCTCGGTTTTGTGAAATGTTTAAGATATTCTGCTCGGCAACCCCGATTATATCTTCAATTTCTCCCTCGCCCTTATAGCATTTTTCCGCTATATCCTCACTGGTTTTAATAAGGCTTCTAAGGACAGAGTTATCCTTAACAATTTTGGCATAATGCTTTAAATTCTTCGTTGTTGGCACAAAGTTTGCAACCTCAACTATAAAATCCATTCCGCCGATTTTCTCAAAGGTTCCTCTTCCTATAAGGTGTTGCTTAAGTGTTACAATATCAATGGGCAAACTTAAATTATAAAGCTCACTCATTGCATCAAAAAGCTCTTTATTTCTGCCTATATAAAAATCGTCACCCTTTAAAATTTCAATTGCATCAGGAATACAATCCTTATCCAAAAACATAGCACCTAAAACTGATTGCTCAGCCTCAAGAGAAAAAGGCACCGTTCTTACATTGGTTGTTTCTTCCATTTGTTTCACCCCTTTATTCTTTCAGGTGTTATTTATTCTTCCGTAACTTCCACTTTGAAAGTTCCGAAAATTTGAGGATAAAGGGAAACCTTAACCTCTGTTACGCCACAACTCTTTATACCATCGGGAAGATCAATCTTTCTTTTGTCAACCTTTATTCCTGTCTGCTTTTCCAGTGCCGCTGCCACATCTTTTGATGTTATTGAGCCAAACAGTCTTCCGCCGTTTCCTGCCTTTGCAGTGAGTTTTACTGTAATTTCTTTAAGTCTTTCGGCTATATTTCTAGCCTTTTGCTCCTCAACATTTTTATGAAACTGCTGCGCTGCATTTTTCCCTTCAAGCTCGTTTATTGCTTGTTTACTCGCCTCAACTGCAAGTCCCTTTGGAAGGAGAAAATTCCTTGCATATCCGTCACTTACATTTATCAAGTCGCCTTTTTTACCTTGTGATTTTACATCTTGTGTTAAAATAACTTTCATATTTATCTCTGCCTTTCTTTTATTCGCTTATAATAGCCTCATCAATTGCCCATTGGAGCTTTTCCTGGGCTTCTTCAAGAGTCATATTTTCCATCTGGGCACCGGCAAGGGTTATATGTCCGCCGCCGCCGAGCTTTTCCATTATAATCTGGACATTGATTTCATCAAGAGACCTTGCACTGATATAGATTACTTTTCCCCTCTTAAGCAGAACAAACGCCGCCTCAACACCTTTAATATCAAGCAGCTCGTCCGCAGCCTGAGCACACATTACCTGTGCCCCTCGGCTTTCATCAGTTACCATTGAGATTGCAATGTTATCACGATAGAATTTCGCATCACTTATAATCTGGGCTTTCTTTATGAATATATCCTTTTCGCACTTAAATCTACGCCTTATTTTAACTGTGTCAACGCCAAGTCTTTTAAGATATGATGCCGCCTCAAAGGTTCTAACACCCGCCTTATTCACAAATCCGTTGGTATCCATAAATATACCTGCATAAAGAGCCTCTGCCTCTTGTCTATCAAGCATTGGTGATTCCTGAATATACTGGATAATTTCAGTTACCATTTCACAGGTTGATGATGCATAGGCTTCGTGATACATAAGCGTTGCATTCTCTATGCAATTTTCACTTCGTCTGTGGTGGTCGATAAGCACAATATTTTCTGCGTGTCGAAGCAGTTCAGGACACTCTACCATATTCGGTCTGTGGGTATCAACAACAATAACAAGGCTGTCTTTTTCCAAAGTGTTCATAGCCTGCTCTGTAGTTATAAAGGCGTCTATATAATCTGTCTTATGCTCAAACTCAGCAATAACCTCTTTTGCATTAACTGTTTCTTTATCCACAACTATATATGCTTTACGGTTTCTGCTTTTAACTGCTTTAAAAAGCCCGATTGATGCACCGATACTGTCCATATCGCCGGATTTGTGTCCCATAATTAAGACCTTGCCTGAATTGTCGATAAGCTTACGGAGGGCGTGAGCAACAACCCTTGCCTTAACCTTTGTTCTTTTTTCAACCTCACGGCTTTTTGCACCAAAGAAATCTAAAGACTCTCTGTCCTTTATAACAACCTGGTCACCGCCTCTGCCCAATGCCATATCAACTGCAAATCTTGCAAAGCTGTCATTTTCCTTAGGGTCTTTGCCGTGCTGACCAATTCCTATACTAATTGTTACGGGAATTTTATTTTCAGCATTTATATTTTTGATATTGTTTAAAACCTCAAACTTATCTTCAAGGATTTTTTCAAAATTTCTCTGCTCGAAAATCACCAAAAACTTATCTCTTTCAAACTTACGGAATACACCGTCTCCCAAAGCAATCCAGTTGCCGATGGTTTGTTCGATCTCGCCTAAAATCTTGCCGTGGTTAGAGTCGGGAGTTTCTTTTAAAACCTCCTCATAGTTGTCAATTATAACTATAGCCTCTACAGTTTTTTCTTCTTCACGAAGTCTTGAAAGGGTATATTCATCACTCTTGTCTATAAAGTATAAAAGCAAGAACTTATGCTTCGTCTGCTTGTCCTCTCTGCCTGTAACTCTTGCTTCAACCTCATAAGTGCGTCCGTCAAGCTCCATAACCGAACCAAACTCGCCCCGGCTTTCCGTCAGCTTGTTTACCTCAAGGCCAGGGATAAGGCTGTTTATATGAACTCCAAAAACTTCCTCTTCTCCTACAAGCTTTTTGAAATTGCCGTTATACCATTTAATTTCACCGCCAAGGTCAATTATAACCACGGGGGACGGGTACTTCACAAGGGATTTTCCTGTTGTGTCCGTCAGGCAAAAGTCAAAGTTTTCCATAAAGCTTACAAAGCTTTTCTTCTGACTGTAGATTAAGTAGAATTCAACTGCGAAAAAGATTATTCCCACAAGACTCACAAAGCCGTCAATATCGGTCGTTGTCAAGCTGTTCATTGATTTTATACCCAAGTATAAAGCCAAAAACACAAAGAGTCTCGCTGTACGCCGTCCGAATATTTTCTGGACCATTGTCTGGCGTCTTTTCATTCGCTTACCTTTCATTTCTATTCTCCATTTCTTTCTATCCTACGATAATTCATAAAGCTGTCAAGCATTCCTATAATTGACAAAATCTGGATTATCAGACTGCCACCTATAACAAACGCTCCGACATATATAAAGGCTCTTACGAAACCATATTTAAGTCTTCCCTTAAACAAATATTCAATAAACGAAAATCCGCAAAATGCCATAATAAAGTCGATAATAATCGCGATATTATTAAGAGCAACTCCCATCTTTGACTCTGCGTTTAAAAACATCGTAAATATTACAAGAATAAAATACATATAAGACATATGCTTCGGTGTTTTATGCATACAAAACGGAACATAACTGTAGCTTATCTTGCTGATTTTATTTACAAAAGCTCTTAAAACTGCCAGATGAAAATATCCGAAAAACAGGGAGAGCAAAATAACAAATGACGGGAACATCATTTTAATGTATGACGCTGTAATGTTCAGTATTGATTCAAGCTCTGCTATGTTTTCCTGAGGCACCGCCACTATAAGAGCCTCTTTCATATTCAAAACTGATGCATCAATTATTCCTCCTGCACCATTTTCAAATCCATATCCTGCCCAAAGCATAGTGACGATTACAATTGCCACAAAGGATGCACAAACTCCAATAAGCTGTGCATAATATTCCTTGTTTTTGCAAATCATAATCCCTGATACAAGACCGGGGGCAATACACAGTGCAACAATAAGTATGCTTTCTATATCCCTTATTAAAGCTAAAACTATACCTGAAGTTAAAACAATGCTTATAACCGAGGCAAGTTTCCCCCATTTTATATGAATATATGAGGTTAAACCTGTTGCAAAAATAGATAATATAATGGCAAAATATGGAATAAATCCCGATATAACCGAGAGTAAAACCACCAATAATATACAGGCAGACATAGCACCTGCTTTTATAAACTTTGTATCCATAAAATCTCCATTCTCAAAAAGCATTTTTTACTTAGTAGGATTATCTCCAAGCCCTTTGACAATATACTTAATTAAACAATTATAAACAGATGGATTTGTCCATCAGGGCATAAACCACCCCATTATCATTTATCTGTTCATTATACCAAATATATTCGCATTTTTCAAGTCTTTTACAGAAATTTTATAAATGGGGCTTACATTTATTTCTACGGTGAAAATTTTTCTAAAAAACTCTTGACAATTAAAGGCGAATATGTTAATATATAACCTGTTCGACATAATATGGCGGTATAGCTCAGTTGGCTAGAGCATGCGGTTCATACCCGCAGTGTCACTAGTTCGAATCTAGTTACCGCTACCATACCCGCTTTGAAATATAAGCGGGTTGTTATTTGGCTCCTTGGTCAAGTGGTTAAGACTCCGCCCTCTCACGGCGGCTACAGGGGTTCGAATCCCCTAGGAGTCACCATGAAAAAGAGATAATTTTACTGTTGGTAAAATTATCTCTTTTTCAATGAAATTTGCCTTCGGCAAGTGAAATAGCTTCGCTATGAAATACACTTCGTGTATGAAATATTGCTTCGCAATATTGATACGGCAAATTTTATTTCACATTTTACTTTAGCAAAATATTTCATAATCCGCAAGGATTATTTCATATCGAGCAAAGCGAGATATTTCATTAAAAATCACTCACAGTAAAATTATATTGCACTTACAAAAAT
>JAZROF010000064.1:0-32968 GCA_045648565.1 Clostridia bacterium | reverse complement strand
CAGGGAATTGATATTGCCTCAAAAAACGGCACTATTGTTTCTGCCTCAGCCGATGGAGTTGTTGAAGAGGTTTTTGAAGATGACAAGTTAGGAATAGTGGTTGTAATCGGGCATGAGGGCAGTATAAAAACTCTTTACGGAAACCTTGCCGATAAAAATTTCATTGAGGTTGGCAGAAAGGTGACAAAGGGAGATGCAATCGGTTCTGTTGGAAACAGCTCAGTTTTAGAGGGAGATGAAAAAGCACATCTTCACTTTGAAGTTACCAGACACGGGGAAACCCAAAACCCCTCTCAATATATTTCCTTATAAAAACAAAAAGCGAGGCAAATGCCTCGTTTTTTGTTTCTTAATACGATTAATTTTATCTTGTATATTTATCAATAACTTCACAATCAAGCTTCGAATAAAGAATTTTTTGCCTGTTATACAGTCCAAAATTACCTGACATCATATATCCAATAGCAACTGCTATTGCAAAGAATACCAATCCCTCTGCACCAAAGACCTCTAAAGATAATAATATTGATGCAATTGGGCAGTTTACAACACAGCAAAACAGTGTAATCATTCCCACTGCAGCGGCAAACATAGGATTTATTCCCAAAATCGGTGCCACTGCACTTCCAAAGGTTGCCCCGACAAAGAAAGCCGGAACAATTTCACCGCCTTTAAAGCCTGAGGCTACAGTTAACGCTGTAAAAACAATCTTTAATATAAACGCCTCTTTGTTAACACTACCAGTCATAGCCCGTGTAATAACATTCATTCCGGCTCCGTTATAATCCTGGGAATTAACTAAAATAGTTAAACCCACAATTATTAACCCGCCAATAAAAGCACGAACATATCTGTTCTTAAAAAGCTTTGACATCAAAAATTCACTTTTCTTAATAGCCATACAAAAAATTATGGACACTATTGCACACAAAAGTGCTAAAACTATAATTTTACCTATATTCAATAAGCCAAATGTTTCGGGAATAATCCCATCAAATTTAACAGCCCTTAATCCTAATTTTTGGCTGATAAAAAAGGAGATTATTGATGAAAATACACAAGGCACAATTCCTGCATATTGAAACTCTCCTACGTTTGTAACCTCCATAGAAAAGACAGCTGCAGTAAGCGGTGTTCCGAATAATGCCGAAAACACACTGCTCATCCCCGACATAATAAGTATCCGCATATTATTTTTACTGAATTTTAAAACCTTCCCCAAATTATAACCAAGACTTCCGCCAAGTTGAAGTGCCGCTCCTTCTCGTCCTGAAGAGCCGCCGAACATATGCGTTATAACTGTGCTTATAAATATAAGAGGCATCATTACAAAGGGAACCTTGTCATTGTTTCTGACAGCTTCTATTACCTGATTGGTATCAATTTTCCCTTTCGTCTGAAAAAGGTGATACAGTCCCGCTATTATAAGTCCTGCTATGGGAAGAAAAAGAATTATAAAGCCATTTTTTTCTCTTAAATTTGTTACAAAATCAATGCTTATATGAAAAAAGCTCCCTATAAATCCACCAATTGCTCCTATGATTAGTGAAACAATTAACCATTTTATCAATATTTTAAAATATTTTATTGTCCTCTTTATATATGCATCTAAGTATTTCACAGTATTTATCCTTCTTATTATTTCTTCTTTTTAAATCCAACAAAAGCTTATTAGTTCCATAGTTGGGTAGAAACATAAAAACCATTCCACCTGCCATATGTCCCCGTTCTAAAACTAAAGCACTACAAAAAAGTAGTGCTTTAAATATTATTCTTCAACGTCATCTTTCTTTGCATATGCAACAACCAAACGGCGGTTTGGCTCTTCTCCAATGCTGTAAGTTTTTATTCTCTTATCATGCTGTAAAGTTGCATGGATAATTCTTCTCTCGTTTGGTGACATTGGCTCAAGAGTAACGTCCATCTTATCCTTTACAACTCGTCTTTGAAGACCTTTTGCAAGACGGACTAAGGTTTCTTCTCTCTTTGCACGATAGTTTTCTGTGTCTACAGTAACTTTAATATACTGTCCCTTGCCCTTGTTTACATATAGACTTGTGAGATACTGAACAGCATCTAAAGTATCCCCTCTCTTGCCGATTAAAAGTCCCATCTTATCGCCTGCAACATCAATATAAATTGTGTTGCCGTCAAGCTTAACTGAAAGTGTTGCATCAAAGCCGATTTTCTTAAGCATTTCACCAAGGAACATTTTAGCGTCATCAACGCTTTCTTTCGGAATGACAAAATCAGCACGAGGCTCATTTTTGCTCTTCTTTTCAGTTATCTCTTCCTCTTTAGTTTCCTCTGTTTTAACTGCTTTTTTAGGCTCTGTCTTTTCTTTCTTTTCAGGTTTTTTTGTCTGCTTAGCTTCTTCAGCTTCAGCCTCTTTTGTTACCCAGGCAACAATGTCAACCTCTGTGCCGACTAAAAACTTCATAAGACCTTTTCCAACCTCACGGGTAACCTCGTAGGAAAGTTCCTCAGGTGTAACCCCAAGCTCCTCTGCTGCAAGGCTGAGAGCTTCATTAATGTTTTTTGCGCTTTTTTCGATTTTCCTTAACATCTATATAATCTCCTTTAAATGATTCGTTTTCCAACTTAGGCATAACAAATTTATTTACAATAAACAACTGAATAAGTTGAATTATATTGCTTATAATCCAGTAAAGACCAAGTGCTGCAGGGAACGAGAATGTAAACCATGCAGAGATAAGCGGCATCATCATTGTCATAGTCTTCATTGAGTTTGCCTTATCGTCTTTTGTCTTTTCGTTTTCCGGAATAACTCTGTTTTTGTCTTTCTTTTCAGCATTCATCCCTTGAGTAAATCTTGTTGAAACCCAGGAAGATAGCCCTGAACCAAGCGGAATGAGCCATAAAGCGGCGTCATGCCAGGTAAGATTCGAAACATTTCCCACAATCAGTGAACCGATTTTACCAAAGCTTGGAGTGTCCGCAAGGTTTAAGCCAAGGAAGGTAAAGTCAACTGTGTTTAAATTAAGGCTTTTGATTGCCCCTAAACCATTTGCTTTTGCTGTTTCACCAATAAAGCCCACAAGGTCTTTACTATGGTGGATAAGCTGTGCTATCTGAATTTCATACATAGAATAGTTATTCCCTGTAATTTTCTGCCCGTTTTCATATAACTTTTTAAGTCCTTCTGTCAATTCGCCCTGATTTAATACAGCCCAATCATTAAAGTTAACTATAATTAAAGCCTGGTCAGCAACTTCTCTTATTCCCATCATATAAGTGATGGGCTGACGGATTACCCAATAGAGAGCAAATATAATCGGAAGTTGAATGAGCATAGGAAGACATCCGCTCATAGGACTTATCTTATATTCACTGTAAACCTTCGCAATTTCCTTGTTTAATTTTTCTCTGTCATTTGCATATTTTTTCTGTAGCTGATTTAAAACAGGCTGGATTTTCTGCATTCTCGCAGTTGACTTTCTCTGCTTTAAATCAAGAGGAAAAATAGCAAGTTTTACTAAAAGTGTGAACAAGACAATAGACACACCATAGTTTCCTATGATTTTGTATAAAAAGCCAAGTATTGCACCAAAAAATATTTCAATATATTCCATAACATTCCTCGTATTTTCTTAATTATTTAAGGCTCGTCCACCCCACCCTTAGAAAAGGGGTTGCACCGAAGTATCCGCCACGCACCCTTTACACTTCCCTTAATGGGACCATACTTACGGATTGCCAAAATGGCATACTTTGAGCAGGTGGGATAATATTTACAGCAAGGTTTTTTCATTGGTGAAATATACTTTCTGTAAAACCTGATAGGGAGAATAACTACTTCCCCTAATAATCGCGAACTCTTATTCATTTTAAAACACCTAAATTCTCTACTGCGGACATAAACGCCGACAAAAGAGTGCCATAGTCAACACTTGCCGTTTTAGACCTTGCCACGATAACAAAGTCATATCCAATCTTAAGATTATCTAAATTCGTCCGATAGAGTTCTCTGATACGCCGTTTTGCACGGTTCCTGACAACTGCCTTGCCTATTTTTTTACTTGCAGTTATGCCAAGCCTGTTATAGCTTTGCCCGTTTTTCTTAACATAAACAATAAGACACGGAGAAACGACAGACTTCCCTTTTTTATACAGTTTTTGGAACTGCCCATCACGGTCTAAACTGATAATATTGCCCATAATACTCTAAAAAAAGTCAAAAAGACGCCCAAAGGCGTCTTAGGCTGACAATCTCTTTCTGCCTTTTAATCTTCTTCTGGCCAAAACCTTACGGCCGTTTTTTGTTGCCATTCTCTTTCTAAAGCCATGCTCCATTTTGCGATGTCTTTTCTTAGGCTGAAATGTTCTAAGCATTGTAGTCCCTCCTGTTCAATAAATTGGTATAAAAGCTTTTGCCTTTTGCAAAAGTTAATTATATACAAGCAGTATTTCTATTTTACCACACAAGTATCACTTTGTCAAGCAATTTCAAAATTTTTTATACTATCTCACGAAGATTATTTCCCTGCTTTCCTCAACCGCATATTTAACTGTGTATGCCGTTCCGCCCGTAACTTTTTTAGCATAGGCAACGCACACACTGCTTTTATCCACCATAAACCGATTTCGCTTTTTCATACAGTCGGGAGAATATTCTTCAGAAACATAAATTTTTTCATCGGCAAGGCTTAATATTTTTTCATATTTTTCAATATCGGCTTTTCTCCAGTTTTTATGTTGCCCAAGGCAAGGTATAGCCAAAATAAGCCTGATATTCGGATAGTCTTTTTTAAGTTTTAAAATACACTCCTGGGCTAATGTATCATACCCTAAAGCACCGCCACATATAAAATTTTCAAAACCCCTTTTTATAAGCATACGGCAGATTTCTTCTGTTTTATCTTTTATAAACTGTTTCTCGCTGTTTGGGATAATTCTGTGCCCCGTAAATGAGCAGGTTTTTTCTTTTTCATAGGTCATAAAAACACCTCAAAAGTAATTTTATCACAAAAAACCTTTTTCTGTCAATAAAATCTGCATAATTGCTTGTATTTTATCCCAATTCGTGGTAAACTATATGCATCTTTAATTTGGAGAGTAAAAATTATGAATATTATCTTTCAATTTGCAGTATTTTTCGGTGTTTGTTTAGTTGGAGATATAATGTCGGCAGTCCTCCCTTTCCCTTTTCCGGGATCGGTTATTGCGATGATTATTCTTTTCATTCTTCTTATCATAAAGGCTGTTAAAGTAGATAAAATTAAAGGAATGTCGGATTTTTTCCTCAATAATATGGCATTTTTCTTTATTCCGCCAACTGTTGACATTGTAAATTATTTTGAGGCTATTAAGAATGTCTGGTGGCAATTCATTCTTATATGTTGCATGACAACTATATTTACATTTTTTGCAACAGCCTACACAGTTAAAGGCGTTATGCTTTTTATGAATCGAAAGGGGAAGAAAAATGTATAATATATATGAAGAAATTCTTAAGCTTTCAAAGTCTTCGATTTTCGGCGTTACTCTTGCTCTTATTTTCTTTTATTTTGCTAAGCTTATAGCAAAAAGATATGATAAACCAATTGTAAACCCTTTAATAATCAGCGTCATTTTTCTTTGGATTTTTTATTACTGCTTGAAAATTCCAATTGAAAATTTCAGCTCGGGTGGAAATATAATTCTTTTGTTCCTCCCTCCTGCAACGGCAGCTTTGGCGGTTTCAATGTATGAAAAGCGTGACCTTATAATTAAAAATCTTCTTCCTATTTTGGCTGGAACTATTGTCGGAGTCATTGTTTCTGTTGCATCAGTTCTTCTCCTTTGCAGATTTTTTGGAATTGATGAGGCAATCACTAAATCCCTTATCCCAAAATCAGTTACGACGGCTATTGCAATGCCTCTTGCAGAAAAAATTGGTGGATACGCCCCCATTGCATCAGCAGCGGTTTTTGTTACAGGACTTTTCGGGGCGATTATGTGCCCATACTTTATAAAGTGGTTTAAAATCGACAACTCCGTTGCCGCAGGACTTGGAATTGGAGCTTCCTGCCACGCTCTTGGAACAACCCAGGCAATTAAACTTGGAAGAACCGAGGGAGCAATGAGCGGTATCGCAATCGGTCTTTGCGGACTTTTAACAGTTATTGCTTCATTATTCTTATAAAACAAAAAGAGAGATTTTTCATCTCTCTTTTTGTTTTATACCAATGTATCTTTGTCGCGTATTTCGCTTCTTCTTATTTTACCGTTAAAGGTTTTTGGAAGAGCATCAACATATTCAACCACTCTCGGGTATTTATATGGTGCTGTGTTATCCTTAACATACTTTTGAAGCTCTTTTGTAAGTTCATCTGACGGGAAGTATTTATCCGAAAGAACAACCGTTGCCTTAACCGCAAAACCACGGATTGGGTCAGGAACACCTGTTACCGCAACTTCCTTTACCGCAGGATGTTCAAGCATAACGCTTTCAATTTCAAAAGGCCCGATTCTGTAACCTGAGGATTTAATAACATCATCATTTCGTCCAACATAGCAGAAAGTTCCCTTTTCGTCGCGATACGCTGTGTCCCCCGTATGATAAAAACCATCGTGGAGGGCTTTTTTTGTATCCTCCTCGCTGAAATTATAAGTATCCAAAAGTCCGCAGGTTTTACGTGCCTGACTTAACACTCTTATACAGATTTCCCCTGTTGCACCTCTTGGGCAGGACTCTCCGTCCTCTCCTAAAATATGCACATCATAGCCCGGAACAGGGAAGCCGATTGCCCCAGGATTTGGCTCTGACCAAGGATAAATTGTCGCTATACAAAGGGTTGTTTCGGTCTGACCAAAACCCTCGTAAAGCTTAAGCCCTGTGGCTTTAAGCCAGTTATTATAGATTTCAGGGTTTAATGCCTCTCCTGCTGTGCAGCAATGAGTAAGAGAAGATAAATCATACTTACTTACATCGTTTTCAAGAAGCATTCTATACATAGTCGGCGGAACGCAGAAAGTTGTTACTTTGTATTTTTCAAGTTTGCTTAAAATATCCTTTGCGTCAAACTTGTCAAAATCATAAACCAAAACCGCACTTTCCCCGAACCACTGGCCGTAAATCTTGCCCCAGAGGGATTTGAGCCAGCCTGTGTCGGAAATTGTAAAATGAAGTCCGCCATCAATAACTCTGTGCCAGAACACACCAGTCATAATATGACCGAGAGGGTATTTAAAGTTATGGGTAATGATTTTCGGATAGCCTGATGTTCCTGAAGAGAACGCCATAAGCATCATATCGTCCGCCATAACCGCCTGGTCCCCTGTTGGTCTTTGCCAGTCAGGGTTAGCAAGTTCAAAACCCGCTTCAAAGTCAATCCAGTCATCTCCTGCTTTTTTATGACCAAGAACGAATTTCTTTTCGATTGTTTCGTATTGTCCTTCGCCCTCGTCAAAATACTCAGTTTCCATTCCGTCTCCCGTCACAACAACAGCCTTTATTTTTCCTGCGTTGCACCGATAGACATAATCTTTCGCTTTAAGCATATTGGTCGCCTGAACAACAACTGCTCCGATTTTATGAAGCCCTAAAATACAGAACCAGAAATAATAGCTTCTCTTTAAAACAAGCATAACCTTGTCGCCCTTGCGAATTCCCATATAGTTAAAGTAACTTGCCGCTTTATTTGAATAATACATCATATCGGCGAAAGTAAATCTCTTTTCTTCGCCGTCCTTTGAAACCCAAAGCATAGCCAGCTTATCGGGTTTTGTTTTGCCAAGCTCGTCAACAACATCATAAGCGAAGTTAAAATCATCGTTGTAGCTTAGCGTATAGTTTTTCTGGGCATCTTTAAGTGAGATAAAATCATCCCTCGTTGCACCCACAAATTTTTCATATATTGCCATTTTTTATCACCTCTAAATTTTTTCTGTCTTATTTCATAACAACGGCGATAAATTGTGCTTCTTTGTCTCCAAGCGCCACCTCGGCGTGAGGCACGCTTGCATCAAAATAAACACTGTCGCCCTCTGAAAGTTCATAGGAAATATCGCCTATGTAAAGTATCATTTTGCCTGATATGACATAGTTGAATTCCTGACCGTCGTGGGCGTGCATAACCGGTGTTTTTTCGTCAGGGTGAATAGTTACTAAAAATGGCTCTGCCTTTTTGTTTCTGAATGTATAGGCAAGATGCTTATAGTCATATTCATCTTCTCTTTTAACAGAAAAGCCTTTGCCCTTTTTAACCATACAACACATAGAAATTGTTGGCGCGCTGCCGCTTATCAGGTCAAGAATATCAACGCCAAGAATTTCGGCAGCCTTATAAATTAAGCTAAACGAAAAGTCCATTTCTCCTTTTTCATACGCCATATAAATATCTTCACTAACCCCAAGCTTCTCGGCCATTTCACAAGCAGAAATTTCCATATCATCACGAAGAGTTGCAAGACGCATACCAATATCTTTAATCTGTTCGTTCATAATCTTAAACCTCCTTTTTTTATTACGCTTCGTAGTTATAACCTAATTGAATAGCTTTCATATTAAGGTCATAAAGCTGTGGCTTTTTAGCCGGAACAATCTTCTTCATAACCGCCTCGATAAGCTCGTCAGTCATAAGGTTGGTCTTTTTAAGGAAAAGACCTAAAATAATCATATTTGCAAGGCCTGTAAGACCTTCTTCTGATGCAAGACGGGTTGCAGGAATATAATATGCCTCAACATCGTCTCTTTCGCTCTTTTTATCAATGAGTGAGCTATCAACAATAGCCATTCCGCCTGACTTTACTTCTGTTATATACTTGTCAAAAGACGGAGCATTCATTGCGATTAAAACATCCGGCTTATCAACGATTGGAGAGCCGATTTTATTATCGCTTAAAATGATACTGCAATTGGCTGTGCCGCCACGCATTTCAGGACCATAAGACGGGAGCCAGGAAACTTCTTTTCCGTCGATAAGACCGCCATAGGCAAGGAACTTTCCGGAGAATAAAATACCCTGTCCGCCAAAGCCTGCAATAAGTATTTCTTTATTCATTTTCTTTTCCTCCTTACTCCGCTGTCTTGTCCTTATATACTCCAAGTGGGTAATAAGGCATCATATTTTCTTCAAGCCACTCAATCGCCTTAGTTGGTGCAAGGCCCCAGTTTGTCGGACAAGTTGATAAAACTTCGATTAAAGAGAAGCCCTTGCCTTCAATCTGATTCTTAAACGCTTTCTTAATAGCAGCCTTTGCAGCTTTAACATTCTTAACATTGTTTACGGCAACTCTTTCAAGATAAGTTGCACCGTCAACCTGTGAAAGCATTTCGCAAACCTTAACAGGATAGCCAACCTTTTCTACATCTCTACCGTATGGAGAGGTCTGTGTAATTTGTCCCGGAAGGGTTGTTGGAGCCATCTGTCCGCCTGTCATACCGTAGATTGCGTTGTTTACGAAAATAACTGTAATGTTTTCACCTCTTGCTGCACTGTGAACAGTTTCAGCTGTTCCGATAGCCGCAAGGTCGCCGTCACCCTGATATGTAAATACAATATTATTAGGGTCGGAGCGTTTAACACCTGTTGCAACTGCCGGAGCACGACCGTGAGCCGCCTGAACCATATCGCAGTTGAAATAGTTATAAGCAAAAACGGAGCATCCAACAGGAGCAACACCAATTGCTCTGTCTGTTACGCCAAGCTCATCTAAAGCTTCAGCAACTAATCTATGAATAATACCATGAGTACAACCTGGGCAATAATGAAGAACTGCATCAGTTAAGCCCTTTGGTTTTTCAAATACTACTGCCATTATTTTCTGCCTCCTTCTATAGCTTCGTCAATTTTTGAAAGAACATTCTCAACTGTCGGAATCATACCGCCTGTGCGGTTGCAGAGGAGAACTTCCTTTTTGCATTCAATTGCAAGACGGATATCGTCTATCATCTGGCCCATATTAAGCTCAACAGAGATAAACTTGTTAACCTTTTCACTTGCCTTTTTAAGTGCTTCTTTCGGGAATGGCCAAAGAGTAATCGGTCTTATCATACCAACCTTAATGCCCTTTTCTCTTGCTCTGTCGATTGCGTTCTGAGAAACTCTTGCGGCAACACCGAATGCAACAATACAAACTTCGGCGTCATCCATCCTATATTCTTCCCAAAGAGCTTCTTCTGCTTCGATTTTAGCATAGCGCTCATATCTTTCAAAGTTAACCTTTTCAAGTTCGTCAGGCTTTAAGTAGAGAGAGTTTACGATATTTGGCTTTCTCTCACCCTTTGTTCCATTCACTGCCCAAGGCTTTTCGTATGTCTTAACTTCGCTTATATCAAGAGAAACAGGCTCCATCATCTGGCCCATTGTTCCGTCAGATAAAAGCATAACAGGCATCTGATACTTATCAGCAAGGTCAAAGCCCTTAACTGTCATATCAACCATTTCCTGAACTGATGCAGGAGCTAAAACGATAAGTCTGAAATCCCCGTGGCCAGGGCCTTTTGTTGCCTGAGTATAGTCAGACTGGCTTGGCTGGATACCCCCAAGACCTGGGCCGCCACGCTGAACATTAACGATTAACGCCGGGAGGTCGCATCCTGCAATATAGGAAATACCCTCACTCTTTAAAGATATACCCGGGCTTGAAGAGGATGTCATAACCCTCTTACCTGTTGCAGCAACGCCCATAACCATATTGATGGCTGCAACTTCACTTTCTGCCTGCAAAAATACTCCGCCCTCAATTTTAGGGAGTCTTTTTGACATATATGCCGCAACTTCTGTCTGCGGTGTTATCGGATAACCGAAGTAATGACGACAACCTGCCATAATAGCGGCTTCTGCCAAAGCTTCGTTACCTTTCATTAAAACTTTTTCACTCATTTTATTCTTCCTTTCTATGAAAATCTCGCTATTCCAAAAATAGTGGGAAATTTTTCCTGATTAAGCAAATCAAATCCGAAGCTGTATCGTTTATACTGCGAGAGGTTTGTTTTGCTTAAAACGAAGTGTTCAGGGAAAATTTAGCCTATTTTTCTACTGTTATAACGCAGTCGGGGCACATCGTCGCGCAAAACGCACAACCAATACAAGCCTCAGGGTCTGTAACCCCTGCCGGGCTATAGCCTTTTGCGTTTAATGTGTCTTTAAGTGCTACAATATGCTTTGGACAAGCAGTTACGCAAAGTCCGCAACCCTTACACAAATTTTCATTAAATGTAACCTTTGCCATTTATTTTTCCTCCTTAAGCCGCCGGGGAATGACCCCCATAAGCATTATTTTATTCCTTGTTTTTAAGCCACGATTGCCGGACATAAAGGTCAAGTGGCATAGTGTTTTCTATTTTGCCGTTAAGCTCGTCATAAAGGGAGCTTTTAACAGTTGTCATTTTAATCGGAAGTCCGGACAGCGCCGAAACCTCCTTTGCATAAGAAACCGAGTTTAAAACTGTTTGGGCTGTTGTTTCTTCTCCAATATTAGAGTTATTGACAATCCCCGTGAATGCGAATTTTGCCGCACTCTCAATTTCTTTCATAATCTCAATGGTTCTTTCGGCATCCCCTGTTAAAAATCTATGCTTGTTTATAACAAAGAGCATTTCATAATTCCCCTCTTCTTCCATAAAGGGAACATATCTACCGAGGGCAAGGGCACCTCTGTCATCCCCACCAACATCGATTACCGCCGTTTGACTTTTATCCTCGAAAACCGAATAAATCTCGGCAGGAAGAGCAGGAGTGTCAACATTGGTGTTTGCATATTCGGAGGAGATAAGCTTAACTCCCGCCTCCGAAAGAGCCTTTGCCGAATCCTTTGTCCGAAAATACGGATTAACAATATCAAGGTCCGCAATTGAAACCTTATCGCTGTTCTTGGAAAGCATTAACGCATAATTTATTGCGATATTGGTCTTTCCGCTTCCGTAATGCCCTGCAAAAACCGTTATTCTTTTAGGGTTTAAACCATTAATGTCCATTTATTTTCGTCCTCAATCTTGCCCCACTGGATACCTGTTATTGTATCATAGAGCTTCTGACTTACTTCGCCGATTTCGTTATTGTTTATAAGCATAACATCGTCTTTATAGCGAAGCTTACCAACAGGAGAAATAACTGCCGCTGTGCCTGTTCCGAAGCATTCTTCAAGTCTGCCGCTCTTCTGAGCCTCAATAAGCTCATCAACGCTTATCTTTCTTTCTTCAACTTCCATACCCCACTGACGGCAAAGAGCCAAAACAGAATCTCTTGTTATACCAGGGAGGATACTTCCGCTGAGCATAGGAGTTACGATTTTTCCGTCAATCTTAAAGAAAATGTTCATTGCGCCAACTTCTTCAATATACTTTCTCTCAACGCCGTCAAGCCAGAGAACCTGAGAATAGCCGTCGTCATGAGCCTTAACCTGAGCAGCGAGTGATGCCGCATAGTTTCCGCCAGTTTTCGCAAAACCGATACCGCCCTTAACAGCTCGAACATAGTCATCTTCAATCCAGATTCCAACCGGAGCAAGACCGCTTTCATAGTAAGCACCGCTTGGAGAAAGAATTATAATAAAAAGATATGTCTTAGATGGGGCAACCCCTAAAAATTCGTCAGTTGCAATAATGAATGGTCTGATATAAAGTGATGTTCCGTCTTCTGTCGGAATCCAGTCTTTATCAACCTCAACAACTGCTCGAACTGCCTCAACAAAGTCTTCCTCAGGAAGCTGTGGAATGCAGAGTCTCTTATTTGTTGCGTTTGTTCTTTTTGCGTTCATATCAGGACGGAAGAGTCTTGCCTTACCGTCTTTTCCCATATAAGCCTTAAGGCCTTCAAACATTTCCTGACCGTAATGGAAAACCATAGCGGATGGGTCAAGGGTAATCTTATCATAAGGAACGATTCTTGCATCGTGCCAGCCCTTTCCCTCTGTGTAGTTCATAACGAACATATGGTCTGTGAAAACCTTACCAAATCCAAGTTTGCCTGTTGGCTTTGCTTTCGGAGTAGTTGTTTTTGTAATTTTAATTTCCATATCTATCATCCTTTCTAGTCGGCAACAATGCCGTCAACTTTCTTGATATTAAGTTTCTTTGCCGCGTCTTCACGCATCTTATATTTAAGAATTTTGCCCGCCGCATTCATTGGGAATTCTTGGACAAAATCAATATATCTCGGGCACTTATGCTTTGCCATATGCGCTCTTATATAATCTTTCATTTCATCAACTGTCATTTCTTCCCCGTCTTTTAAGATTATAACAGCCATAATTTCTTCGCCGTACTGCTCATCAGGAATACCGATAACCTGAACATCCTTGACTTTTTCGTGGGTATAAATAAATTCCTCAATTTCTTTCGGATAAATATTTTCTCCACCACGGATAATCATATCTTTAAGTCTGCCTGTTATCTTATAATTTCCCTCAGGTGTGCGAAGTGCAAGGTCTCCTGTATGGAGCCAGCCGTCTTTATCAATTGCCGCCGCAGTAGCCTCTGGCATTTTATAATAGCCTTTCATAATGTTATAGCCTTTGGCAACAAATTCGCCCGTAACATTATCAGGAAGGTCTTCCCCGGTTTCAGGGTCAACAATCTTACACTGAATTTCAGGGAGCGCTCTTCCAACAGTTGTAACTCTGACTTCAATGCTGTCGTCCGTACTGCTCATTGTGCAACCCGGAGACGCTTCTGTCTGGCCATAAACAATTGTGATTTCCTTCATATTCATTTTCTCAACAACCTGATTCATAATAGCCTCAGGACAAGGAGAACCAGCCATAATACCCGTTCTCATATAAGAAAAGTCAGTCTTTTCAAAATCAGGGTGCTCAAGCATTGCAATAAACATTGTTGGAACGCCGTGGAAACAGGTTATTCTCTCCTGATTTACGCAAGAGAGGGCAGGCTTTGGAGAATAATAAGGAAGTGGGAGGAGTGTTCCCCCGTGAGTCATTGTTGCGGTCATAGCAAGAACCATACCGAAACAATGGAACATTGGCACCTGAATCATCATTCTGTCTGCCGTGGATAAATCCATTCTGTCGCCGATACACTTACCGTTATTGACTATATTATAGTGGGTAAGCATAACCCCTTTCGGAAAGCCTGTTGTTCCTGATGTATACTGCATATTGCAGACATCGTTTACATTAACCTTTGATGCAACTCTTAAAACCTCATCAAGAGGAACGCTGTCCGCTTTATCAATTGCCTCTTCCCATGTTGTGCAGCCCTTTTGCTTAAAGCCCACTGTTATAACATTTCGAAGGAACGGAAGTCTCTTTGCGTGGAGAGGCTCTCCCTCTTTTGTGTTTTCAAGTTCAGGACAAAGCTCAGCAATAATTCCTGAATAATCGGAATCACGATACCCCTCAATCATAATAAGGGTATGAGTGTCGGATTGCTTTAAAAGATACTCTGCCTCGTGGATTTTATAAGCGGTGTTCATTGTAACCAAAACCGCTCCGATTTTTGTTGTCGCCCAGAAAGCTATGTACCACTGAGGAACATTTGTTGCCCATACTGCAACGTGGTGCCCGGGGCGGACACCCATAGCCATTAAGCTTCTTGCAAAGGTGTCAACATCGTCCCGAAACTGTGAATATGTTCTTGTGTAATCAAGAGTTGTATATTTAAATGCGTATTGGTCAGGGAATTCCTCAACCATTTTATCAAGAACCTGAGAAAAGGTTTTCTCAATAAGAGCATCTTTCTTCCAGGGAAACTTTCCCGTCTTTGTTTTATTGTCATACAGAGCAGATTTTCCTCTTGATAAGCCTTTATATCTTGACATAAAGCTTACGAAGTGTGGAAATATTATATCAACCTCGCTTATCTCTTCGTCCCAAATAGGATTCCACTCAATTGAGAAAAATCCGTCATAGTTTACGCTTCTAAGGGCCTCCATAAACTGATTGATAGGGAGGTTGCCCTCGCCCACAAGGCTTTTTGTTTCAAGACTTTCAGAGTCCTTTATATGAATATGCTTTACATAAGCGCCTAAATTTGTAATTGACTTTTCAGGAGTTTCCCCATGCATTCTATATGGATAGTGGACATCCCATAAAGCCGCCAAAGTATCACTTGCAAAGTTTGTCAAAAGGTCACGGAGCTTTTCTGTATCTGCATAAACCCCTGCGGTTTCAATAAGCAAAACCACTCCCTTTTCTTCTGCAAGAGAAAGGTTCTCTCTTAAAAACTCCTCAACCCCTTCTTCTAAAAGAGCTTTAAGTCTTATGTAAGGTGCTTTAAGAATTTCGGCAACTTCAAGGCATCTTATAAGCTCTTTTTTTGCCTCATCCCTTTCTTTGGAAATATCCTTTACCATGTCGATACAGGAAATTTTTATTCCGCTTTCTATCATTCGCCAAGGAGCGTCTTTCAAATCCGCCTCTTTAAGCTTTGAAACATCATGGATTTCTATTCCGTCAAACTTATATTCCCCTGCTAAGTCGAAAAACTCTGAAAGGGTTATATCGTTCCACTTGTTTGTGGAAAAGGATAATTTCATCTCTCATCCTCCTCTTCAAAGCAAATCTTGTTAAGGGCGTTTATATAAGCATTGATACTTGCCCCGATAATATCAGTTGAAATACCTTTTCCGGAAAATGGCTTTCCGTTGTGGCGAAGTTTTACAATGCTTGAGCCCATAGCGCCACGGCCCTCGGTTACAGCCTGAACCTGAAAATCATCAAGCTCAAAGTGGTGGCCTGTTATCTGCTCAATTGCAAGGAACGCCGCATCAATAGGACCGTCCCCAATGCAAAAGCCCTGAAGCACTTCCCCGTCTCTTTCAAGCTCAATATGAGCGGTTGGGGTAATTATGTTTCCGTTGTTTATAACATAGCTCTTAAGCTTATATGTAGGGATAACCTGCATAGCAACTGAGGCTACGATTGCATCAAGCTCCTTTGAGCCAACTTTTTTATTCTTTGAAGCCTTAACAACTTCATCAAAAACCTTGGCATTATCCTCTTCAGATAAGTCATAGCCAAGCTTTTTAACTGCAAGTTTAACTGATGCTATATCATCGTTTGAAGAAAGCTCAATATTTTCGGCAGTAGTATTTGTTCCGTTATCAAACGGTGTATATGAATTTCCGCCCCTTGTCATAAGCTTAATTTTCTTAACGCTGTTATCTAAAACAGCCATATTTATTCCTGTTTTAACACCGAGAGAGTCCCCTTTTTCGCGGAATACCTTTGCAACCGCACTAAGACGGGGATATTCGTGGGAAACAACAGAGGTCTTAATTTGGGTAACTCCGCTGCCTATACAAGAAAGGGCACAAGCCGCTGCCATATTAAGAGAGTCGCTGCACTCAACAGAAACCTGGGTTTCTTTCATTTTAGGAACAGCGTCAAATAAATCCTTTAAAAAGCTTTCAAACTCAGATGGGAGCATTTCACCCGCACTGTCGCATATTGTTATGGTCTTTGCTCCACAATCAATTACCTTTTCGATAATTTCATAAAGGAATTCCTTTTCCGCTCTTGTTGCGTCCATTAAGGAAACCTCAACATCAGGGCAAAGAGAAACTGCTTTTTTAATAACTTCTTCAGAAAGGGCAAGAACTGCCTTTGGCTTTTTGTTGCAGATATATTCCATCTGGACAGTTGACACAGGAACCATTATATGAATTCTTGGTTTCTTTGCATCTTTAATTGCATCATAGGTTTTCTCTACCGCCTCAACGTCAAGACCAACTGGGCAAGAGAGGACGCTGTTTTTAATAATAGGTGCAACGGAATGAAGATATAAAATATCAGTTTTTCCGTTTTTAATAGGTGCAGTTTCAATAACAGACACATTTATCTTGTCAAGAATTTTTGCAACCTCTATTTTTTCTTTAAAGCTTAAGGCATATCCGCCCTGCTTTCCTTCTTCTCTTAAAGTTATATCAGATATAAAAATCTCAGTCATTTTTAACACTCCTTAATTTTAAGAATCTTCTCAGCATTTTTATATAGAATCAGACTGTTTTCTTCGTCCGTTAATTTCATACTTAAAAACCTTTCAAGCTCTTCTGAAACACTCCACATAGGAAAGTCCGAACCGAAAACAACTCTCTCGGCTCCGTATAGTCTTATAAGCTCCTTTGCCCGTTTCATCCCAAGCATCCAGAATGAGCTTGATGTATCGACATAGCAGTTTTCTTTTGCCAGATATTCATAAGCTAAATCACACATAGACCAGCCTCCGAAGTGGGCACCGATAACCGTTAGCCCGGGGAACTCACGCAGGAGCTTTTTAAGTCGTCTTGGGTGTGAATAATCATATCGATAGTCTCCGCAGTGGATTAGGAGAGGAATATTTTCCTGTCTTAGGTAGTCATAAAGCTCAAACATTCTCCTATCATCCATATTAAAAAGCTGGGTATCGGGGTGGATTTTAACGCCCAAAAGCCCCATTTTTCTTGCTCTTTCTATTTCTTCAATTTTATTTTCAAAGTCTGCGTGCATTGTCCCGAAACCGTGGAACTCTTTATGTGCTTTGCACTCAGAAGCTATATAGTCATTTATAGCCTCAACTCTTGATGCAGTAAGGGCAACAGAGTGAACAACATAATTTGTAACTCCACACTTTTTACCCTCTTTTAAAAGAGTCTTTGCCGTTCCCTTGCCGTCCATATCTACTCCATAGAACTCGCCAACGCTTTCCACGGCTTTTTCAGCAATCTTTTCTGGATATATATGTGAATGAAAATCTATAATATTCATATTAGCCTCCTGCCATTTAAATAACATAAAATGCGGTTTTGCCGAAAAAGCAAAACCGCAACCTTTAAGTCAATTAACTTTAAAAAGTATTTCCTGCCGTTTGCTTTTTCGTACTTAGCCCAAGAATTATAATGCTTAGTAAAGCTATTCCTATAATATCAATTAGGCATAGAGCTATAATTAGGCATAGAGCTATACATAAAAAAACAGACATTGAAAAAACAATGCCTGAAGTATTAGCAACTTTAGAAGATTTTTTTGCACTGCGAAAACAAGGTGCAAAGCTATTTGCATCTTTAGATGAATTTGAAGAATGCTTTCTTCCAAAAAACATCATTTTTCGCCTCCTAAAAAAATCTTATTTCATTTTATCACAGCTTCCCCGTAATGTCAAGGGATTTTGCGATTTTTTTCGAACTTTTTTTAAGGTAAAAAAAGCCTCCTTTTGCGAGAAGGAGGCTTACACTTCTTATGCGCCGAAGAAAGCTTCGTGAACAACCTGAACGGCTCTTTCCGCTTTTTCAACATTGATTAAAACTGAAACTTTAATTTCAGATGTTGAAATCATATGGATATTGATTCCCGCATTATAAAGAGCTTCAAACATTTTAGCTGCAACGCCAGGATTTGAAGTCATACCTGCACCAACTATTGAAACCTTGGAAAGATCTTCTCTGTGTTTGATTGTCTCAAAGTCGAGATTTTCCTTTTCAGCCTCTAATGTAGCGATTGCTTCATCAAGATGAGCCTTTTGAACTGTGAAAGAAATATCTTTCTTGTTTTCTCTGCCGATTGACTGCAAAATAACATCAACATTGATGCCTTTCTTTGAAAGATGAGAGAATACCTTAAACGCAATCCCAGGTGTATCAGGAACACCAACTATTGAAATACTTGCAACATCATTATCACGGGCAACGCCTCTTATTAACATTTTTTCCATTTTAATAACCTCCTTGACAACTGTTCCGTCTATCTTTTCAAAACTTGACTTAACTTCCAGACGGGTATTATATTTTTTAGCCATTTCAACTGAGCGATTGTGAAGCACATTAGCACCGAGACTTGCAAGCTCAAGCATTTCATCATAAGTAATTTCATCAAGCTTCTGAGCATTCTTTACTATACGGGGGTCTGCTGTATAAACCCCGTCAACATCAGTGTAAATCTCGCATTTGTCTGCGTGGATTGCAGATGCTATTGCAACGGCAGATGTGTCGCTTCCGCCTCGGCCGAAGGTTGTTATATCTTCATAACGGTTAATGCCCTGGAAACCTGCCACGATAACGATTTTCTTCTTGTCAAGCTCTGACATAAGTCTTTCAGTGTCAATTTTATCGATACGGGCGTTAGAATAATTTGAGTTTGTTCTAAACCCTGCCTGCCAGCCTGTAAGAGAAATTACAGGGCATCCAAGCTTTTCAATAGCCATAGCAAGAAGAGCTATTGAAATCTGCTCACCGCTGGACAGGAGCATATCCATTTCACGCTTTGAGGCGTTTGGATTTATCTCTTTCGCCTTATCGATTAAGTCGTCTGTTGTATCGCCCTGGGCACTAACAACAACCACCACATCATTTCCCTCTTTGTAAGTCTCAACAACTCTTGATGCAACATTTAAAACCTTTGCCGCATCTGCAACTGAGCTGCCGCCAAATTTCTGAACAACAATGGACATTTAAAAACCTCCTAATATAACAGCACCCTCATTATCCGCTTTAAGAATACTAAGATGCCAATTTTTCATTTTTTTATTTAATGTAGGCTCAACCTTTTCAACAAAGGCAGAAGACCTGCCATTTAAAATTCCTATAATGGTTGGACCTGCGCCACTTAGGTAAACCCCAAGGGCTTTATTGTTATAACATAGGTCAAATATTTCTCCCATACCGGGAATAAACTTCTTTCTATAATCCTGATGAAGTCTGTCCCCCATAGAAGTCCTGATATTTTCATACTTTCCTGAAATAATACTCGCTGTAAGGAGAGCACTTCTTCCCACGTTAAATACTGCATCACGGTGAAGCACTTTTTCAGGAAGTGCTGCCCTTGACTTTTTCGTTTGCAAGAAAAAGTCAGGAATAAAAGTGGCGAACTCCAAATCATCTTTAACAGGGGCTTTAATATAATTTATCTTGTTTTTCGACGGAACATTAACGCAAAACCCGCCAAAAACCGCAGGTGTAACATTATCTCCGTGCCCCTCAATTTCTGCCGCCATATTGAGAAGTTCCTCTTTGCTAAAGGGTTCTTGAAGCAGGGCATTTGCGGCAAAAAGACCGCCAACTATACTTGCACTGCTACTTCCAAGGCCTCTTGTTATCGGAATATTATTCTCCATAACAAGCCGAATGTTTACCATCTTCTCGCCAGCCTCTTTGAAAATCTTCTCTACGCATTTATAAATAAGATTATTTTCATTTGTTGGAAGAAAACTCTCACCCTCGCCGATTACCTTTATTTCAGTAGGTCCGCTTATTTTTTCAATAGAAACATAATTATACATAGTAAGAGCAATACCAAGGCTATCAAAACCTGCTCCCATATTTGCACTTGTTGCGGGAACTCTCACCTTAATCATTTATATCACCCTTATTTTTCCTAAAACCTCATGTCCTTTAAAAGGAGCTGATTCTAAAGCCACTGACAATTCTTCTTCGCTTAAAGGTTTTGTTATAACTGCAAATTCATTTGTGAGACCGTCAAGCTTTTTAACCTTATATTCATCAAA
Source organism: Clostridia bacterium (assembly GCA_045648565.1). Taxonomy (GTDB): domain Bacteria; phylum Bacillota; class Clostridia; order Monoglobales; family Monoglobaceae; genus SIG454. The sequence continues at coordinate 12,588 of JAZROF010000064.1, read as the reverse complement.
TCCGTCAGCGTCTCCTGATAATCTTAAGTAATAAGCATACTTTTGCTGACTGCCATCTTTTAAATAATCCTCGTCCGCCTCATTCCATAAAATTCGGATATTTGTGTTTCTGTGCTTTGCAACATCAACGAGGTCAGAAACCATCGCACTTGCAGTAGGAAGCTTTCCTGCCCCTCTTCCGTAGAACATAACATCTCCCAAAGACTCACCCTGAACCAAAATTCCGTTAAATACATCGGAAATATTTGCAAGAGGGCTGTCTAAATCAATAAATGCCGGGCAAACACGGGCGAAAACGCCTTTCTTTACCTTAACACACTGTCCAACAAGCTTAACGCTGTAACCCATTGCCTGAGCATAACTTGCGTCCTCCGTTGTAATCTTTGTTATTCCCTCTGTTGGTATTTTTTCGCAATTTACATTCTTGCCGTAAGCGAGTGATGCTAAAATCGCAATCTTTCGGCAAGTGTCAATCCCCTCAACATCTGCTGTTGGGTCTTTTTCGGCATAACCCTTTTCCTGAGCCTCAGAAAGTGCCTCGGCAAATGACTTTCCGTTTTTAATCATCTGGGTTAAGATATAGTTTGTAGTTCCGTTTAAGATACCGACAATACCCGTTATGTCATTTCCCGTAAGGCTTGAAATAAGAGGTCTTATAATCGGAATACCGCCCCCAACACTTGCCTCAAAGAGATAATTTATACTTTTTTCTTTGGCGATTTGCAAAAGCTCTGTCCCGTGCTTTGCAACAAGCTCCTTATTTGAAGAAACAACGTGTTTACCGGAAAGAAGAAGCTTTTTCGTAAACTCATAAGCGGGAACAGTTCCGCCCATCGCTTCAACAACAGCCTCAATCTCAGGGTCATTTAAAATTTCATTAAAATCCTTAATAAAACAGTTATAAGGACTGTCAGGAAAATCACGAAGGTCAAGAATATACTTAACTTCTATAGTATCCCCTGCTTTTTTTGCAATGTTTTTAGCGTTGGTTATAAGAAGCTCTCCAACTCCGCTTCCAACAACACCAAAACCCATAATTGCAATTTTCATAAGTGTATCCTTCCTTTCTCAAGGCTTAAAACTTGTTAATAACAATTCCCGTAACCAATTTCGGCCAGAAATATGTTGATTTTTGAGGCATTTTCTCATTTGCCAGTGAAACCTCTTTAATTTCAGCAACGCTTGTTGCATTTATTAAGAACGAGCATTGATACTCACCATTCTTAACCGCCTCAATTGCTTCTTTTGCATCTCTTGTGTAGAAAAGATTTTTCTGGTTTGCCATATTATTTTGGTCAATTTCCAAAAACCTCTCTAAAACAAGGGTGTGAAGAAGCGTTACATCAAGATTTTTATATGCTGAAGACATATCAGTTATATAATCGTTTATTACGTCGGTATTTTTAAGCTCAAAACGGTAATAATAATCTTTGCCGGTATAAAGAGCAAAGCATTTTTCGTTTAATACAGAAGAAATTTTATCCATTATAATTTCTTCATAATTGCCCTCGGTAAAATAAATTTTAGACACTGTAAAGTCCTCTGTTAAACACCCTGTGAGCATATTTTCATCAAACTCAGGAAGATCTTTAATCATCCTGTGTGTCGGAAATACCAAAAGACCGCTATCACCCATTGAAGTGAGCATCATCATAACATAATCATATGGTGCATTTTCTACTCCCGGATTTTCCTGACGCTTTTTATTACGGAAGTTTAAAGCAGTTTCGTATCTGTGATGACCGTCTGCAATAAACAATTGCTTATCCTTAAAGACATTGGTAATTTCTGCAGTTTTTTCAGTGTCGGAAATAATCCACACATTCTGGGTTATATTATCATCTGTAACAAAAGAAATATCAGGCTTACCTTTTGAATACTGTGAAATAAGCTTTTGAGCAGCCTTATCCTCATCAAGATAAAGAGAATAAATCTGGCTTAAATTTGCATTAGTTGTGCTCATTAAATCAAACCTGTCAGTCTTTGCCTTAGAGAGTGTATTTTCGTGAGGAAGAACGATTTTCTTGTCAAACTCCTCAATCTCAACTAAAGAGATTATTCCCTTTAGAGAAATTGGTGCTTCGTTATACTCAAAAACCTGTTCGTATATATAAAAGGAAGGCTTTTCATCCTTTTTAAGAATGCCCTTTTCTATCCAATCAGCAAACATTTCTCCTGAACGGGTGTATTTATTATTATTTTCATCGTCAGTATCATAGGTTTTACCATAGTCAACCCTGACAATATTATACTCACTTTTTTCATAAAGAGCAGATTGCTCCTCATTTGAAATTATATCGTAAGGAGGGGCGGTAACATCGTTAAGATTTTTAAACATTTCAGTATTGTACCGAAGCCCTTTGAAAGGTATTACATTTGCCATAAACTTACCTCCTGAAAATAATTCTGCTCCTATCATAATACACCAAAACTCAAAAATAGTCAAGGAATATATAACATTTAGACGATTTTTAGTAAATTTGTTTAAAGAAAGGAAAACCAATGATAAAAAATGCAAGAAAATTTATAAACACAAAAGTTTATGACAATAAAACAAAAACTTATTTGGGTAAAGTTTCAGATGTGGCATTTTCAGATAGTGGCACTATAAAAGGCTATTATATGTCAAGCAACAGTATCGTTCCGCTCCGCAACTGGATTTGCCCATCCTCCATCACAACATATAAGAAAGGAAAAATCTTTGTCAGCGAGGTTTCCCATCCGCAATACGATGGCATAACCTTTAAGAAAAACATCTCCCGATGCGATTTTCTTAAGAACAGACAAAAAATCGGCATTGGGAGAGATATGGTTTTTGACTTTGAAACGGGGGAAATTGAAGGATTTTTATTTTCTGAAAATATTTTTAAAAAAACCACCTATTTAGATATAAATAAAATAAACATAAACGGAAAAAATATAGATGTAAAAAACTAAAAGGAGGCAAAAAAAATGCGATTTATAGTAGGCGTTATTGCAGGTGCTTCTCTTGCGGCAGGAGCAATTATGATGACAGACCCTGCTTATATGAAAAAAATGAAAAAAAGATGCAAATGTGCAAAACGAATGATACAGGACATTATGTAACAAAAAAGGTGTGGATTTCGGCGGTACTTCTTAGGGAGAAGTACCGCCGTTTCCACACCTTTTATTTTTATTCTTCTTCAAAAGCACTTTTATCAAGTCCGCAAACAGGGCAAACAAAGTCTTCACTAACTTCTTCCCAGGGTGTTCCCGGAGCAATTCCGCTATCCGGTTCCCCAATTTCAGGGTCGTAAACATAACCGCAAGGGCAAACATATTTTTTCATTTTTATCTCTCCTTTATTATAAATATATATTTATATTTTATCACTCTATTTTTTCCTTGTCAATTGAAATACAAAACATATTTTACAAAATTTTCTTGACATCATATTTTCAGTATGATAAAATAGTTTTAAGTTCAAACTATTTGAATATAAAAGTATTGGGGGCGAATGATTTGAAACCTAATCAAAAAGAACAGCTTAATGAATTTTTTGTTACGGCTTTTAATGAAATTCTCGCTTGGGAGGACCAGAGCCTTAGAAGCATTGGACGGTCTGACATTTCCGTTCGCGAAATGCATATAATTGAGGCGATTTCTATGCTGGAAAAAAGCAAGAAAAACACTATGGCAAATGTTGCAAAGATTTTGTCGGTATCCCCCGGCTCTCTTACCACTGCCGTTAACACTTTAGTTACTAAAGGCTATGTTGACCGTGAGCGAAGCGAAGAGGACAGACGGGTTGTTTTGGTTTATCCAACAGAAAAAGGCAGAGAGGTTAACAATCATCACAAGAAATTCCACGATGAAATGGTTGATTTTATCGGGGATGTAATCTCTGATGAAGAAATAGAAATTATTTTAAAATCCCTTAAAAGACTGGCAGAATTTTTAATGACTAAAGCCGCTGTTAAGAGATAAGGAGGCAATATATGAATTTTAAAATTTTAGGAACGGGAAGTTATGTCCCTGAAAGAGTTTTAACTAACGATGAGCTTGAAACAATGGTTGAAACAAGCGATGAATGGATTAAAAAGCGTGTAGGCATTTCCCAAAGGCATATCTGCACAGACGAAACCACCTCTGACCTTGGTATAAAGGCGGCAGAAAAAGCACTTTTAAACAGCGGTGTTAAAGCCGAGGAGCTTGACCTTATTATCTGTGCCACTATAAGTGGCGAGGATGTTTGCCCCACAGTTGCGGCAAAGGTTCAGGCAGCAATCGGGGCGACTTGCCCTGCATTTGACATCAGCAGTGCTTGTTCGGGATTTCTCTTTGCTTTAGAGACGGCGGACGCTTTCTTTTCAGGTGGCAAGGTTAAAAAAGCTTTGATTTTAGCATCAGAAAGACTTACAAAGCTTGTTGACTTTAGTGACAGAAACACCTGTGTTATTTTTGGAGACGGTGCAGGGGCAGTTGTTTTGGGCGAGGGAAAAAATTATCTTGACTCAAAAATTCGAACAATAGGCGGAGATGATGTTATAAAAATCCCGTCCTTTGCAGGAACTTCTCCATTCTACACAGGCGAAAATAACGAACCTTATATATATATGAATGGTCAGGAGACCTTTAAGTTTGCCGTTGAGAGTATGTGCAATGATGTTCTTGAGATTATGGAAAAGAATAATTTATCAAGCGAGGACATTGCATATATCGTTCCTCATCAGGCAAATGCGAGAATTATCCAATTCGGTCTTAAGCGTCTTAAGATGAACGAAGATAAAATCTTTATGAACCTTTCAGAATACGGAAACACAGGCGGAGCAAGTATTGCAATCTCCCTTGACGAGATGAACAGTAAAAATATGCTGAAAAAGGGAGACAAAATTATACTTACAGCCTTTGGCGGCGGACTTTCATCAGGGGTTTGCCTTATAGAGTGGTAAGGAGGAGAAAAATGATTAAATCACCGATTTGCGAAATGCTTAATATAAAATACCCCCTCTTCCAGGGCGGAATGGCTTGGATTGCTGACGGCAATTTAGCGGCGGCAGTTTCAAATGCAGGGGGACTTGGAATTATTTCTGCTATGAATTTAGGAGGAGAATATCTCCGTGAGCAGATTAAAATCGCCAAGGAAAAAACCGACAAGCCTTTCGGCGTTAACATTATGCTTATGAGTCCTCATGTTGCTGAGGTTGCAAAAATTGTTGCGGAGGAAAAGGTTGCCGTTGTTACAACAGGAGCAGGAAACCCCTCCTCCTATATGGAGATGTGGCAAGAGGCAGGAATTAAGGTTATCCCCGTTATAGCCTCCGTTGCTATGGCAAAGAAAATGGAAAAATGCGGAGCTGTTGCAGTTATCGCCGAGGGCGGTGAATCAGGGGGCCACGTTGGAGACCTTTCAACAATGGCACTTGTTCCGCAAGTTTGCGATGCGGTTTCAATTCCCGTGATTGCAGCTGGTGGAATTGGAGATGGCAGAGGAGTTGCCGCATCCTTTATGCTTGGTGCAGTTGGCGTTCAGATGGGAACAAGATTTTTGGTTGCCAAAGAATGTAATGTTCACCAGAACTATAAAGATAAGGTTTTAAAAGCCAGCGATATTTCAACAATCGTTACAGGAAAAAAGCTTGGCCATCCCGTGAGAAGCATTAAAACTCCTTTTTCTAAGGGTTATGCAAAAGCTGAATATGGCGGCGTTGCTGACGAGGATTTAGAGGCAATGGGTGTTGGAGCTCTCCGCCTTGCGGCAATTGAGGGGGACGAAAAACAAGGCTGTTTCCCTTGCGGACAAATTGCAGGAATGGTTAATCGTGAACAGACCTCCGCTGAAATTGTTGAAGAGGTTATGGCTGAGGCTGAAAAGATTTTAGGAGGTTCTTTAAAATGGGTAAAATAGCATTTGTATTTTCAGGGCAGGGAACTCAATATGGCGGAATGGGAAAAGACCTTTATGAAAATTCCCCTGCCGTAAAAGCTTTATATGATAATGCCGAGGAAATAAGAAAAGGAACGAAAAAGCAATCCTTTGAGGGTAGCGCTGAGGAGCTTAAAATAACAAGCAACACCCAGCCTTGTATGTATCTTGCAGATTTGGGGGCAGCTCTTGCTCTTTTGGAAGAGGGGGTTAAACCTGACGCTGTTGCAGGCTTTTCTTTAGGAGAAATTGCAGCTCTTGCTTTTGCAAATGCCTATTCTTATGAAGACGGCTTTAAAATCGTAACCGAGCGTGGTCTTTTAATGCAAAAAGCAGCTGAGGAAAAGGAAACCTCAATGGCGGCAGTTTTAAAGGTTGACTCTAAAACTGTTGAAGAGGGTTGCAAAAAGGTTGAGGGCGTTTATCCTGTTAACTATAACAGTCCAATCCAGACAGTTGTTGCAGGAGAGAAAGCGGCTCTTGATAAATTCAAAGAGGTTATGGCAGAGGAAAAATGCAGAATTATGGATTTAGCCGTTGCGGGGGCTTTCCACTCCCCATATATGAACTCGGCAGCCGAGGGAATGAAAACTGTTTTAGAGGGATTTAGTATCAAGACTCCCGAAATGACAGTTTATGCAAACAAAACCGCTCTTCCTTACGGAGAGAATGTTAAAGAAACTATGACAGCGCAGATTATAAGCCCGGTTAAGTGGCAGGAAACCATTGAGAATATGGTTAAAGACGGCTATGACACCTTTATTGAAACGGGTGTTGGCAAGGTGCTTTGCGGACTTATTAAAAAAATTGCTCCCGATGTTAATGTCTACAATGTTGAGGACGCGGAAAGCTTAAAAAATACTATTGAGGCGGTGAAAAATAATGGATAAAACAGTTGTTATTACAGGAGCAGGTCAGGGAATTGGCAAAGCCGTTGCTCTTTCCTTTGCAAAAAGAGGGGACAAAATCGCCATTTTAGATGTAAATCTTGATTTAGCAGAAGAAACTGCAAAGGAATGTTCTTCTCTTTCAGGAAAAGACGCAAAGGCTTATCTTTGTCAGGTTGGAAGCCTTGCAAGTTGCGAGGACACAGTTAAAAAAATTATAGAAGATTTAGGCGAAATTGATGTTTTAATCAACAGTGCGGGAATTACAAGAGATACACTAATGCTTCGTATGAAAGAAGAAGAATTTGACGCTGTTATAAATGTAAACTTAAAAGGAACATTTAATATGATTAAGGCTTCCTACTCCCACTTTATGAAGAAAAGAAGCGGAAAAATTATTAACTTAAGCTCTGTTTCGGGAATTATGGGAAATGCCGGACAGACAAACTATTCCGCATCAAAGGCAGGGGTTATCGGTCTTACAAAGTCAGTTGCAAAAGAACTTGCTTCCCGCGGTGTTTGTGTTAACGCAATCGCACCCGGCTTTATCGAAACTCCAATGACCGAAAGTTTTAAGGACCGCCCTGAAATTCTTTCCGCAATTCCAATGGGAAGAATGGGTAAACCCGAAGAAATCGCAGAGCTATGCATTTTCTTAAGCGAGGCTGATTATATAACAGGCGAAGTTATCCGCATTGACGGCGGAATGGCTATGTAGAGGAGGAAATTATGAGAAGAGTAGTTATAACAGGTATGGGAGCTGTAACTCCTATCGGTAATGATATTAAAACCTTTTGGGATGGTTTAATAAATGGTAAAAACGGAATTGACAAGGTAACTAAGTTTGATGTCACAGGCTTTAAGGCAACTCTTGCCGCTGAGGTTAAGGACTTTGACCCGTTGGTTGCTATGGAAAAGGGCGAAGCAAGAAAAACTGACCTTTACACTCAATATGCATTGGTTGCGGCAGCTGAAGCCGTTACAGACAGCGGTATTGAAGGCACAATCGATAGCGACAGAATCGGTGTTTATGTTGGCTCAGGTATCGGCGGAATGGGAACATTTTGCGAAGAGCACTCTACCCTTTTAGAAAAGGGTGAAAGACGAGTTTCTCCTCTCTTTATCCCGAAAATGATAACAAATATAGCTGCAGGAAACATTGCAATTAAATACGGCTTTAACGGTCCTTGCTTTAGCCTTTCAACTGCTTGTGCAACGGGGACTCACTGTATTGGTGAGGCTTATCGTGCAATTAAGCACGGCTATGCTGACGCTATGGTTACAGGGGGCAGCGAGGCAACAATTAATCCTCTTGCATTCGCCGGATTTATAAACTGTATGGCTCTTTCAACATCTGAGGATAAAGACTGTGCGTCAATCCCATTTGATGCAAGAAGAAACGGCTTTATTATGGGCGAAGGCTCAGGTATTCTTATTTTAGAGGAATATGAAAGAGCAGTGGCAAGAGGCGCTAAAATCTACGGTGAAATCGTTGGATATGGAAGCACTTGTGACGCTTACCACATCACCGCTCCGGATCCTGATTCAAAATGGGTTGCAAAGGCAATCTTAAGTGCTATGGAAGAGGCTGATTTGGTCGGTGAAACAAATGTATATGTAAACACTCACGGAACAAGCACACCTCTTAACGATAAAACTGAAACAAATGCTCTTAAATTGGCATTTGGTGCAGGTGCAAAAGATATTCATATGAGCTCAACCAAGTCTATGACAGGTCATATGTTAGGTGCTGCCGGGGCAGTTGAGGCAATCGCCGCAGTTTTAGCACTTAAAGAGGGCATTATCCCTCCAACAATCGGTTACAGCGAGGCTGATATAGAGTGCGACATAAACTGCACACCAAACAAGGCAGTTAAGGCAGACATTGTGGCATCTTATTCCACCTCTCTCGGTTTTGGTGGACATAACGGCTGTCTTGCATTTAAGGCGGTGAAGTAATGAATAAAGAGGAAATAATGCAAATCATCCCCCATAGAGATAATATGCTCTTAATCGACGAGGTTGAGATTATTGATGGGGCAAGTTGCGGAAAGAAATATATAACAGGTGACGAGTGGTTTTTAAAGGGACACTTTCCGGGAAATCCCGTTGTTCCGGGCGTTATCCTTTGCGAGATTGTTGCCCAATCCGTTTGCGGACTTACAATGACAGGGGATATGGCAGGAAAGCTCCCATTCTTCACAGGGCTTGACAATGTTAAATTCAGAAACCCTGTTAAACCCGGCGATACTTTCACAACAAAGTGCGTCATAACAAAAGAAAAAGGCCCCTTCCGTTTCGGAAAGGGCGAGGGCTATGTTGACGGAAAGCTTTGCGTAAGTCTTGAATTTTCATTTGCTTTAGTTGACAAAGAAAACTAAAAAATTAAGAGGATGTCTTCAAACATCCTCTTTTCTTTTTATATTTTATTTATTTTCTTTGTTGCCATTAAGATTGCGCTGACGCAAATCATTGATGCGATAATTTCAAGGCATCCGTTAACCGTAACAATTCCTATAACGAAATCCATAAAGGATTTTCCAACTATTCCTCCGGCTTGGAAAGCTCCCCCCTTGCCGAAAATCAGCCATACGAAAATCAGGAAAAACAGGGTATTTGTAAAGGAACCAACAGCCCCTGTTACAGCGTATGTGATGTCTCCTCTTTTGCTTTTAGAAAGAACAATGATAAGGGCAAGAAGCAAAATAAAGGCTATAATTAAAGCCACAACAAGTTCCTCTCCTTTAAAATAGTTCTTTAAAAGATTTGCAAAGAGAATATAAATAATTGTCCCGATAACCCCTATAACAATATACTTAACTGCATTTGGGCTCTTTTTGAGAATTTTTGCAGTCCAGTATGGCACAACTCCAACTAAAATTCTTGGAACAAAGCAGATAATAAGGCTCAGCCAACTTGTTTTAACCTCAGGAGTGAGGCTGTACCACGGAACAAAGAAAAACGAAGTTAGCCCCGGGCTTATGGTGTTATTTATAAGACTTGTAATCCCGAAAACAAAGCCTAAAAATGCGCCTTTTTTAGGGCCAAGTGTTACTGAGCCAACAATAACGGGTATCTGAATTAAAGTGATTTTTACAACCCATGGGATATACCCAAGCGGTGTAAATGTCATTAGTGCAATTATCGCAGTAAACAGCGATAAAATCACCATATCTTTTGTGTTGTTTTTCATAAAAATCCTCCTGTCCCCGCCATAAAATGGTCGGTGCTTTCTTATTTTTATTTTATTTAATTTTATACTATTTTTGCACCTGACTGAATATCACTCTCAACAGTTGTTACGACTAATTTGCCGTCATGCTCAGCTGAGAGAATCATTCCGCAGGATTCATATCCCATCATCTTTCTCGGTGGGAGATTTGCAATGAATAAAAGGTTCTTGCCGATTAAATCTTCCGGCTTATAATACTTTGCAATTCCGGAGAGTATCTGTCTTGTCTCAGAGCCAACTTCAAGAGTAAATCTTAAAAGCTTATTTGACTTTGGAACAGCTTCACACTCTAAAACCTTACCAACTCTTATATCCATTTCCAAAAACTTTTCAAAATCAATGTCTTTAGCAAATGGTTCAATCTCGATTTTTTCTTCAGGAACACTGAACTCTTCTTCAAGCTCTGCCATCTTTTTATCTGCATCAATTCGTGCAAAGAGAGGTATTGCCTCGCCGATTTTCTCCCCTGCTTTAAGTTCGCCGAAAGTGAGAGAATCATAAGAGAGGGCGGTAAATCCCATTTGCTTTGCGATTTTCTCCCCTGTTTCAGGCATAAACGGAGTTATGAGGGATGCGATAAAGCGGATTGCTTCGCAGAGATTATACATAACATCTGCTAAAACATCTTTCTTTTCTTCATCCTTTGCAAGTGCCCATGGCATTGTTTCGTCAATATACTTATTGGCTCTGTTTGCAATAGCCATAACCGCACCCAAAGAGTCGGAAACTCTAAGCTCTTCCATAAACTTAGCGGCATTTTCCTTCGCCTCGTTGCAGGTTGCAATTAAGTCCTCATCAAATTCAGTTTTTGAAGAGGTGCTTGGAATAACCCCGTCAAAATATTTATTCACCATTGCGGCAGTTCTGTTAACAAGGTTTCCTAAGGTGTTAGCCAAATCTGTATTAAATGAAGAAATAATCTTTTCGTAGGTTATTGTTCCGTCCTGAGCAAAAGGCATTTCACGAAGAAGATAATATCGGACAGCGTCAACCCCGAAATGGCGAACCAAATCGTCTGCATAGATAACATTTCCTAGTGATTTACTCATTTTATCTGTTCCGTTTAAGAGCCACGGATGACCGAAAATCTGTTTAGGAAGGGGTTCTCCGAGAGCCATTAAAATAATCGGCCAGTAAATTGTGTGGAATCTTAAAATATCCTTACCGATAATATGAACATCAGCAGGCCAGTATTTTTCGTAAAGCTCACCCTTTTTATCAGGGGTATAGCCAAGGGCGTTTATATAGTTGCTTAAGGCATCAATCCATACATAAACAACATGTTTATCGTCAAAAGTAACAGGAACGCCCCAGTCAAAGCTTGTTCTGGATACGCAAAGGTCCTGAATACCAGGCTTTATAAAGTTGTTTACCATTTCGCGTTTTCTTGATTCAGGCTGAATAAACTGTGGATTTTCCTCAATATGCTTCATTAAAGCATCCTGATACTTGCTCATTTTGAAAAAGTATGCCTCCTCGTTTTCCTTGTGAACTTCTCGTCCGCAGTCAGGGCATTTGCCGTCAATAAGCTGTGTATCTGTCCAGAAAGATTCACAAGGAGTGCAATACCAACCCTCATAGGAGCTTTTATAAATATCCCCCTGGTCATAGAGCTTTTTGAAAATCTTCTGAACGCTGTCAATATGATAGTCATCAGTTGTTCTTATAAACTTGTCATAGCTTGTGTTCATAAGGTCCCAGATTTTGCGGATTTCTCCTGCAACGCCGTCAACATAATTTTGGGGAGAAACGCCCTCTTTTTCCGCAAGTTCCTGAATTTTCTGGCCGTGTTCGTCTGTTCCCGTTAAAAAGAACACATCATGACCAAGATATCTTTTAAATCTTGCAATAGCATCAGTTAAAACAATTTCATAGGTATTTCCTATGTGTGGCTTTCTTGATGTATATGCAATGGCAGTTGTTATATAATATTTTCCTTTACTCATTGTCTATTTCCTTTCTTCTCCGTAGGGTATATTAAAATGCTCATAAGCAAGGGGGGTTACCATTCTTCCTCTTGGTGTTCTGTTTATAAAGCCGATTTGCATTAAATACGGCTCGTAAACATCCTCTATTGTCTCGCTCTCTTCCCCGATTGTTGCGGCGAGAGTATCAAGCCCCACAGGGCCTCCCCCGTAATTTTTGATAACCGTCAGAAGCATCGTTCTGTCCGAGCGGTCAAGACCTAAATTGTCCACTTCAAGCATTTTAAGAGCCTCATCTGCAACCTCTTTTGTTATAACGCCGTCAGCTTTAATCTGGGCAAAGTCCCGAACTCTCTTTAAAAGACGGTTGGCAATTCTTGGGGTTCCTCTTGAGCGGGAGGCAATCTCCATAGCTCCCTTTTCGTCAATTTCTATATTAAGTATCCCCGCCGAGCGTTTAACAATTTCAAGAAGCTCCTCGTTTGTATAAATTTCAAGTCGGCTTATAACCCCGAATCTGTCGCGAAGCGGAGCTGTTAAAGCCCCTGCCTTTGTTGTTGCCCCGATAAGGGTAAAATGAGGCAAATCAAGACGGATTGAACGGGCGGACGGGCCTTTACCGATAATTATATCTAAGGCATAGTCCTCCATAGCGGG
>JAZROF010000063.1:0-12460 GCA_045648565.1 Clostridia bacterium | reverse complement strand
AGCAGTTTTGGGTTAGGAATTTTTCGTCTTAGAGAAGTCATAAAAAATGCAGGCATACTGACGTATGTCTGCGTTTTTTTGCGCACTATCAGCGGAAAATAACAAGCCAAAACCGACTTCTCCCTAAGAAGTACCGCCGTTAAGTTTATATTTTCTTTTCGGCAGCTGTTACTGTATTTTGCATAAGCATTGAAATTGTCATAGGACCAACCCCGCCGGGAACAGGGGTTATGGCTGAGGCAATCTTTGAAACCTCACTAAAATCCACATCTCCGCAAAGAGTGTTGTCACTGAGCCTATTCATTCCAACATCAATAACCACAGCACCCTCTTTAACCATATCAGCTGTAACGAAGTTTGCTTTTCCTACTGCTGCCACTAAAATGTCTGCTGTTTTTGTAATTTCCTTAAGATTTTTAGTTCTGGAATGGCAAATAGTTACAGTTCCGTTCTGATGGAGAAGAAGCATTGACATAGGTTTTCCAACAATATTACTGCGGCCAATAACAACACAGTTTTTACCTTCAATGGTGCATCCGCTTTCTTTAATCATCTCCATAATTCCCGCAGGGGTGCAAGGAACAAAATCGTAGTCCCCAATCATAATCTTGCCAACATTTACAGGGTGAAATGCATCAACATCCTTTTCAGGAAGAATAGTGTTTATCACCGCTTTTTCGTCAAGCCCTTTCGGAAGTGGGAGCTGCACTAAAATTCCGTGAATTTTATCATCTGAGTTGAGTTTTTTAATTAATGCCACAAGCTCTTCCTGAGTAGTTTCTTTTGGCAGTGCATATTTTTCTGAGTGCATAGAAAGCTCCTTGCACATTGCCTCTTTTCTGCCAACATAAACTTTTGATGCCGGGTCATCGCCCACGATTATTACTGCCAGACCGGGGTTTATGCCCTTTTCCTTTAGAGCCTCTATTCGTGCTATCAATTTCGTTTTTACTTTTGCGGAGATTTCCTTTCCGCTGAGAATTGTTGCCATTTTTTATATCTCCTTTCGGTTTTATAAGACATTTTGGGGAGTAACCTATAAGGTCTTCTCGTCCTGCCTTTAAAAGTGCTTTTTTTACTAATTCATAATTTTCAGGATTTCTATACTGAAGAAGAGCCCTCTGCATTTGCTTTTCCTCATAAGTTTTTGGAACATATACAGTTTCAAGTGTATAAGGGTTAAGCTCTGTATAATACATACAGGTTGATATACTCCCCGGAGTGGGGTAAAAATCCTGAACCTGGTCAGGTTGAATATTTTTATCCCTTAAATATTCAGAAAGTGCAATTGCGTCTTTAAGTGTGCTTCCTGGATGGGATGACATAAGGTAAGGAACAGCATATTGTTCTTTATTTAACTCTTTATTTATTCTGTTGAATTTTTCAATAAATTTATCGTATATCTCCCTACTTGGCTTACCCATATATTTTAATACCCGGTCAGAAATATGCTCAGGTGCAACACGGAGCTGCCCGCTAATATGATATTTACACAGTTCATAGAAAAACTCGTCGTTTTTATCTGCTAAAAGATAATCATATCTTATACCGGATCTAATGAAAACCTTCTTTACCTTTGGAATCTTTCTCAGCTTTCTGAGAAGAGAAAGATAGTCTTGGTGAGAAACATCAAGATTCTTGCATGGTGTTGGAAATAAACATTGTTTATCCTTGCAAGCTCCCATTTTAAGCTGTTTTTCACAAGATGGATGGCGGAAATTAGCCGTTGGACCGCCAACATCGTGGATATATCCTTTAAAGTCCGGAGATTTTGTCATATTTTCCGCTTCTCTTATAAGAGATTTGTGACTTCGTGCTGTAACAGTTCTGCCTTGATGAAATGCAAGAGCACAAAAGTTACAGTTTCCAAAACAACCCCGGCAAGAGGTTAAGCTGAATTTTATTTCAGAAATTGCAGGAACACCTCCAAGCTTTTCATACATAGGATGATAGGTGTTTTCATATGGCAGTTCATAAACCCAATCAAGCTCATCTTGGCTAAGAGGAGTAGCGGGGGGATTTTGAACCACATATTTTTTATTATCTTTTTGAGCTAAAACCTTACCTCGTATATAGTCCTGTTCAAAAACCATTTTATAAGTAGCGATTGCATATTGCTTTTTATCAGTTGATACTGAATTAAAGTCGGGGAGGATAATGCAATCAGTTGGAAGTTTTTCTTTCGTTTCCTCATAAACTGTGCCTGGAATGTGTTTAATATCTTTTATAGATGCTCCACAGTTTAAAAGGTCGGCGATTTCCATAATTTGTTTTTCACCCATTCCATATATCAAAAGGTCAGCTCCACTGTCAATTAAAATACTCCGTCTAACACTATCCGACCAATAATCGTAATGAGCAAAACGCCTGAGACTTGCTTCAATCCCGCCAATAATAATAGGAATTTTATTTCCAAAAGCTTCTCGGATTTTGTTGCAATAAACAATAGTTGCTCTATCAGGGCGAAGTCCTGCTTTGCCACCAGGAGAATAGAAATCTTGATTTCTCCGTTTTTTTGAGGCGGTATAATGATTAACCATAGAGTCAATATTTCCTGGGCAAACAAGAAAACCAAGACGAGGAGTGCCTAATTTTTTAAAATCATCAATGTTTTGCCAATTGGGTTGAGGAATAATTCCCACCGAATATCCGATACTTTCAAGAACTCTTCCGATAACGGCATGAGCGAAGGCACTATGGTCAACATAAGCATCACCTGAAACAAGAATAAAATCAAGCTGCTTAATCCCTTGTTTAACCATATCAGACTTACATACGGGTAAAAACATAGTAACATTCCTTTGTAAAAAATATTATAAGAATATCATACCATTTTTCAAGACAAATTTCAAGATAATTATGCAAAATTCACTTGACTTTAAAAGGGAAAAAGGTTATGATTATGCTAATATGTAAATTATCTGTTTAGGAGGAAAACTATGCGTGCTATCGTAACGGTTATGGGAATTGATAAAAAGGGTATTATTGCAAATGTCAGCACTTGCTTATCGGAAAATGATATAAATATCCTTGATATAAATCAAACCATTATGCAAGATTTATTCACTATGGTTATGCTTGTTGATATGTCTGATGCTAAAAACAAATTTACAGATGTTTCTGATAAGCTCTCTGAAATCGGAGAGGAGCTTGGTGTTGAGGTTAAAATTCAGCACGAAGATATTTTTAGAAGTATGCACAGAATTTAAGTATAGGGTGAGTAGTAGATCTAAGTCTATGACTTTGATTTATGGAGGGCAAAATGATAAACACTAATGAAATTTTTGAAACTATAAAGATGATCAAGGATGAACATCTTGATATACGAACTATTACAATGGGAATATCACTTCTTGATTGTGCAGATTCCTCTGCAATAAAATCTTGCGATAAAATTTATGACAAGATTACAAGATATGCAGAAAATCTTGTAAAAACAGGAAATGATATAAGCGATGAGCTTGGTATTCCGATTATAAATAAGCGAATTTCAGTTACACCTATTTCAATGGTGGCAGGGGCAAGCGATGCTAAGGATTATGTGTGCTTTGCAAAAGCACTTGACCGTGCGGCTCATACTACAGGGGTAAATTTTGTCGGAGGATTTTCCGCTCTTGTCCATAAAGGATTTGCAAAGGGTGACGAGATTTTAATTAACTCAATTCCTGAGGCTCTTTCTGTAACAGAAAATGTTTGCTCATCGGTTGGAGTTGCCACAACAAAAGCCGGTATAAATATGGATGCAGTTAAAAAAATGGGGCAGATTATTAAGGAAACTGCTCATCTTACGGCGGACCGTGATTCGTTTGGCTGTGCTAAATTTGTTGTTTTTGCAAATGCTGTTGAGGATAATCCATTTATGGCAGGGGCTTTCCACGGCGTTGGAGAAGGCGATTGCGTTATAAATGTCGGTGTAAGCGGTCCCGGAGTTGTTAAGAGTGCCTTAGAACAAGTTAAAGGCGAAAACTTTGGCACTGTTGCAGATACAATTAAAAAGACAGCCTTTAAAATCACAAGAATGGGGCAGCTTGTTGCCCAGGAGGCTTCAAAAAGACTTGGAGTTCCATTTGGTATTGTTGATTTATCTTTAGCGCCTACTCCTGAAGTTGGTGACAGCGTTGCATATATATTAGAAGAAATGGGGCTTGAAAAATGCGGGACTCACGGCACAACTGCGGCTCTTGCTCTCCTTAATGATGCAGTTAAAAAAGGCGGAGTTATGGCATCGGGGTATGTGGGAGGTCTTAGCGGTGCGTTTATCCCTGTAAGTGAGGATGCAGGAATGATTGCTGCAGCTAAGTGTGGAGCACTTTCTCTTGATAAGCTTGAAGCTATGACTTGTGTATGCTCTGTTGGTCTTGATATGATTGCAATTCCCGGGGATACTCCGGCTGAAACAATTTCTGCAATTATTGCAGACGAAATGGCAATAGGTATGATAAACCAAAAGACAACTGCTGTTCGAATTATACCGGCTGTTGGTAAAAAAGTTGGTGATATAGTTGAATTTGGCGGACTTTTGGGTGAAGCACCTATTATGCCTGTTCATCAGTTCTCAAGTCAGGAATTTATAAATCGCGGAGGAAGAATTCCGGCTCCGATACACAGTTTAAAAAATTAAAAGAAGTGGTTAAATGAGTATTGAATTTAAATTTCTATATTTGCTTCAGGGCATTCGTTCTGAAATGCTTGATTCTATTATGGTGTTTGTTTCTTATTTGGGAAACAGCGGAATAATATGGATAATAATTGGTCTTTTAATGATGTTATTTAAAAGGTATCGTAAATGCGGAATTTCAATTATTTTAGCATTGATTTTTTGCCTGATATTTGGAAATGGCATTTTAAAAAACCTGATTGCGAGAGAAAGACCTTGCTGGATTGACGAGAGTGTTAAGCTTCTTATTGCAGTTCCAAGGGATTATTCGTTCCCATCAGGGCATACTTTTTCGTCTTTTGCAGCATCTGCTTGTATAATTTATTGGCATAAACGAGAAGGAGTTATAGCACTTTTACTTGCAATGTTAATCAGCTTTTCACGGTTATATTTATTTGTTCATTTCCCAACTGATATTTTAGGCGGAATTGTTCTTGGGATAATCGCTTCAATCTTTGGAATTTATCTTACTAAAAAATTACATAAAAAAAATGAGCGTTAAGCTCATTTTTTTATACCCAAAACTACTCTGTCGTTATTTCCTAAATCCTTAACTATTTTTATATCACGAAAATCTTTTTCCATTAAATCAAAAACCGCCTGCCCTTGATTATATCCAATCTCAAAAGCCATAATGCCACCTTTTTTAAGAGGGTTATCCGTAATTATTTTTCTGTAAAAATCAAGACCGTCTGCTCCGCCATCAAGAGCACAAAGCGGCTCGAAATTTTTGACATTGTCATTTAAGGTTTTAATGACATTACTTTCAATATATGGTGGGTTGGAAACAATACAATCAGGAGCTTTCATAAGCCGTGGAAAGCCGGACATAATATCGTGCCTGATAAAAGAAGTTCTCTTGTCTACGCCGTTATTTTTTGCATTTATTCGGGCAGTTTCAAGTGCTTTTTCCGATATATCACAAGAAATAATTTCGGCATCTTCAATATAATAGGCAAGGCTTATCGGAATACAGCCTGAGCCTGTCCCAATTTCAAAAATGAACGGATTTTTTTCCTTATAAACCTTTATAATTTCCTCAACTAAAACCTCGGTATCTGCTCGCGGAATAAGAGTGGAGGAGTTAACCTTAAAATCTAAAGACATAAACTCTTTATAGCCTACGATATAAGAAACAGGTTCTCCTTCAAGTAATCGTTGGATATTATTCCTTATAATTGCTTCATCATATTCACTAACAGAAATATCAAAAAAAAGCTTACTTTTATCAATTTTCAGTGTTTCTGTAAGGATAATATCCACATCAAGCGGATTTAAGGCTAAACCGTGAAGTTCTTTACGAAGAGATAATAATTTTACCATTTGTCATTACCCTTTTCTTCGGGCATTACAGCCGTGAGTGATGCAATGGCAACCTCAATTTGAGAGTCGTCAGGCTCACGGGTTGTTATATATTGAAAAAGCATTCCAGGATAGCTGATGATTTTGGTAAACAAATTATCGTGTCTTCCTGCAAACTTGATAATTTCATAAGAAATTCCGGCAACAAGCGGAATTAAAATAAGTCTTGCCAAAAGCTTTAAAAATATATTATCAAATCTTATAAAGAAGAAAAGAATAATGCTGATAACCATAACTATAAGCAAAAAGCTTGTTCCGCAACGAGGGTGAAGTCTTGTATGCTTTCTTACATTTTCGACAGTAAGCTCTTCCCCGTGCTCATAGCAGTGGATTGATTTATGTTCTGCCCCGTGATACATAAAAACTCTTTTGATGTCTTTCATTTGTGAAATTAGAATAAGATATAACACAAATAAAAGTATGCGGACAGCCCCTTCAGTTGCAATATATAGTGTATGGCTTTTTGAAAAGGTTTCAACAAAACTTGCAAGATATGCAGGAAGAAGCATAAACAGCCCAACGCTTAAACAAACGGAAAAAATAACCGACATATAGATTACAACATTAAGAGCTTTTTCAGAGCCAAGTTTTTTCTCAAGCCATTTTTCAAGCTTGGTTGGCTCTTCTTTAATCTCATTTCCATCCTCGTCAATATCAAAAAATTTTGCTGAAAACATAAGAGCCTTAATTCCAACAACCATACTGTCAATAAAGTTAACACAGCCACGAATAACAGGAAGCTTTAAAAACTTATTTTTTCTGACATTTCCAAGAGGCTGGACGTCAACAATAATTTCTTTATCAGGTTTGCGGACAGCAGTTGCGATTGATTCAGGACCACGCATCATAACGCCCTCAATGACAGCCTGACCACCAATCGATGTCTTATATATTTTGTTTTTATCTGCCATAAAAACACTACCTTTCTGTTAAATGAACTACTTTATTTTATCATATATTCATTTTTTCTGCAATAGAAAAAATGATAGTTTTCATTTCGTCTTCGGTTGATGCTTTGTTGATAAGAACCCTAAGCGATGCTCCTTTGGGGATGCCTTTTAGATACCACGCCATATGCTTCCTTGCCTCTAAAACACCGATATGCTCTCCCTTGTATTTAATAAGTAAATCAAGATGCGAAAACATAATATTTACTCGCTCGGCTAAAGAAGGCGGAGAAATAAGCTCACCCGACTTAAAATATTCAGATATTTCTTTAAAGATCCAAGGATTTCCCTGAGAACCTCTGCCAATCATTATACCGTCGCATTTCGTATAATCAAGCATATGTTTTGCTGATTTTCCATCAGTTATGTCCCCGTTTCCTATAACAGGGATTGAGACATTTTCTTTAACATCTTTAATTATATCCAAATTTGCTTTTCCGTTATAAAACTGCTTACGGGTTCTGCCGTGGACAGTTACCGCATCAGCACCATTGTATTCTGCAATTTTTGCAAATTCTACAGCGTTGATGCTATCGTCATCCCAACCCATTCTGAATTTAACAGTCAGGGGAATTGAAATTGCGTCTTTAACAGTTCTGATAATCTCTCCTGCTAAGACAGGATTTTTCATTAGTGCCGAGCCATCGCCATTGTTAACGATTTTAGGTGCGGGACACCCCATATTAATATCAATCATCATAGCACCATTATCTTGTGCAGTTTTAGCGGTTTGTGCCAAAATATCAGAATCGTGACCAAAAAGCTGAGTTGCAACTAAGCCTTCATTTTCTTCGATATCTAAAAGTCTTTCGGTCTTTTTATTTTTATACATAAGACCTTTTCCTGAAACCATTTCGGTATACATAAGACCAACCCCAAAAGGTTTGGTAATATTTCTAAACGCCTTATCGGTAACTCCTGCCATTGGAGCAAGTATGAGATTATTTTCAAGAGCTATATTTCCTATTTTCATATAAACCTCCAAACTCTAAATTTTATTATATATCTCTTGTTGACAAAAAGCAAGTAAATATGTTAAAATGCTATGGAAATGAGGTAATTATATGAAAAAAAAGAGAATAGTGGTTAAGGTTGGAACTTCAACCTTAACTCACGAAAACGGAAAAATAAATATACGCCAGATGGAAAAGCTTGTCCGAGTGATTTCGGAGCTTGTAAACTCCGGAGATGAAGTTGTTCTGGTATCAAGCGGTGCAGTTGGTGCAGGTGTAGGAAAGCTTGGGCTTACTCAAAAGCCTGAAGAAATACGAAAAAAACAAGCTTTGGCTGCCATAGGTCAAGCAAGTCTTGTTTCAATGTATGATAGATTTTTTGCAGAATATGGATATAATGCTGCTCAGGTTCTGTTAACGAAATATGTTTTTGATAATGAGCAAAAATATAATAATACAAAAAATGCATTTATGACCATGCTTGAGTATGGAGTTATCCCTATTGTGAATGAAAATGACGTGGTTTCAACAGAGGAGCTTGAATTTGGTGATAATGATACACTTTCTGCTTATGTTGCGGTTTTAGTTGATGCAGATTTACTTGTTATAATGTCTGACATAGACGGACTTTACGACAGTAATCCAATCGAAAACAAAAACGCAAAAATTATTCCTGTTGTTAAAAACATTGATGATAATATTTTATCTGTTGCCGGTGGGGCAGGCACAAGAAGAGGAACAGGCGGGATGAAAACAAAGCTCCACGCAGCAAAAATTGTTATGGATATGGGAATTGATATGATAATAACTAACGGAAATAAAATAGAAAACCTTTATGATATAGCGGAAGAAAAAGCAGTGGGGACGTTATTTAAGGCATAGCAATTAAAACAAAATGTAAATTAATTATAATACTCCTATGATAGCATAGAAACTATCATAGGAGTATTTTGTTTATCTGTATAAATCATACAGACTGAGTTACTACTTACTCAATATTCCTATTTTACAATTACAATTTCTTGGGCTGTATCGCGGTAGAGCTTTATAAATACTCTTGCCTCGTTACCTGTTTCGTAAACCTCAATATCTTCAGGAGCTACAACGGAAACTGTTCCGTTTCCTCTTTGAGAGTCATAAAGATAAACTGTTGCACCATCTGTTGAGTAGTTGGTTATTGATCCGTTTACATCAACATTGATTGATTTTGCAAATTTCTTTGTAACTCTACCATAAACTGTTGTAAGGTCTGTTGAAATTTCATTTACAAATTCAGTTCCTTTATTTAAAACATTAAAGAGAAGCTGTATTTCATCTGCCTCACCCTTAGTATTTGTGCTGTACTGGATTATATCACCACGCTGTAGCGGAGAGTCTCCTTTAACAAATACGCCTGTGCCACTTGAGTTGATTGTAACTTCTTTTCCTTCGGATAATCCATATAGAACATCTATGCTTTCATAATCCTCATTTTGTGCCTCTGCAAGTTCATCGACTAAAACAATAGGAGCGTCCGCTGCAGTCACACCGGTTGAACTTGTAACGATGACAGCTCTTGCTGTATAGTTTTCCATAAGGTCATAGATTAAAACATCGTAAGTTCCGTCATTTGAGAACATCGCTTTTGTTCTTACTGCGTATTTTTCTGTATCTGTTCCTGCATTTTCAGGAATATCAAAAACGATAGTATTTTCGTCAATTGTTACATCACCAAGCTTACTTGATGCCGCTCTATAAACCACATCATCTCTTGCAATGTTGAGAGTGAACTTGTCAACGTTTGGTGCACCGCTTGATGTGTTATCAAATGCGGTATTGATTGTAGTAATATTTCCATCTGCATTTGTTCTAAAGGTTATAAGCTGTGGTGTTACAGTGCCATCACCCTTTAAGGTTCCTAAGACTTCACTTGGTGTAAGACCATAAGTTCCGTTTAAACGAACACGATTAGCGGAGTTAAACACTCTTGTTTCACCATTTTGAGTGAATATTTTAAACTGAACATCTGTTTCGAAAGTTCCGGTTTCAGCTGCGCCCACAAGGTAACCGTATTGTTCGGTTGCTACTGTGCCGACTGCTTCATTCGGATCTACCGCTGCGATTTTTCCTTCATAGTCAAGATAGAACCTGCCGGAATCACGAACATTTATTTCGTTTGGATAACTTTCGGCAATCATATAAGATGTTGTTTCATTGTTAAATCTTATTCCGCCTTCAGAGGAAATCTGAGTAACAGTTCCTACAATGCTTTCTGTTGTAACATAACCTCTTATTAAGGCTCTGTCTCGGCTTGTAGTATAAGAAATAACATTCCATTCCTCAAGGTCAGATGGCTCGATTTCCTGACCGTTCTTTATAAGTGTATATTGAACTTCCTCTTCATCCGGGTCTAAAACGATTGATGTGCCGTTGTATTTGTCAGTAATTCTTCCTGTAACAGTTGAAACTGTATCCACAACGATATTTGTGAATTCATTTATGAATACAATGTCATAAATGTTATTTACGTCAGTATCTAAAAGAACAAGATTTCCTGAAGCAATTTCTAAGTTTTCTGCAGTTATCTGTGTGTCATATTTTCCGTTGTAAATGAAAACAGGATTTATAACAGTTTTGGCTGTTCTTGCACTTGACATATTTTCTTTGGTGTATTCGATTGTAATACCCTCAGAAGGTGTCCCTGTTGCGTTATCAATTTCCTCGGAAGTTAAAGTTAATGTGTTATTTTTACTTGCCTGGCTACGAACTACAATAATCGTCTTTTCATCGCTTGTTGCGTCAATTCTTGCATAGTATACAACATTGTGTCCTAAAAGCTGTTTAGCACTAACAGTTCCTTCAATAAATATTTCGTCATTTATTTGAATTCTGTCCTCAGACATTGTGCTTCCGCCATTTAGTGTTGTTTCGCTTGTGCCTCTGATTTGACCATAGCCTTTTTCAACATTTAATCTGTCGTATAAGAGCGTTTTATCAACAACCTCATAACGTGTATTTGTGCCATAACCTGTTTGTTCCATAAGGTTAACTGTTAAGCAGTTGAATACGAGCTGTGCAATATCTCCTCTTGTTGCAGGAGCTGTTACACTTGCAGTAACGCCTTTTAAAAGCTGGTTTGAAGATGCAACATACATATATCCGCCGGGGAATCCACCATTATTACTTGCAACCGGCTCATATCCCATAGAGCGAACCATAATTGTTACGGCTTCCTGAAGCGACACCGGGTCATCAGGACGGAAGTTCCCGTTCTGGTCACCAATTACCATTCCTTGTTGCTCTGCAATTGTAATTGCACCGTTTGCCCAGTGCGTCGGGGCAACATCAGGAAATCTTGTTGGACCTGCTGTGTTAATTGCGACATCTTCAAAGCCACTGGCATAAACTCCTACCTTTGCCATTTCAGAGCGTTTGATATTATCATTTGGCCTGAATGTTCCAGCCCCAGCATCACCTACCATAATCCCAAGTGCACCTAAAACCTCTGCGGCTTCTTCATACTTTGTCCCTGAAATATCGGGAGAGAGTGCAACACGGCTTTCCTCATATTTCGAGGGAGCAACGTCAGAGCTTAGCTCCTTGTTCATCATTTTATTGTGTTTTGTAGCGTTTTCTTCTACAATAGGCATACTGTTATCTTGAGTGGTCAGCGCATTTATACCGCTTTTATTGTTTTGTGCAGCGTCTGTATTTTGACTGTAATCACTCTTTACAGGAGAACCTATTCCTGAAACAGAGCCATCTGCAGTATCATTGGCATTTGTAAGTTCGCCTGATACGGGTAGAGTGAATTCTGTTTCAGTTCCGTAAACGCCTATTCCCGTAGCAAGTGTTATTGAAATAACAATTGCAAGGGAAAGGATTTTCTTTACCATAATTTATTCCTCCTAAAATCAGATTTTTTGGTTTACAAACATATTTTGCACCTGCTGTAAATTTTCAAACTATAAGTTTTTACCACAATTAGAAAAAATTTTACAATAAATTTTAAAATAGTAGTTGAAATTTAAAATTCGTTATGTTAAACTATTTATAAGAGAGATGACTTTCTCTAAAAAAAGAAAAAATATTTTGTTGAAAAACGATATAGGAGGGATTCCAATGGGATTTAAAAAGTTACTTTGTGGAATTATTTGCGTTGCGATTTTAACAGCATCTTTGATGGTTAGTGCTGCTGATTTTTCCGATGTTAAAGGACATTGGTCTGAAGAGTATGTTAACGCAATGGTTAAGGAGGGTTACATAAAGGGCTATGAAGACGGCACCTTTAGACCTGACAAAACCATAACAAACACAGAGGCATTGATTCTTCTTTCAAGAATGCTTGGCGTTGATGATGCTGATTATCAGACAATTGTCGATGATTCTTTAGAGGCATATTCATCTACTATGTCAAAATATTCAACTGAATATAAAAAAGAAATTTCATACCTTTTATATAGAGGAGTAATCGATAAGTCTGACCTTGATACCTATATTTCAAGCACAAATAAAAATAAGACTCTTTTAAGATACCAGTGTGCGATGCTTTTAACAAAGCT
>JAZROF010000062.1:0-7229 GCA_045648565.1 Clostridia bacterium | reverse complement strand
GCCCTTCTGGTTCAGGACTAAATGGTTTATCAATAAATGAGTTATGGAATTCTGCAAATCCGTGGGTAACAAGACCGGAACAGAATCAAGGCAGAATTATAAATAACCCTGCTGTTAATAACGATGCAGGATATCCTTGGCTTCCGTCTGACTTGCACGGTGTTTCTAATCACGCCGGCTCAGTTCACTATACATTTGATAAAAATAAGGTGAAAATTGGAAATGGCGCTTCAGATACAGAAGCACCCACAGTAACAAATGCGCAGTTACAAATAGTCAATGATAGTAAATTTGCTGTAAAATGCACTATAGACGATAATGCTAGCATTTCATATGTTTGGTTAAATATATATGGACCATCATCCCATGATGGCTATTCAGTAGCTGCATCTAAAGGATCCTTTTCACACGAAATAGACATAGCAAAATATGGTGGACAAGGGAATTATAAAGTTGATATATATGTATACGACACCTCAAATAACGGGATTGGTGTAAAAGTATCCGGTTACATCGGAAAGCCGGTTATAAACTCTTTTTATGCTGATAAAACGAAGATAAAGTCTGGTGAAACAGTCTATTTTAATTATAATATTCTCGAAGCGATTTCAAAAAAGATATTGATATGCGACAGGGATAACAATGTGGTTGAATTGCCTATAAATGATTCTTCGGGAATTTATGGTCACCTTTTTGAAAAACCTGGTATATATACTTGTAAAATGGAAGCAACAAATTTAATGGGTGAAGCAGAAACTGAAAGCATTGCAATAGAAGTAATTCTTGTCAATCCAAATCTTCCTATAGAACTAAAAATAAACAACTATACAAAGGTCGCCAGTGGATATAATGTTGAATATACTGTGAAAAATAACTCGCAGGAAACGGTTGAAGGGAAAATAGTAGTTGCTCTAAAAAGTGCAAATGAAAGACTGATTTCATACGAAACAACCAGCTTGTTGCTATTTGGGGACACCGAAAAAACATTAGAAATTTACATACCCTGCACAGATAAAATATCGCTAATCGAAGCTTATGCATTAAAAATATTTAGTGGCACTATGACTTCTCCTATTTCGAATAAAGCATCGGAAACAATCTACCCGGGCGACGGCTGGAGCGACTGGAGTGAAGAAATGCCAGAAGTTTCGGACGATGTAATTGTAGAAAGTAAAACATTATACCGCACAAAAGACTATGAAACCACAACTTCACAAGAGTCATCTCTTGACGGTTGGACTCTTACAGATATGGAAACGACATACGGTGATTGGGGAAATGTACAGGTTTCATCAAACAAGCCAAATGTCGGCGATACTTGTAAAATAGTAGGATATAACTGGCATCATTATTGCAACAATTATAGTGGCGGATGGTGGGTAGACTCAATTGCGTATGGTTCTGCTAGCTATCGTCACACCACCAGCACATCAAATATGTTATCTGCATACTCTATGGCTGATCAAGGCGGCAAACAACCGTACGGCGGACCATCAACGACTGCTCCTTATTGCGGCTTTGGAACTCCTGGATACAATATATGGTTTTTAAGCGGATACCAATACAAGACAAGAACCTTAACTACTACATATTATTATGAACGATGGACCGATTGGAGTGATTGGTATGATGGCGATATTCCGGATGAAACAGATACGAAAAAAGTAGAAACCATAACTGTGTATAGATATAGAGCGAGTGATGATGAAGAAGCTCCTGCAAACAGTAAAGTTATACAAATATATGGGAATGTACTTCCTGAAAAAACGGCAATTATATCAGTTTACACTGCTAGTAACAAATTAGAATACATTTCGCAAATAACCACCGATAAAGATGGCGGCTTTTCCATTAGTTTTATAAGCGATGCAAATGAATCTCCGGATAGTTTTAACACCTACATATCTATAGAAGGAGAAAATACCCGCACCCCGGTTGATATAAGTAATGTTTCTCCTTTGTATGATTATGAGTTTGTTTTTGATGAAACAGATTCTTCCAACAGTACAGTTATATGCACGCCCGGGGTCTTGCCTAAAAATTGTTGCATAATAATAGCATTTTATAAAAATGGCAAACTTGTAGAATTAAAAACTTGTTCTAAAACAGTTGGTCCAATAAGCCTTAAATCAACCACGGAATTCGATACTGCCAAAGCCATGGTTTGGGGAAATTTGACAAGTATGAAACCTATTTGTTCTTCTAAAGAAATAAAGTATATCCATTAACTCTGCATAATTTTATAAAAACGAAAGCGGTGCAATATTGTACCGCTTTTTTATGTGTAAAAAAGTGTAAAATATGATTGACACTTAGGAGATGGGGTGCTATAATTAAGGTAGATATTAGGGAAAATAGTTATTTGTGGATAAAATATGAAAGAAGGCTTATAAAGTGAAAAAAATTTTAGCTTTTTTGTTATCGTTAGTAATGATTTTCGGGGCGACTTCCTGCATAGAGAAAAAGGAAATTCCAAACCCAACACCGGAGAGTCTTATTGAGTCTTTTTATACGGCTTGGGAAAAATCCGATGCAGAGGCTATTGCAAGTCTTACCTGCGAGCCAATGTGGGATATTGAGGCAAAAAGTGCCGATGTAAGCGTTGATGAACTTAAAGCTCAACTTAAAGAGGCTTATGCCCAAGGCTCCGGGTCAAAGGTTTATTATAAAATATTGAGCATCAATGAGTATAAATCAAAGGATAAGGAATATAAAGATACTCATAAATGGGCACTTGACAGATATAATATAGAGATTGAAGGCTATGCTGTAGTTCGCGTTGCAGTTACCTATGATGACGGAGAGCCTGTTACGGAGAATATGGAACTTATAAAATTTGAAAAGTCCTGGTATGCAAAGGATTTATTGGGAATTTAACGGAGGATAAAAATATGATTAAGGCTTTGGCTAATTGCATTGAAAAGACTGAAGAAAAAAGAATGCTTATTGCTGGAATCTCGGCTCTTATTGCTATTGTGGCTGCAATCGTGAGTATTATTATAATCCTTGATAACAAGCATAAAAAAGATGAGGAATATGTTGAAGAGGATTGCTTTGCAGAGTAATTGGTTATAAATCTGAATAAGCCTAACGCCACAGAATTTTCTGTGGCATTAGATATATTTGGGCATTTTAAAGGCAAGGGGTGAAGATTTGATGAGTTTAAAAAAGTATAAAGTGACATATAATGTAGATATGGTGTTTTGCATTGATGCAACAGGAAGTATGGGGAATGTGATTGATATGGTTAAGGGGAATGCCATTCACTTATACGAAGATGTTATGAAAGCTATGGAGGCTAAAGGAAAAACTATCGACTCTTTAAGAGTTAAGCTCATCGCCTTTCGTGACTATCTTGCAGACGGGCAAAACGCTATGCTGTCTTCTGAATTTTATAATCTGCCTGTGCAAAATGAGGAATTTGAGGAATGCGTAAAAAGTATTGAAGCCTTTGGTGGCGGAGATGAGGCAGAGGATGGTTTAGAGGCTCTTGGCTATGCAATTAAGTCTAAATGGAATAATGGCGGAATGAAGAAAAGACAGGTTATTGTTGTTTGGACAGATGCTCCAACCCATATGATTGGAGAGGGGAAAGATGCCCCCAATTACCCCAGCAAAATGGCAAGTGATTTTAGTGAATTAACTGCTTGGTGGGGGGATAGTGAAGATGGTGGATATATAAATCAAAGTGCAAAAAGGTTGCTTCTTTTTGCACCTGATGCACCTCATTGGGACACGATTTCAAGCACCTGGGATAATGTTATTCACTTCCCGTCAATTGCGGGAGAGGGACTTGGTGAATTTGATTATCAGCAGATTATTGATGCTATTTCTAACACAATTTGATTTAGGGGATAGGGAATATGGAAATTAACAGCTATAAATTGTTGACTCCGCTTACCTGTAATAAAAGCGGTTATTCAAAATGGGGATTTGCCGAAAAAGATGGTGAGCAGTATTTTATCAAAGAATTTTTGTCCCCTGTGTATCCGACTCGGCGAGACCTTTTATCAGAGGAGCAAATCAGAAATAAAATTACAGTTTGCAAAAGGTTTCAAGAGGAGAAAAGCCGTCTTTACAGAGCAATAAGTGAGTGCATAAGCGGGAACATTGTGCCGATTTATCAGTTTTTCAGGCATGATAGTCACTATTATATCGTGACAGATAAAATTGACGCAAAGCCATTATCTGTTGAGGATATGAAAAAAATGTCCCCTTATCAAAAACTTTTAATAACCAGAATTCTTGCATATAGTCTTGGTCTGCTTCACAGTAAAGGGATTGTTCACGGGGATATAAAGCCGGACAATGTTTTGTTTTCGAAATCCCAAAACGGAATTTATACTGCAAAGCTCATTGATTTTGACAGTAGCTTTTTCCAAGATAATCCGCCCAAAAACAGCGATGAAATTCAAGGTGATTTAATATATCTTGCCCCTGAGAGCTATCTTTATATGGCGGGGGAAGAGGAAAAGATAACGACCAAAGCCGATGTTTTTTCTCTTGGCATAATGCTTCACGTTTTCTGGAGCGGAGAGCTTCCCAAATTTAATAAAGAGGAATATGATTATGCTTTTGAGGCGGTTTTAAGCGGTGATGAGCTGGACTTTTCAAGTGAAATTCCGAGAGGAATTGCGGTGGTGTTAAATCAGATGCTACGAAAAGACCCAAATGACCGCCCTGCACTAAGCTCAGTCTTTATGGCTCTTGCCAAAATAAATTTTGATAAATAAAAAAGGAGAGGCTATCCTCTCCTTTTAGTTTTAAATATTTTCTGCGATGTATCTTGCGACGTGGACTCCGCTGGCTGATGCGTGGGAGAGGGAGTGGGTAATGCCACTGCAGTCTCCGATAACAAAAAGCCCTTTGTGTTTGGTCTGGAGGTTTTCATCAATCTCAACCTCCATATTGTAAAACTTAACCTCAACGCCGTATAAAAGAGTATCGTCATTGGCTGTTCCAGGTGCGATTTTGTCAAGAGCGTAAATCATTTCGATAATGCCGTCTAAAATTCGCTTCGGAATAACCAAACTTAAATCCCCCGGCGTTGCAGAAAGAGTAGGTGTAACATAGCCTTCCTCAATTCTGTCAGGGGTGCTTCGCTTTCCGCGGATTAAGTCACCGAAACGCTGAACCATAACTCCGCCGCCCAGCATATTTGAAAGGCGGGCAACGCTCTCGCCGTAGCCGTTACTGTCTTTAAAGGGGTGAGAGAAATGCTTTGCCACAAGGAGAGCAAAGTTGGTGTTGTCTGTCTGTTTTTCAGGGTCCTCGTAGCTGTGGCCGTTAACGGTGGTAATTCCGTTTGTGTTTTCGTTAACCACGATGCCTCGGGGGTTCATACAGAACGTTCTGACCAAATCCTCATATTTTTCAGTTCTATAAACAATCTTGCTCTCGTAAAGCTCATCGGTTAAATGAGCAAAAATTTCAGCAGGAAGCTCAACTCGAACGCCAATATCAACTCTGTTTGAATTTGTTGGTATGCTAAGGTCACTGCAAACACTCTCCATCCATTTGCTTCCGCTTCTGCCTGCAGAAATAATACAGTATGTTCCTTCAAAAACTTTGTCTTTGGTATTAACCCTATATCCATCATCGATTTTTTCAACATTTAGTGCAGGGGTGTTAAAGTGGAAGTCCACCTTACCTGAAAGCTCGTTGTATAAGTTTTCTAAAACGATATAGTTAATATCTGTTCCAAGGTGGCGAACAGATGCGTCAAGAAGATGAAGCCCATTTTGAAGACACAGCTTTTTAATATGAGTGTTGGTGGTAGAGTAAAGCTTTGTTCCATCTCCGCCGTAAGATAAGTTGATTTTATCCACATATTTCATAAGAGAGATGGCTTCTTCTCTGCCGATATATTCATATAAAGTTCCGCCGAATTGGTTTGTTATGTTATACTTTCCGTCCGAAAATGCCCCTGCACCGCCGAAGCCGTTCATAATTGAACAGGGTTTGCAGTTTATACAGGATTTGATTTTTTTACCGTCAATGGGGCATTTTCTCTTATCAAGAGGGTTTCCCGCCTCAAGCACGGCAATTTTAAAATTTGGATTTTTCTTTGTAAGCTCGTAGGCGGAAAAAATACCGCCGGGGCCTGCCCCTATAATTAAAACATCATATTTCATTTTTAAACTACCTCTTATCTTTTAAACACATAAAACAGCATACAGAAGAACTGGAAAACACTTCCTGCTAAAACGCATAAATGCCAGATGTAGTGCATATATTTTACATTTTTAAGCTTATAGAATATAACGCCGATTGTGTATGCAAGTCCACCTGCCAAAAGGAGATAAAGGCCGTTTATGTCGATTGCGTCTTTAAATGGCTTCCAGAAGAAAACAACGGACCAGCCCATAATTATATAAGCAATCATAGAGAAAATCTTGAATTTTTTCATATCGATTGCATTTAAAACAACCCCCAGGACAGTACAAGCGGCGTTTATGCCGAAGAATGTCCAGCCAAGCGCCCCTCTTAAAAGGCAAAGACAAATGGGGATATATGAACCTAAAATAAGAATGAAAATTGAACAATGGTCCAAAATCTGGAAAACCTTTTTCGCTGTTTTGTTAGTAAGGGAGTGATAAAGGGTTGACGCCATATAAAGAATTATAAGGCTCGCCCCGTAAAGAGCCGCACTTACAATGCTCATAGCATCCCCGTAGATGCAGGCGAAAATAATAGCAATAACAGTTCCAGCAATAGCAAGAGCTGCACCCACTCCGTGGGAAATTGCATTGGCAATCTCCTCGCCCATTGTCTGAGGTCTTATAGTTTTTTGGTCTTTCATAATTAACACAACCTTTCAATTGCATTTAATCGTATTAAGGTAAAAAATTGGGAAAAACACTAAGGTGCCATACAAATAAATTATATCAAAAACATATATTTGTGTCAATAAGGAAAGAATATTAACAGGGAAAAATAAAAAAACACTTGACAATAGAGGAAAGCTGTGATATAGTGTATAGGTCGCAATGATTTGCGGTATACGGAGAGGTGTCCGAGCGGTTTAAGGAGCTAGTCTTGAAAACTAGTGATGCGAAAGCACCCAGAGTTCGAATCTCTGCCTCTCCGCCATTTTTTTTAATATAGAGAATAAATTCGGAGAAGTACTCAAGAGGCCGAAGAGGCGCCCCTGCTAAGGGTGTAGGTCGGGCAACCGGCGCGAGAGTTCAAATCTCTCCTTCTCCGCCACCATTAAGCAAGTCATTTTT
>JAZROF010000061.1:0-5413 GCA_045648565.1 Clostridia bacterium | reverse complement strand
TATAACGGCTCTTATGCCAGCTCCCTTGAGGCAATTGAGAGGCACACGGAGGAATATCCGTCTATTCAAATTGTTTTAGATATTCATAGGGATGCCATTGTATATTCCGACGGGACAAAGGCGAAAACAGTAACGGAAATTGATGGAGAAAAGGTGGCTCAGCTTATGTTCGTCGTGGGAACAAATGAGGGCGGACTTATTCACGACAACTGGAGAGAAAATCTTAAATTTGCAGTTAAGCTCCAAAATGCAATAAATAAAAAATACCCCTCATTAATGAGGGGTATAAACCTTAGGCGTGAGCGATTCAATGGACACACCACCAAAGGAAGCTTGATAATCGAGGTAGGAACAAGCGGAAACACGCTATCTGAGGCAATAAAAGGCGGGGTATACTGTGCTGAGATTATTGCCGATTTTCTTAACGGAATATAGGCTTATAGGTTTTAAGCCAGAGATTGATTGAATATAGGTAAGCATAAATTTGCGGAGCGGTCATAAGCTGACCATACCAGGGAACGGTGAACATAGCCCCGTCCGTTTTATAAAATTCCTCAAACATTTCCCTGTTTGCAATATCCCAAATCGGAGCGGAATTATCATCCATAATACCTTTTAGCCTACTCTTAACCTCTTTAAGATAGATGGGGTTGTGGGTTTTAGGATATGGACTTTTCTTTCGCCAAGTTATTTCATTCGGAAGAATATCCGAAAAAATTTCACGAACCAAGCCTTTTTCTCTGTTTTGATAATTTTTCATTTCCCAAGGGATGTTATATGCATATTCTAAAATTCTGTGGTCGCAAAAGGGAACTCTCACTTCAAGACCGTTATACATACTCATTCTGTCCTTGCGGTCTAAAAGTCCTTGCATAAACCAGTTTATGTTAAGGAGCGTAACCTC
The DNA here is from genome assembly GCA_045648565.1 of Clostridia bacterium. Lineage (GTDB taxonomy): Bacteria > Bacillota > Clostridia > Monoglobales > Monoglobaceae > SIG454. The sequence continues at coordinate 4,509 of JAZROF010000061.1, read as the reverse complement.
CCTGATTCTTTTATCAATTTTTGAATCGGTAGGCAAAGTGTCTGCCGATTTTATTGTATCAAAAAATTTCTCCAGAACATAATCTTTTGGCGAAAAATCAAGAAGACCAAGCTTTATAAAGCTTCCCTTAAGAGGAACATTCCCGCTCCAAGGAAAATCATCTCTCCATAAAACTTCCTCGTTGCGAAACCAAGGGTAGCCACCAAAAATCTCATCGGCACACTCACCTGATAAGGCGACAGTATGGGTTTTCTTAACCTCTCGGCAAAAGAGGAGAAGAGAGGAATCCACATCCGCCATGCAAGGCAGGTCACGGGCAAAGGTGGCGTCATCTAAAGCTTTTGCGACTTCGGTATTTGAAAGAGTTACGACGCAGTGGTCAGTATTTGCACTATCTGACATAAGAGAAATATATTCGCTGTCGGAATTTGGCTGAAAAACGCTTTTTGTAAAGTATTTATCGTTATCAGTATAGTCAACGGAGTAGGTAGTCAGAATTTCAGGAGAGAAAGTTCTGGACGCTACGGCGGTTATAATGCTTGAATCAAGGCCTCCTGATAAAAATGAGCAAAGAGGAACATCGGAAACTGTCTGGCGGGATATGGAGTCCCAAATGAGATTTTTAAGAGTTTCCTTGGTTTTATCAAAAGAGTCGGTATGTTCCTTAGCAGTGATTTTCCAATACTTTCTCTTTTTAAAGCCACTTTCTGAAAAGGTTGCACACTCTCCCGGTGAAAGTTCAAAAATATTGGAAAAAGGTGTTTTTCCTGATGTCCGCCCGGGACCGATTAAAAATATTTCCGCTATACTTTCTTTGTTTATTGTTGGCGTAAAGTTGGGATAGGCAAGAATTGTTTTAATTTCCGAGCCGAAAATAAAAGTGTTATTTAAAATTGTATAGAAAAATGGCTTAACTCCTGCCCTGTCCCTTGCCATAAAGATTTTTTGTCGACTTTTGTCATAAATTGCAAAAGCATAAATCCCATTTAACTTCTCTAAACAATCCTCGCCCCACTCTATATAGGATTTTAAAAGAACCTCCGTATCTGATTTTTCCTTAAAAATATGCCCCTTTAAAATAAGCTCTTGTCTTAAATCCTCTGTGTTGTAAAGCTCTCCGTTATAGGTTATCACAAAATCGTCAATTTTCATTGGCTGACGCCCGTTTGATAAATCAATAACTGATAAACGGCGGTGAAGAAAGGTAACATAGTCATCAAAAAAACTGCCGAGTTGGTCAGGCCCTCGTCTGGCAAGGGTTTCGCTCATCTTTTCAATACTTTCTTCTTTATATAAAATTCGGTCCTTAAAGTCAGCGAAGCCGCCTATTCCACACATAAAAATACCTCCACACAATAAATTCTTATATTATTTTATGCCACGATTTTTTATAAGACACAAAAAGTTAAAAAAAATTTGAAAAAAAGCTTGAAATTTAAAAAATATTGTGATATACTATTATGGCATGTGAAATGCAGAAAAAATACGCACACTGTTGGATTGGTCGGGAAGTGCTGCAAACAAAGTATACCCATGACAGTCCCCGATTGAGAAGATAACAGTGGAGGTATAAAACTTTTGGAGGTGTAAAATCATGGGAGTAATTCAAATGAAGCAATTGCTTGAAGCAGGTGTTCATTTCGGACACCAGACACGCCGTTGGAATCCTAAAATGGCGGAGTACATTTTTACAGAAAGAAACGGTATCTACATTATCGATTTGCAGAAGACTGCTAAGAAGATAGAGGAAGCATACTATTTCGTTCGCGACATTGCAGCAGACGGTGGCTCTGTATTGTTCGTTGGAACAAAGAAACAGGCACAGGATGCAATCCGTGAAGAAGCTGAAAGAACTGGAATGTACTATGTTAACGCAAGATGGCTTGGCGGCATGCTCACAAACTTTAAGACAATCAAGAGAAGAATTGACAGACTTTATCAGCTTAAGAAGATGAACGAAGACGGAACTATGGAGCTTCTTCCTAAGAAAGAAGTTATCAAGCTTAACTTAGAGGAAGAAAGACTTGAAAAGTTCCTCGGCGGTATCAAAGAGATGAAAGAAATTCCATCTGCTCTCTTTGTTGTTGACCCAAGAAAAGAGAAGAACGCAATCTTGGAAGCTAAAAAGCTTGGTATTCCTGTAATCGCAATCGTTGATACAAATTGCGACCCAGAAGAAGCTGATTACCCAATTCCTGGTAACGATGACGCTATCCGTGCGGTAAAACTTATCGTTTCCACAATCGGTAACGCTATCATCGAAGGAAGACAGGGCGAAGAATTTGCCCCTGTTGCTGAAGAAGAGGAAATTAAGGAAGATTTTTCCCTCGATATGCTTGATGAACAGTAATTTGAAATTTTGAAATTTTACGAAAGTGAGTGATATATAATGGCATTTACAGCTCAGGATGTTAAAACTCTTAGAGAAATGACAAACTGCGGTATGATGGATTGTAAAAAGGCTTTAACAGAAACAAACGGCGATATGGATAAAGCTGTTGAGTTCCTTCGTGAAAAAGGTCTTGCAACTGCGGCTAAAAAGGCTGGCAGAATTGCAGCAGAAGGTCTCGTTGAAGCTTCATTATTTGGTAATATAGGTGTTGTTGTTGAAATCAACACAGAAACAGACTTCGTTGCAAAGAATGCTGATTTCCAAGCATTCGTTCACGATGTTGCAAAGTGTATTGCAGACAATAGCCCAGCTGATGTTGAAGCTCTTAAAGCTACTCCTTTATATGACGGACAGACAGTTGGCGACGCTTTAACAGAAAAGATTGCTACAATCGGCGAAAATATGAACCTTCGTCGTTTTGCAAGATATGAAGGCGTTAACACAGCTTATGTTCACGGCGGCGGTAAAATCGGTGTTTTAGTTAACTTTAAGCTCGGCGACGAGTCTAAGGCTGAAACAGATTTATTCAAGAGTGCAGCTCATGATGTTGCTCTTCAGGTTGCAGCTTCTTTCCCTAAATATGTTAAGGAAGATGAAGTTCCAGCAGAAGAAGTTGAGAACGAAAAGAAAATCTTAAAGGCTCAGGCTCTTGAAGAAGGTAAGCCTGAAGCAATCGTTGAAAAGATGATTGTTGGTAGAATTAAGAAGTTCTTCAAGGACATCTGCTTAAACGACCAGGCATTCGTTAAAGATCCTGATATGGATGTTAAGAAGTTCTTAGACGGCGTTGCAAAAGAACTCGGCACAACAATTGAAGTTGTTAAGTTCGCTCGTTTCGAAAAGGGCGAAGGCCTCGAAAAGAAGTCAGACGACTTTGCTGCTGAAGTTGCTGCAATGGCTGGCGGAAACAACTAATTAAAAATCAAAAGGTATCGCGTATGCGATACCTTTTTTATTACACAAAAAAGCCGTGTCGGTTTGACACGGCTTTTGGTTTAATCATTAAAGATTATAAAGTGATAGCTCTCCAAAATTTGAATAAATTTTGCCAATCTTTCATAGAGCGGTTTTGCGCTATCTCCAAAATGCTCATCCACCATTTCTCCAAGGGCGATAATATCTTTTTCGCCGTCCATAAGGGGCCATAAAAAGCTTCCCATTTCGTCAAGGTGAACATAACTTATTTTTGGCTTTTTAAAGAGTTTTTGTGCTATCTTATTAAATATACCGCTGTTCTCAATTTCGAGAGTTATAGTGCCTTTTTCGTCCGTATTCCAAGTTATATATGGGGAGCGAAGAGGTTTCTTTTCAAGATAGTTTTTTGGAATAACATTTTTCTTTTTCATATCTTATTTACTTCTCTTTTTCCAAATAGAAAATTTAAGAACTGTAAGAACAATAACTGCAAGAAGAGCAAGACCTAAAATCTCAGAAACAAAGGCAGGGATGCCAAGAATTGCAGAAAGGTTAAACACCTTATCAACGCCGAAAACGGTAAGAAGGGCAAGAAGAATACCAACAAGTCCCTCGCCTGCAATCATACCTGAGCAGAAAAGGATACCATCATTAACAATAGCCTTTTTCTCGTTTTCATCTCTTTTAAGCTTGTCAATAGCAAGACGAACAAGTCCGCCAATCATAATACAAGCGTTAAGCTGAACAGGAAGATAAATGCCGATTGCAAAAGGAAGAACAGGGATACCTAAAATCTCAACAATAATTGCGATAAATACACCGATAAACACAAGCGCCCAAGGAAGCTGACCTTCCATAACGCCCTCAACAATCATCTTCATAAGAGTTGCCTGAGGAGCTGCAATTTCTTCAGAGCCAAAGCCCCAGGCAGAGTCTAAAAGATAAAGAGTTCCGCCGATTGCAAGAGCTGCGGCAACAACTCCGATGATTTCGCCGATTTGCTGTTTCTTTGGAGTTGCCCCTAAAAGATAGCCTGTTTTAAGGTCCTGAGAAGTATCCCCTGCGATTGCAGAAACAATACAGATTATAGAACCGATTGCAATAGCGCTTGTCATACCAACAGCACCAAGGCTTCCTGTAAATTTAAGAAGAAGTGTTGTAACTAAAAGTGTAGCAATCGCCATACCTGAAACAGGGTTGTT
>JAZROF010000060.1:0-14895 GCA_045648565.1 Clostridia bacterium | reverse complement strand
CGGAATCATGATTTCCGGAACGATCTTCCAGTCAGCATGCTTCTTCTGTACGTTGATAGCAGCACGGATGATAGCAGATGTCTGCATCTTTGCGATTTCAGGATATGTTACTGCAAGACGGCAACCACGGTGACCCATCATCGGGTTGAACTCGTGAAGTGAATCAATGATAGCCTTAATGTCTTCAACAGTCTTGCCCTGTGTATCAGCAAGTGCCTTTATATCAGCTTCATCTGTCGGAACGAACTCATGAAGTGGTGGGTCAAGGAAACGGATTGTAACCGGGTGACCTTCAAGTGCTTCATAAAGCTCTTCGAAGTCGCTCTGCTGCATCGGAAGAATCTTAGCCAATGCTGCTTCTCTCTCTTCAAGTGTATCTGAACAGATCATTTCACGGAATGCGTCGATTCTGTTACCGCCGAAGAACATGTGCTCTGTACGGCAAAGACCGATACCTTCTGCACCAAGCTCTCTTGCTTTCTTAGCATCTTCCGGAGTATCTGCGTTTGTACGAACCTTAAGTGTTCTATACTTGTCAGCCCAGCTCATGATTCTGCCGAACTCACCTGCGATTGTAGCGTCTACTGTCGGGATGATACCGTCGTAGATGTTACCTGTTGAACCATCGATTGAGATGTAATCGCCCTCAACATATGTCTTACCAGCAAGTGTGAACTTCTTGTTAGCTTCGTCCATGTTGATATCGCCACAACCAGATACACAGCATGTACCCATACCACGAGCAACAACGGCAGCGTGTGATGTCATACCACCACGAACTGTCAAGATACCCTGTGAAGCTTTCATACCTGTGATATCTTCAGGTGATGTTTCCAAACGAACGAGGATAACTTTTTCGCCTCTTGAGTTCCAAGCGTCTGCATCTTCTGCTGTAAATACAACTTTACCGCAAGCAGCACCGGGAGAAGCACCAAGACCTTTACCCATAGGTGTAGCAGCCTTTAATGCTTTAGCATCAAACTGAGGATGCAAGAGTGTGTCTAAGTTTCTGGGGTCGATCATAGCAACAGCTTGCTTCTTGTCGATCATCTTTTCGTCAACTAAGTCACAAGCGATCTTTAAAGCAGCTTTTGCTGTTCTCTTACCGTTTCTTGTCTGAAGCATATAAAGCTTTCTGTTTTCAATTGTGAATTCCATATCCTGCATATCTCTGTAATGGTCTTCGAGGATTGCACAAACCTTATTGAATTCTTCAAAAGCTTCTGGGAACTTGTCAGCCATCTGAGCGATTGGCATTGGTGTTCTAACACCAGCAACAACGTCTTCACCCTGAGCGTTTACTAAGAATTCACCCATTAAGCCTCTGTCACCAGTAGCAGGGTCACGAGTAAATGCAACACCTGTACCACAGTCGTCACCCATGTTACCGAACGCCATCATCTGAACGTTAACGGCTGTTCCCCAAGAATAAGGGATATCGTTGTCACGACGGTAAACGTTAGCTCTTGGGTTATCCCATGAACGGAATACGGCTTCAACAGCACCCATTAACTGTTCCTTTGGATCAGATGGGAAGTCTTTACCGATTTTGTTCTTATATTCAGCCTTAAATGCCATAGCAAGTTCTTTAAGGTCTTCAGCTGTAAGCTCAATATCCTGAGTTACGCCTTTCTTTTCCTTCATTTCGTCGATGAGCTGTTCGAAGTATTTCTTACCAACTTCCATAACAACGTCGGAATACATCTGGATAAATCTTCTGTAACAGTCCCAAGCCCAACGAGGGTTACCTGATTTAACTGACATTGCTTCAACAACATCTTCGTTAAGACCGAGGTTTAAGATTGTGTCCATCATACCAGGCATAGAAGCTCTTGCACCGGATCTAACGGAAACGAGAAGTGGGTTTTCTTTGTCGCCGAACTTCTTACCGCAGATAGCTTCCATCTTAACGATGTTTTCCATAATTTCAGCCTGGATAGCATCGCTAATTTTACGGCCGTCCTCATAATACTGAGTACAAGCCTCTGTTGAAACCGTGAAACCCTGAGGAACAGGGAGACCGATTTTTGTCATCTCAGCGAGGTTAGCACCTTTACCGCCGAGGAGTTCACGCATACTTGCGTCACCTTCACTAAAAAGATAAACGAATTTTGCCATTTTAGTTCCTCCTAAAAAGTATATAAAAATTTAATCATTTGCAGATTTGGTTTTGCGAAGCTCCTTGAAAAAATCTTTTAAGATTTTCGAGCATTCGTCTTTTAAAATTCCGCCCTCAGCATTTACCCTCTGGGTAATATGAGGAAGAGCTGGGATGTTTATAAGAGAGCCAACGGCTCCGCCTTTTTCGTCATTCGCCCCGAAATAAAGGTTTTTGATTCGGGACTGAACGATTGCCCCTGCACACATTAAGCAGGGCTCTAAGGTAACATACATATCACACTGAAAAAGCCTCCAACCCCCAAGCCTTCGGCAGGCTTTGTTTATAGCGATTATTTCAGCGTGGCAAAGGGCGTTCTTTTTGGTTTCCCGTTTGTTGTGTCCACGAGCTATAACCTTGCCATCATAAACAATAACAGCCCCGATAGGAGTTTCGCCCTTTTCGTAGGCTTTTTTCGCCTCTTTAAGAGCCTCTTTCATAAATTTTTCGTGAATATTCACATAATCACCCTATTTTATATAAAAACGCACACAAAAACCAAGAGTATTTCCCGTTCTTTATTTAGAAAAGGAAACCCTTCGTCTAAAGTGGTTATTTATTTTTGAAAAGATTATTGAACGAACGGCTTAAGTTCGTCAACTAACTGAGCGCAGTCATTAGAGTGGATTTCAACCTGGATTGGTTTGCTTAAATCAAGACTGAAAATACCCATAATGGACTTTGCGTCAACAACATATCTTCCTGAAGTTAAATCAATATCGCAATCATATTTATTAACGATATTCACAAAGTTTTTAACATCATTTATAGAACTTAAAGCGATATTAAATGGTGCCATACTTTCACCTCCTTAAAATTTCTTCCTTACTATTATACATATTTTTCTTGCATTAGTCAATAAAAAGTTGTATAATTTTATAACAAAAATAGAATTAAATTTTGACAAGATTTAGGAGTTTTATAAAAATGCGGATAAAATTTGTCACATTAGGTTGTAAAACAAATATATATGAGAGCGACGCTATGGCGAAGCTTTTTTCCGACAGGGGTTATGAAATCACAGAGGAAAAAGGTGCGGATATATACGTCATTAACACCTGCACAGTAACAGGAACGGGTGCTCAGAAGTCCCGTCAGGCAATCGGAAAGGCACATCGGGAAAATGAAAATGCAATTATTGCGGTTGTGGGCTGTCTTGCTCAAACTGAGCCTGAGGCTGTTAAAAATATTTTGGGCGTTGATATTGTTATAGGTAACAGCGGAAAAGGAAAAATAGTTGATTTAGTTGAAGAGGCAATAAGGGATAGAAAGCAAATCATCTCCTGCAGTGATATTATGAAAGAGAGCAGTTTTGAAGAACTTGCAAAAACCTCCCATCAGAGCAGAATCAGGGCAAATGTTAAAATTGAAGACGGCTGTAACAATTATTGTACATATTGCATAATTCCATACGCGAGAGGGAAAGTCCGCTCAAGGGATATTGAAAAAATCGAAGAAGAAGTTATTGCTCTTTCTAAAGAGGGCTACACAGAAATCGTTTTAACGGGCATTCATATTGGCTCTTACGGAAAAGACTTAAAAGAGGATATTTCTTTAATAGATGTTTTGGAGCGTGTATGTGCTGTCGAGGGGATTAAAAGAGTCCGTCTTGGCTCTTTAGAGCCGGTTGTAATAACTGAAGAGTTTGTAAGAAAAGCGAAAAAGCTTAAAAATCTCTGCCCCCATTTTCATATGTCTCTCCAAAGCGGATGCAACGAAACTTTAAAGAGAATGAACCGCCACTATACTACCGAGGAATATAGAAAAGCGGTGGAGCTTTTAAGAGAAAATATTCCTGATACATCCATAACAACCGACCTTATGGTAGGCTTTCCGGGTGAGACGGAGGAAGAATTTGAAAAGTCCTATGAGTTTTGCCGTGAGATTGGCTTTATGCAGATGCATATTTTTAAATATTCCATAAGAAAAGGCACAAGGGCGGAAAAATTCCCTGACCAGATTTCAAAGAAAGTCAAGGAAGAGAGAAGCCGAAAAATGCTTGACCTTGCCGAAAAAATGAAAAAGGACTTTTATGAAAAATATAATGGCAAAGAAGTGGCGGCTCTTTTTGAGGTAAAAACTGATGGGATATACCATTGCACAACGAAAAATTATATGGATATTTATGTTAAGTGCAGTGAGGATTTTTCAGGGCAGATAAAGATGGTTATATTGGACGGAAAAGGCGGGGGGGGATTTGGCATAAACTCTTGACTTAATGGGGGTTTTGAGATACAATTATATCAGTATTGATAAAATATGGATTATGACATAATTGTGCGAGTATAATGTTTCGCAAAATTCTGCGATTTACATACGGGTATTTTGGTCTGGCCTATGGCGATAAAAGCAATTAGGGTATTTAAAAAAATTATATAATTTAGGGGATGATTTTTTATGGAGAAACAATTTAAGATAGGTTGCAAAAGCGAGATTATTACTCCGCCGTTAGGAACACTCTTATTCGGTTACACAGCCACAAGACCTGCGTCAAGCGTCCACGATGATTTACGCACAAGCGTTGTAGCAATAGAACAAGGAGATATGCGTGCTGTTTTGATAAGTGCCGACATATGTAATGTGCCAAAAGAAACAGTAGAAATAATTCGTCATCAAATTTGCCAACAGACAGGTATTTTGGAAGAAAATATAACAATGGCTACGACACACACTCATTCCGGTCCGGCAGTTGAGGGAATGGGTGCCTGGGGTGAAACTAATGACGCATATGTTAATGAAATTTTGATTCCACAAACAGTAAAAGCAGCGGTTGCTGCATTTAATAATATGAAACCCGCCCTGATGGGTGTTGGCACAACCGAGAGTACTGTGGGCGTAAACCGTCGTGAAATTGATGAAGACGGAAATGTTATTTTAGGTCAGAATCCTTTTGGTGTTTTTGATAAAACTATGACCGTTTTATCGTTCAGAGGCTTGGATGGCGAAAACATAGTAAATATTATACATTATAACTGCCACGGAACTTCTGCCGGCAGAGCAACTGCAATCACACGTGACTGGATGGGACCTATGGTTGACAGGATGGAAGCCGAAACAGGTGCTATGACCTTGTTCTTTAACGGTGCGATAGGGGATACAGGCCCAAGACTTTCCAACAACAGAACTGTTGGAGATAAAGACGAAAGTGTCGAAAATGAAGTTCCGGATGAAAATTTGTCATACCTAGAAGAGCTGGGGTCAGTAGCCGCAATAGATGCTATGCGTGCATACCGCAATATAAAGGAATATCGCGAAGTAGCATTTGATATGATAAAAGGAACTATATCCTTGCCTTACAAAAAACCACGTTCTTTGGAAGAAGCTAAAGCTCAGCTTGAAAACCCAAATGATATGGTAAACCATGCAGGAATACACAGCATATACAGAAAATGCCTTGAAGAAACAATAAGAATGTATGAAAACAATGAGGAGTTTGAAACTCACGCAGAATTCGATCAGATTCTTTATCTGTTTAACTCTGTTATATTTGTGCCATTCCCATTTGAAATGTTTTCAGAGATTCAATTAAGACTTAAGCAATACAGCCCCTTTGAGCACACTCTGTGTTTGAGTAACGCAAATGGTCTTTTTGCATATTTGCCAACCCAAAGCCAGATTTGTATGGGCGGTTATGAGGTCGATTCTTTCTTATGTAAAGGCGGGGCACACAATTTAGTAAATAATACAGATGACATTATTATTCAAGAAAATATGAAACTTATCAAGAATTACTTAAAAAAATAATTTCTGTCTTTGCCGACTGCATTTAAAGTATAACACTCCATATTTAGCTATGGAGTGTTATGATAAAAAACCGGCAGCTAAATAGTACGACCTTTATTAATAAAAAAGAGACAGTTCGTGACCATCCTGTCTATAAACAAAACTACGGGAGAAATGGGGTGGATTCTTCTGTAAGGATAGCCTCATTTTTGTTGCGTCAGCAGGGTCACCTTTTAAAACTATGAGAGGTGTAGCGATGAAAAATAAAACTAATACTTGTGTAAAAGAAGGTAAGTTTTGCAGAGATAAACTCTCTAAAGAAATTAACGAAATAAGACTTTTAATAAAATCAGTCCCAACGGTTATATTTGCTTTGTTTATAATTTCTGTTTTTTCTATGAATTTATTGGCAAATAAAAGCATAACTATGCCTTTTGATTGGTTAGCCCTCGATTGTGGGATGGTGGTGTCATGGTTTGCTTTCCTTACGCTGGATATAATAACAAAGCATTTCGGGCCAAAAGGGGCAACGACATTATCGGTTTTTGCAACAGCCTTAAATTTACTGTTTTGCTTAGTATTTTTTCTTGTAAGTATTATCCCCGGGACGTGGGGAGAGGCTTATTCAGAGGGAAGTGCGATGATTATAAACACTGCACTTAATAATACATTTGGGGGAACCTGGTATATTATTGTTGGCAGTATGTGTGCATTTTTAGCCTCTGCCATTGTAAATAATTTTTCAAATCATTTTATCGGAAGGTTGTTTAAGAAAAAACCCGATGGAATAATTGCGTATATGAGTCGTTCGTATATCTCTACAGCCGTAGCACAATTTGTTGATAACTTTGTATTTTCTTTCCTTGTTAGCAGAGTCTTTTTTGGTTGGTCACTTACCCAATGCATTACTTGTTCGCTTTTTGGAATGGCAGTAGAACTTCTGTGTGAAGTGATATTTTCAATATTTGGTTATCAAATCACTGAAAAATGGAGAAAAAATAAAGTGGGAGAGGAGTATTTGTGCTATATAAATGGCACAAAATAAGCTATGAAAATTGTTGTAACAGGGTCAAGCCGGGGGATAGGCAAGGGGATAGCTGAGGAGTTTTTATTAAAAGGGCATAAGGTAGTTGGGATTGATATTTTTCCATCATCAATTGAGGATGAAAACTATACTCATTACGAAACAGATATTTACTTAGGAGAACTTCCCCAAATTGACGGAGTAAATATTTTAATCAATAATGCAGGAGTGCAAAACAGCCAAAATGATATTGATGTAAATTTAAAGGGAACAATTAGGGTTACGGAAAAATATGCTATTCAGGAAAATATTAAAAGTGTTGTTTTTATTGCATCTGCCAGCGGACAAACAGGGGCAGAATTTCCGGAATATGCCGCAAGTAAGGGCGGAATGATTGCGTATATGAAAAATGTTGCACTGCGTATTTCAAAGTATGGTGCAACCTCTAACAGCATTTCTCCGGGCGGAGTTATAAGCGAATTAAATTCACACATAATTGATAATCCTGTCCTTTGGGATAAAGTAATAAATGAAACTATTCTTAATAAATGGGCAGATATTTCTGAAATTGCAAAGTGGACATATTTTGTTGCTGTAGAAAACAAATCAATGACCGCACAGGATATACTTATCGATAACGGGGAAGCAGCAAAATCAAATTTTATATGGTGATTAATTAAAAATAAAAACCGCATAACTACGCCAAACTGCGTATTTATGCGGTTTTTGAATTTGGTGGAGGGAGATGGATTCGAACCATCGAAGCGAGACGCAACAGATTTACAGTCTGCCCCCTTTGGCCACTCGGGAACCCCTCCATAAAATGGAGCTGGTGATGGGACTCGAACCCGCAACCTGCTGATTACAAATCAGCTGCTCTGCCAATTGAGCTACACCAGCTTACCAACTTATTTATGCCGGCCAATGCGACCGACAAGTGATATAATACCATAAACCTGTCCGTTTGTCAACAGTTTTTCGCAAAAAAGTTTAAAAATTTTAAAGCAGTTCCAAGGTCTTAATTGGAACTGCTTTGCTATCTACTTAAATATGAATATTTTTTGACCTTTATGTAAAATTTCACCATCAATTTGGTTATTTGAAATAATTGCTTCAGGGGCAACAAGATAATGCTTTGCAATATCCCAAACAGTTTCTCCCTCGTCGGCATAATAAATCACAAATGGGGCAAAAGAAAGAGCTTGTGCGTCTTTATCTTCAGTTATTTCGTCAATGATTTCAACATTTTCATTCGATAAAATCGAAACGGTTAACAAGACAATAAATCTAAGCTCTAAGCTTCTGTCGGAGTTAATATTATAGCTGATATTATCAAGGTCTACCTTTGCCTCACAAATAGAGCTTTCAGTTACAAAGGGCATATCAACTCTTTGAGAGAAGGAACTTATGTGGCTCAAACCTGAAATGGGAGTTTCCTCAGAGGGGGATTCATATATAATATTGGAAAGGATTTCCCCGTCAATATTAATTGTTCCGTCTTCTATTGAGATGCCGGTAACTCTTGCCTCGCCGCTGCAATCGCAGATGCGGTGAATTTCCGGAAGATAATCAGGAATTGACACGGTTTCCTTGTGAGCAACCTGGGTTATGCTTTTATCTATAAGACTTTCTATTTCGTATTTGTTTTTAGAAAGGCGGACAGGTATTTTTGTGGAGAAGGCATCAGAAATCGCAGCCATCTCGATAGTTTCGTTTACCTTAAAAGTGGCGCAGATAAGCAAATCAATATTTAAAATGCGTCTTGAACCATCCGGAGCCTCAGGAGTATCAAAAGCAATATCGCATACGGTAAAGAAGCCTTCAATATTTCCTTCAGGAAGGCTTAATCCCTCTAAGGTTTCGCTAAAGGGGAGAGTTTCCTCCATAGAACAAATCGTGCCGTCGTCTGATGTGTAAATTACTGATAAGTCAATATCTCCCCCTGTATTTATTTTGCCATCATCATATTTTATATCAACAAAACTGCAACAAGCATTTATTTTCAGAATTTCACAAATATCGGGTTTTCCTGAGGGGACCTCAATGGTTTCACGAAATCTAAAGCTTTGTTCTTCTTCAGGAGATGAGCAGGAAAGCTTGAGTGGATTATATTTTGCCAGGGCATCGTTGCCTTCGTCAAACCCCACAGGAATGTTTATGGTGCATTTTCGGCTTATTTTAGCATCAATTCCAACAGTGCATTTAATATTTATTTTACGGCTGTTTACAATGCAGTAGTCTATTTCCTCAAGGTCAGCCTCCGCCCAAATGTGACTATTTGGCTCAGCTCCCTTTACTTCAATTATATTACTGAAGTCAAGGTTTGTAAAAATTGATTTTATTCCGCCGCTTTCAGGAATGTAAATTACGGTCAGGTGAATTATTCCCTGAACATAGGCTTTATCAGCCTGGGAGCTTTTCTGCGTTATAACTGCCCTCCCGCAGACCTGAAGAATTCTTGACACATCGGGCTTTGTATCGGGAACAATTAAATCACACTCCGCCTTGGTTTGGCTATATTTAGAACAAACCATTTCTTTAAGAGGGATTTCTCGCTTTTTAAGACTTAAATTCATATATCCAACCTCGTTTCATCATATATTATTGGTATATGTTTATGATAAATCAAGAAAAGATATTCCCAAAATCAATCCAATCGGACAAAAGTATATATAAAAGAGCAAGGACAAGAAAAATATCCTCGTCGCAGTCGCAGTCTAAAACCATAAGGATAAGGCCTATTATCAGAATATCCTCCCCGGAAAGTTTGCCGAAAAATTTATGGGTATGGGGATTATAAACCTCTTTTGGAAGAAATTTCAAAGGATTTTTAAATCCGCCCTTATCAGCTTTACATTTATGAGAATCTGCATTTTCAGGAGGGGGATAATCCTGTTTGCTATAAGGAGGCTTGGGAGTAGTTGTCTGCCGCAGAGGAGGGGTACTGTTATGGGGAAAATTTTGGCTTTGCGTTGTGGAATTATTATACCTTATATACACAGTATCACCGCCTTAAAAATCATCTTTAAACAGAGAAATAATTTTTGACATATTCATAAGTTGAATTGCCTTGTCAACTTTTCCTTGCCTTTCTTCCTTTAAGAAAGGCTTTATTGAGCGAAGCAGTTTTGCCTGGTCATTATCTGCTCCTTTGGAATTTAAGGAGAGAATTTTTTGCATTTTAAGAAGCATTGCGGGGTCAAATCCGCCATCATTGTGGGAATTTTCTTCAGCGGGAGCATCACTTTCACGAAACATATCCATAATTCCCCGGAGCTGTGCTTTGCCTTCTTCCCCTGAAAACATTTCCTGTATTTTGCTCACTGCCCCCTGGAAATCAAAGTTTTCGTCCATGTATAACTCTCCTTCATTTATTTATTTTCAAAAAACTTATCAAACTCGGGATTTTTCCTGAGGCTATCAACATCAACATCTTTCAGCTTATTGGAAAGCTCCTCTTTATTGGTATTTTGAAGAACACTTTTAACCTGTTTCATCTGCTCAGAGCTTAGAACTCCGCTAAGCTTTGTAAGTCCTGCCTCTAATTGCTCAGGGGTTAAATTATTAAGCATTTTTTCAATATTCATAATGAAATTGCCTCCCGATTTAATATTTTTTCATCAATATATTATATGTATTTTAATTAAAATAGTGACAAAGAGAAAAAACTATGGTATAATATATATTTAGGAGTGATTGATTTGAAAGCACTTATCTTAAGCGATTCTCACGGGATGGTGGGAAACCTGATTGAAGCTTATGAAAATGAGAAAAATATAGATTTGGTTATGTTCTTAGGCGATATGCATCGTGATATTGAAGAATTTTCTTATGTCTACCCAAGGGTTACAGTGGCGGAGGTTATCGGAAATAATGATTTCTTTGTCCAAAATATTCCAGAGGAAAGAATTTTCACCTTTGGGGGAAAGAAGATTTTCCTGACCCACGGGCATAAGTATGCGGTTAAATATTCAACGGCTCAACTTGTTCATAAGGCAAAAAAAGAAGGTGCGGATATTTGTATATACGGTCACACTCACAGCCGTGACTTAGACGAAGATGGGGGAATTACAATAATAAACCCAGGCACGGCAGCAAGAAGCTATGCTGTTTTAACTATTGAAAACGATGAATTAAAGACTGAATTCAAAGAATTTTAGGGAGTGAGGATAAATGATTTTAGCTATTGATGTTGGTAATACAAACATAGTTATTGCACTTTTTGATGGAGAGAAGCTTAAAAACAGTTGGAGAATTTCAACAGATAAAAACAAAACCTCTGACGAAATTGGTATAACACTATGCCAACTTACAGAACATAGCGGAATAGATAGCTCTCAAATTGAGGATGTTATCATTTCCTCCGTTGTTCCGCCTATTATGCACTCTCTTTGTAACGCTATAAGAAAGTATATAAAGTGTGAGCCTATAGTGGTTGGCCCCGGGGTTAAAACAGGGCTTAATATTAAATACGATAACCCTAAAGAGGTTGGGGCAGACAGGATTGTTAACGCTGTTGCAGGGGTATATAAATATGGTAAGCCTCTTATTTTGGTGGATTTCGGCACGGCAACAACTTTTTGTGCGATTGATGAAAATGGAGATTATTTAGGCGGCGTTATTGCCCCCGGTGTTAATGTTTCTATGAACGCTCTTTTTGAAAGGGCGGCAAAGCTTCCGAGAGTTGAAATTAAAAAGCCTCAAAGTGCCATAGGAAGAAATACGATTTCTTCAATGCAATCAGGTGCAGTTTACGGTCAGGCAGGACAGGTTGACAGAATTGTTTCTGAAATTAAAAAAGAGCTTAAAAGAGAAAACTGCAAGGTTGTTGCAACAGGGGGGCTTTCTGTTCTTATCGCCCCTGAGAGTGAAACCATTGATGTTGTTGACAAGACTTTAACACTAGATGGACTTCGTATAATATATGAAATGAATAAGTAAAGGTTGACTTTTTAAAAACTTTATTGTAAAATTAGGGTTGTAACAGATTTGTAATATAAAATTAACAGAATTGAAACTAATCCTTACTTAAAATAAGGGGTGATTTTTTGACGGAAAAGAAAGATAATGTAGAAGAAACTAATGATAGTAAGTCAACGGAGTTTGGCAAGGCTATCTTTGATAAAAAAGCTGAAAAACCAAAAAAGAAGCGTATTTCAGACCGTTCGTTTATGGTTGATGAAAAAAGCGTTTATATGCATAGCGTTAAGGGTCTTTGGAAGGCCTTCAGACATTATATTGTGTCAGGAGTTATCGCAATAATATTTTTAACCATAGTCTGTGCCTTTTTTAATATGAAAAATTATACTCTCGGCTATGAGGTTATAATAGATGGCACTTTGGTTGGCTATATTGATAATCAGAAGGTTGTCAAAGAGGCTATAATTGAGGTAGATAAGGCGGTTAAAACCTTTGTCGGGGAAGATGAAACTTATACAAAAAATCCCGAATATGTCCGGAGACTGGTTGACAGAGATGAGTGTATGACCGTAGATGATATGACTGAGTATTTAATAGTAAACCTTGATTATGTTGTCCCAAGTTATGGCATTTATATTGATGGAGAGTTTGTAACAGCTGTTACCTCGGAAGAGATTGCGAAAAAGGTCAGAGCGGAATATTTAATCCGTTACAGCGGTGTTCAAATTACAGACGATACAGTTCTTGAAACTAAAGAAAAGTATACATACAGTCTTGATTATGACCACGGAATTAACAATCTTTCCTCCTTTGAAGAGGCTATAAGCATTTTGGCGGGAACTGATAAGGAACTTCAAAAATACACTGTTGTATCGGGGGATACTCTTTCGGGAATTGCAGAGAAGTTTGGAATGAGGAGCAGTGTTGAAATCGTTGCCTTAAACCCTAATCTTGCAAGTGGAGATGTTATCCACGTAGGGGACGAAATTATAATTGAAAAGGCAGTTCCACTTTTGTCAGTTATTGCAACAAAGACAGTTGAATACGAACAGGCAGTGCCATTTGAAATTGAAAAGCAGGACGATCCCAATATTTATCAGGGGGAATACAGCATTGTTTCTAAAGGCGTAGAAGGAAGAGTTAAAAATGTCGCCAAGGTAAAAACTGAAAACGGCATAGAAGTAAAAAGAGAAATACTATCCTCTGAGGTTTTAAGTGAGCCGATTACGGAAGTAAGGCGGGTTGGAACGAAAACTCCTCCACAGTTTATAAGACCTTGCAGTGGTTATCTTTCTTCAAGATATGGCTATCGCTGGGGAAGAAATCACAACGGAATTGATATTGCAGGCTCTCACGGCTCGGCGATTAAAGCGGCAGCATCGGGAACGGTTACCTATTCGGGCTGGATGAGCGGATACGGATATTATATAATAATCGACCACGGAAACGGCTTCCAGACTGCATATGGGCACAATTCTCAGCTTTTGGTTTCCAAGGGCCAGAGAGTAAGCCAGGGCCAGACAATAGCAAAAATGGGTAGCACAGGAAGAAGCACGGGGACCCATTTACATTTTGAAATTAAGAAAAACGGAGCTTATCAAAATCCGTTAGGATATGTATCATATTAAAATATGAGGTGAAAATTATGGATAAGAAGATTTTAGTTGTTGATGACGAAAAACCGATAGTTGAAATACTAAAGCTTAACCTCCAAAAGGAAAACTATGAGGTGTATGAGGCGTATGATGGTGAAGAGGCGCTCCTTAAGGTAAAAACAGTTCAGCCAGACCTTATTTTACTTGATGTTATGCTTCCTAAAATTGACGGGTTTACCGTATGCCGGAAAATCCGTGAAACCTCATCTGTTCCGATTTTAATGCTTACAGCGAGAGAGGAAGAGGTTGACAAGGTTTTAGGGCTTGAGCTTGGGGCGGACGATTATATAACAAAGCCCTTTAGCGTTAGAGAGCTTATGGCAAGAATTAAGGCAAATATGCGTCGTATAGCTCCGGAAGTAACAGAAGCTCAAGCGGAAAAGGATACCCTTGAAATTGGAAATTTTGTTTTTGATTTCAACAGATATGAGCTTTATAAAAACGGTAATTTAATCGACCTTACTATAAGAGAATTTGATTTAATCAAGCATCTTGCAAGTCAGCCAAACCGCATTTTCTCAAGACAAAAGCTGCTTGAGAGTGTTTGGGATTATGAGTATTACGGGGACGTGAGAACTGTTGATGTAACAGTGAGACGACTCCGTGAAAAAATTGAGGACGACCCGTCAGTGCCTGCAAATATTATGACTAAGCGTGGCGTTGGTTACTACTTCCAGCCGTAATGTTAAGGGTAACGATTATTGCAGTTGGGAAAATTAAGGAAAAATTTTTTCAACAAGCGATTGATGAATATGAAAAAAGATTAAAAAGATACTGCAATTTTGAAATAATAGAGGTAAAAGACGAACCTACTTTGGAAAACCCATCTGATAAGGAAAAGGAAATTGTCCTTTCAAAAGAGGGGGAGAGGATTGAAGAAAAAATCCCAAAAGGGGCGATGGTTGTGACTCTTTGTGTTGAAGGCAAAGAAGAAAGCTCGGAAGAATTTGCAAGTTTTTTTGAAAGTTCTGCAAGAGATGGGATAAGTCACGTTGCGTTTATAATAGGAGGTTCTTTTGGCCTTTCGGAGAAAGTGAAAGCTCTTTCCAAAAAGAGATTGAGCTTTTCAAAAATGACTTTTCCCCACCAGATGATGAGGGTAATTCTGACAGAGCAGATTTATCGGGGATTTACTATAATAGAAGGGAAAACCTATCATAAATGAAAATGTGGTAAAAAAGTTGCATTTTTCTGGTGAAGGTATTGACATTTTTTGTTTTTTGTTATATGATGAAAGATGATGAAAAGGTATGCATTAGTGTGCATAAAAGTATGTTGTTGGGATAGATTGGAGAGATACAAATGCATTTTGGTCAGGATATTGGAATTGACCTTGGAACTGCGTCAGTATTAGTGTATGTTAAGGGAAAAGGCATTGTAACTAAGGAACCTTCTGTGGTTGCGATTGATAAAAA
>JAZROF010000059.1:0-21935 GCA_045648565.1 Clostridia bacterium | reverse complement strand
GCCATTTTGACTATAGCTTCACCCTGAGGCGTTGCTTCATCAACATCAAAGAAAAAACCTGCCCCAAAAACCGTTTGCAAAAGCAATATCATCATAACTATAGCGGATACACTTTTTTTCATAAGGCAGTCTCTCCTTTCGCATTATTTTTTCAAAAGGCTCATATAATAAGCTTTTTTAAGAGCCTTCTCTTCTTCATAAGAATTGTTAATCTTAGTAACAATTGAAGTATCCATTTTATTTTCAATAAGCTTCTTTTCAAGCTTATTCATAATCGCATGAACTTTTCCATCGCACTCAATAAGCAAAGCATTGGCTGTGCCTATGTATTTATCTACTATACTCTGCTTACTTACCAAGTTTTTATCTTTTTTAGAAAGGGCTTTATAATCAGCCAAAGCCGATTTTTCAATCTGCCCAAGCTGTCCTAAATAATAGGCTTTATAGGAATAAAGCTGAATAACATTATCCGCTATAAATTTATCAATTTCCTTTTTATTATCTTCATTTTTTTTTGCGTCATTTTTTTCAGGGCTTTTCACAGACTCATTGAACTCCTGCTTAATCAGCTCAGTAGCTTCCTCAACGGAAAGCTCCCCTGAAACAATCTTTTTCTCTTCTTCCTCTGTAAAATCCCGGACCGTGCCTTCAATATAGTCCGAAATCAACTCTTCACGCTGCTTCTTTGTTTCATCTATTTTATCTACGATGTTTTGAGATGACCCTGCCGACATAAAATAATATGCCGCCTTAATGTCATTCCAACGCCATACTGTAATAGCAATAACCCCTATTAAGATAACACATAAAAATCCCAATACAACCTTTTTCCACACTTTTTTCTTGCCTGATTTTTCTTTCATTCTCTACACCTCTTTGCACAAACAATTTTTGAAAAAGTTTCCGCAACAATCATTCCAAATAAAACCCCTGAAAAATCTATTAAAACATCAATCACCTTTGCACTTCTTCCGGGAACAAAGTGTTGGTGGCACTCGTCAAATATTGCTATAGAA
This sequence comes from Clostridia bacterium, assembly GCA_045648565.1. Lineage (GTDB taxonomy): Bacteria > Bacillota > Clostridia > Monoglobales > Monoglobaceae > SIG454. The sequence goes on along the minus strand of JAZROF010000059.1, from coordinate 20,919 downwards.
AGGCCTAAAACTGCCCAAAATATTATCCTGCAAATATTATTTCTATTACAGCTATTACTTACGCTAAATATGCAAATCGCCATAACAAGTATTCCAACAATAAAAAAATTATAAAAATGTGCTGCCTTCCTAATCATATAATGAAGCGTCTGCTCAGGTTTTACTCCGTCAGTCGCCTCTCTTGGTATAACCTCAGGCACCCATTCCATTTTTTCCATAATGCCTATGCTTTGTCCTTTAGATGCTGCACCGCCAAGACTTGAATAATATGTTATAATGCAAGTCTGAATAATCAGTAAAATAGCCAAAATAATGACGCTGCTGCTAACTCCAACGAACGTTGCTTTACCCTTCATACTTTGCATTACTAAGCACCATATCCGCGATTTCTTCTAATCTTTCTAATCCTATTTGCCCAAGCTTTTTTTCGATTTTTTCGTAAGCTCTTCCGATATTCGGGCTTCTGTCTGTAGTATTGTGACAATCTGAGCCTATGAAATGAACATAGCCCATTTTAATATATTTAAGTGCCTTTCGATATGATATAGCCGAATTTATATAACCTGAATTCATCTGTATAAGGCATCCTCGCTCTAATAACTCATACAAGCTCCCTTTATCGGATTGTAAATTAATATATCTTTCAAAATGTGCAATAATTGGTATGATTCCTATTGAGCGTAAGCTTTCAATTGTAGCATATGTAATGCTTGACCAATCAGTAAAGGGCATTTCCAAGAGCATATAATTAGTGCCACAAATACATAATTCTTTTATTCTGTCCACTCTGCTGATTTCAGGATATAAAAGAACTTCTGCTCCTGCCACTATCTTAGGGATACCCTTTTCGCTCTTAGCCTGAGCTATAACTTTTTGAATCGCATTTTCTCTCTCGTCTAAAAATTTATCAATACTGCTTTTTGTCAAATAATAATGAGGTGTCGCAACAACTCGATCTATATTTTGTTTTCCCAGCTGTTTAAGCATTTCAATTGATTCTGTAACGCTGTTGCTTCCGTCATCTATTCCTGGAAGAATATGAGTATGAAAGTCAACCACAAGAATTCACCACCATTTTTTATTTTTTAGAACCAGAACCCTTTTCACTACGTTTATACTGTGCCGTATAATGGCCATTTGCTCTATAATATTTTTTACGATAACGATATTTATAATTGCCCTTATAGTTATATTCAACTCCGTTTAACACAAAGCCCATTATTTTAGCTCCTGCAAATTCCAATTGCTTGATCGCCTCATTAAGAGCTTCTTTTTCTGTAGAATTCTGTAATGCGATCATTACAACCTGAGGCACTGTTTTCACAACAATTGCTGTGTCTGTTACGACATTTACAGGACACGTATCGCAAATTATATAATCATATTCTTGTTCCAATTGTGTTATAATTTCGCCAAACTTTTTTGAACCTAACAATTCTGCCGGATTTGGCGGAATATCCCCTGAACATATATAGTCAAGATTTTCATACTGAGAATGTCTTATTATTTCATTTACATTGCTAAGCCCAACCAAAGCATTGCTAAGCCCCGGACTTATCTCTGCATTAAAAAGTCTGTTTATATTCGGTCGTCTTAAGTCACAATCAATAACACATACTCTCATTCCTGTAAGAGCAAAGGAGATAGCTATGTTCACGCAATTGGTTGACTTTCCTTCCGACGATAGTGAACTTGTCACAGCGATTTTTTTACACCCATCATAAGGCAGGGAAAATGTAATTTTTGTTCTTAATGTTTTATATGCCTCTTTTATATTAAATTCAAAATCGTCATTCAATAGCTTTTCTCGAAGCATATCGTCTTTTGTCTTTATGCTTTCTGATGTTTTTTTATATAGGCTATTAACCTTTAGTTTTTTTGGCGCTGCCATAATATGCTCCTCCTTTTCCGCTTTTGTAAAAACTATTTCTGTAATAGTAATTTTCTTGTCCGCTATTTTTATCACCTATTTTAGGGATAACTCCAAGAATTGGGTAATCAAACAGTTTTTCAAGGTCAACCTCATTTTTTATTCTTGAATCAAACAGTTCCCGAAGGATAATATATGCACATGCCACTATAAACCCAATAATCATTCCAAAAATTATATTTTTTGTAGTGTTTGCATTAATTGGGGTTTTACGCTCTAATGCAAAATCAATTACATTTACTGATGTCGCCCCAATAATTTTTGTAATAATTCCCGGTGCAACCTTTGCAAATGTATCTGCAATTATTGCTGCGTCCTTAGAGTTTGCACAAACTACTCTTATTGTAAAAATTTCTGTATTTTCAATATGGGCAGCAGATACCATACCGCCAATTTGCTTTGCTGTATAATCAAGACCGTCTTTTTTCGCAACCTCATTTAACATTCGGTTGCTTTTTACTATCTCAACACAGCTTGGGATAAGCATTTGAGATGCAGATATATCCGTTCCTAAAACCTTGTCCCCCGACTTCATATCATCATCGACATTGTTAAGATAAAGAGAGACAGAGGAACTATATAATGGAACTGTCACAAATTCCTTATATAAGAAAAAACCTAAGCCAAAAATCACAACACAGGCAATAACAATTATAATGTTATCGATTATCATTTTAAGTATCTGCTTTATATCAATTTTATCAAACTCATTCATAGTAGCACTCCTATAATTATAATGTTACATTTATTATATAATTTTAACATATAAGATAGGGTTTGTCAATTAAATTTATGCAAAACAACTGTTAATATTAGCCATTTATCATACTATTTATGTCTCTTTTTAATCTTTTGATTATTCTTTTCTCAAGACGGGATATATATGATTGAGATATTCCAAGCATATCTGCCACCTGCTTCTGTGTTTTTTCATTCCCATCGCCGTTTATTCCAAATCTTAGCTCCATTAACACCCTTTCACGTCCGGATAATTTATTCATAGCTAAATACAGAAGTTCTTTGTCCACTTTTTCTTCAATTTCTTTTTGGATTATATCTTCATCTGTCCCCAAAATATCGGATAAAAGCAGTTCATTTCCATCCCAGTCCACATTTAATGGCTCATCAATTGAAATATTAACCTTTGCAGCGCTATTTTTCCTAAGATACATTAAAATCTCATTTTCAATACATCTTGACGCATATGTTGCAAGTTTAATTTTCTTGTCCGCCTTAAATGTATTTATAGCTTTAATAAGTCCAATTGTGCCGATTGAAACTAAATCCTCTATTCCAATTCCCGTATTTTCAAATTTTTTTGCTATGTATACAACCAACCTTAAATTACGCTCAATTAGTATTTTTCTTGCCCATTCTTCTTTTTCGCCGGACAGCATCAAAATAATCTTTTGTTCTTCCTCAGCTTTAAGCGGTGGCGGAAGAGTTTCTCCGTTTCCTATATAATCCACCCTGTTGGGCTTTGAAATTTTCAGAAGTAATTTAAACATCCATATTCTAAGCTTGATGTATACAAGTTTCATATCCTGATTCCCTCCGCAAGTTTATTTTCTTCGACATAGAGTCTTGTATTTACTATTCCCCCATAATTTTCACCAAAGCGTTTCTCTGTTAAAAGTCCAACGCACACCTTTTCCCAATATATACCATCAGACTCAATTCTATCTGCAACTATCGCATAAATTGCATTGTCTCCGTTGATTGTGGAATATGGAAGTACTCTCATACCGTTTTTATATGCAACAGTCTCTCCCTTTTTCATTTCAACTATTTCTCTCTCCTCATCACTAAGAATAAATTTCACTCTGTCATATTCCAGAACAATTGCAGGTTTATCGCTTATGGGATCATTTAACCTACACCCCGTATCTAAAAACCCATTGAACTCACAAACCTTGTTTTTGTATATAATTTTGAACCGCTTTATAAGGCTCTTTTCATATATAACCCGATTGCTGTTTTTTTGATATATCCCCGCAAGAGTATAGGTTAAAGCCACTCCCAAAAGCAAAACTGCAGGGCTTATATCAAGATAAATACCATTCTTTGTTGCAACAGAGCCAACTGCCACACCAAAGTCTGTTAAAAATATCAAGGCTAAAAGTGCTCCTCCCAAGGTTATATTAACAAAAATAAATATTGCAAAGTTTTTGAGCATTCCTTTTAAATTATCTCCGCCAAAAACCATATATGAAATTCCAAAAAGCACAAATATTTTAAATAGCCATGAATATAAAAAGCTTATTTCGGGAAAAAACATAAAGACCGAATAAATACCGCCAAACCCTGCACCTACGGCAATTTTAAGTGCATTTATCTTTTTATTTATAATCCTTGACGCTAACAGCAAAACTATTGTGTCCATAAAAAAATTAAATAAAAAAAGAGTGTCTGCGTATATAATTGGAGCCACATTTATCCCCTCCGTATGTGGTTTAATACCCTAATTATACCGCAAACACCTATTAGATTTTGTCATACTTTGTAATAGTACATATAAAAACAGGCTGCATAAGCAGCCTGTTTTTGTATGAAATTATTCGTTATTTTTTCTTAAGAACACAGGAACATCTATCCCGTCATCCTCTGAAAATCCATTGAAAATTCCTGTTTTAGGTTTTGAAAACGGCCTTTCAAAAGGTTTTTCAAAAGATTTTTCTTCAGCTGTTGGCGGTGTTAAGCTTTCAACAACTGTGCCTTCTGCTTTAGGAGTTTCAGCCTTAAGTTCTTCCATATTCTTCGCAATTCCTGCGAAAACTCCGCCATTTGAAGGGGTTATAATAGGAGCTTCTGTATGTTTCTCAATAGAATTAAACCCGCCGAGAGGTCTTTTAACAGGAGAAGGTCTTCCAGATTCAAAGCCTGTTGCAATAACAGTGATTTGGATTTCATCGCCTAAAGATTCATCTATCATTGCACCGAGAATGATGTTAGCATCATTATCCGCCGCTTCATTAACAAGCTCAGACGCTGTCTGAATTTCCATAATTCCAAGGTCACTTCCGCCCGTAACATTAATAATGATACCCTTTGCCCCTGTGATTGTGGTTTCAAGAAGTGGGCTGTTAATAGCCTTAGCCGCTGCATCGTGAGCACGGTTTTCACCTGTTGCTCTGCCGATACCCATATGAGCATAGCCTGTCCCCTTCATAATTGTTTTAACATCGGCAAAGTCAAGACTGATAAGCCCCGGTCTTGAGATAAGGTCAGAAATACCCTGAACACCCTGTCTTAAAATTTCGTCAGCAAGTTTAAAGGAATCAACCAAAGAAGTTTTGTTTTCAGCAAGAGCCAAAAGCTTATCGTTTGGAATAACGACTAAAGTATCAACTGCTTCCTTAAGGTTTTCAATTCCTAAAAGTGCATTCTTTCCTCTTTGAGGACCTTCAAACCAGAAAGGCTTAGTTACGATACCAACAGTAAGTATTCCCATTTCCTTTGCAATCTCAGCAACAACAGGAGCCGCACCAGTACCTGTTCCTCCACCCATACCAGCGGTTACGAAAACCATATCAGTATCACGAAGTGCCTCTGCAATCTCATCACGGCTTTCTTCTGCAGCCTTATAACCGATTTCAGGTACAGCACCGGCACCAAGGCCTTTGGTAACCTTCTCACCGATTTGGATTTTACTTGCAGCGCTGGACATCCCGAGGTCTTGTTTATCTGTATTAACAGCAATAAATTCAACGCACTCTATTCCGGCTTCAATCATTCTGTTAACTGCGTTATTGCCGCCGCCGCCAACACCAACTACCTTAATTTTTGCCGGATTTGTTGTTTCTGTATCAAATTCAAACACAACTGCTTCCTCCTTTTATTTCCTCATACAATTCATAGCATACGTAAAAATTATATATCATCATCTTATTATACTATTTATTTTTCAGTTTGTAAATACATAAATTTAAATTTTATTCATCATTTTCTGTTTCTTCTTCACTCAAGGCCGCCTCAATCCGTTTAAGACGGATATTCTTAACCCGTAAATATCTTTCAAAAAGATATCTTCTTATATTGGAAAGGTTATTAAAAATTCGGACACCGAATACAACAACAACCGCAAGACTTAAATCAATTCCGAGCTTATCCCCCATAAACGTAAATGCAATAGCAAGAAGGGCATTGCTTATAAGTCCCGTTATAAACATACCCACATTAAAGCGTTTTTCAAGATTAGACCAAATTCCTCCAAAAATAGTATCAAGTGCCGCAAGAAGCGCAACCGCCACATAGGGAAGAGTGTCATTGCTGAGATTATACGGAAGAAAAAGCCCCGCCAAAATTCCAAGCATAGTAGCTATTGTAACAGTGATCATTTCTTCTTTTCCTCCTTGTCCTCTGCAACGGTTTTTGCATATTCCATTTGTGTTGCACCTAAATATTTATCTATTGTAAGCCTGTCCTTTTGCTCAATGGTTACGGAAATTCCGTAAATCTTAGTTGCTTCTTCAACTGCTCCGCCATTTATCGTAAGTGCACTTTCTAAATTTTTCGGGTTCCCGATTGCCTTGATTATAAATGGGGCTGCAACTCTTTCGCCATTCACCAAAATTGTTGGACCAACACAGCGAATCTCACTCATTGCAACTATTCTTTCTCCGTTAACAGATATCGCTTCCGCTCCGCCTGCTTTGAGTTCGTTTATAAAGGTTCTTATATTCGTGTCGTGGACTATGCCATAATTGTTATAAAGTCCGCTTTCCTTCATCTCTTTCGTAAGCTTGACATCATCAAGTGTAACAGTTATTCCTTTCCCTGTCACTTTTGTGAGTCCTGCATAAAGCTCCGCCTCCAAAAGCTTTTCATTGAGAATAGAGGCATAATCATCTCCTTGAGTTGCCTTATTGCGAAAAGCCTCAATTGTTTCTGCTTGTTTAGCAAGTTCCTTTTTAAGGCTTTCATTTTTTTGCACTTCTTCGACATAATATTTTTCAAGAGTTGCTCTGTCTAAGGTTTCCCTGTCTCTTATTTCACTATTTTTTCTAACTCCTTTAAGTTGCCACGTAAAAGCAAACACTAAAAGAAATATAAGTATTGATATTGTAAATTCAAAAGACCATTTTCTTCTAATCATTTTTATTTTCCTCCGTCGTTTCTTCTGCCTTCTTCTCTTCTAAAGCCTTTTCTTCCTCTTTAAGCTTTTTCTTTTCCTCTTGAAGCCTTGCTTTTGTTTCATCGTCAATATAAGGGCGGACAATAGTTTCCTCCATAGTGAGGTCAACCTCCACCTTCTCATAAGGAGAAATCTCCTCGTCTATCAAATGAGCACACACGCTCAGCTTATATTTAAAATCATCATAATTTCCAAAGCTTCCACAGTTGACATATACTCTGTCATCATAATTTATTTTTATTCCTGTCAGCTTTTTAAAATCAATCTGTCGGACTTTTTCTATCATTTCGTTTTCTTCCAGGATGGTTAAGGCATCGATACAGTTTTTAATTCTCTCGTCCTTCTCGTTTTTAATGTATTCCCCGACTGCAGGCGATTTAATTTCAATGCCCTTTATAGTCATAACCTTATATTTATCATTTGTTTTAGGCATTTCAAGAATTTTACCGCTATAATCAATCAAGGCAAACTTTTTATTATAGGCAATATAAGCTCTTGGTTTACACTCTTTAATTGTTATCTTAATTCTGCTTGGGAAAACTCTTTTAACCTCAACATCGCTGGCGTAGGAAAGCTCCATTATTCTTTCTCTTACCCCTGACATTCTATGGCTGAAGATATTTTCACCCACTGTGATTTTCGCCTTATCTAAAATCTGCTTTTGAGTAAGAATTTTATATCCCTCTACCTCAACCTTTGTTATATTAAAAAACGGAGCCTTAAAAACCACAGTCAAAATTGCAATGCAGCTTACAATAAAGCACACTAAAACAAAGATGCGTTTTCTTTTTCTCTGTTTGCGTTTTTTTCGCATAGCAATTTTTTGTCTTTCGGTATATCTTTCGTCCATAGCTTATTCCCTCACAATTTCGCCACCGAAATCGCTAAAGCTCCTTTCTATATTTTCATATCCTCTATCGATAAATTCAATATTGTGTATAGTGGACTCGCCCTTTGCCGAAAGAGCCGCAACAACAAGTGCCGCTCCTCCCCTTAAATCCTTGGCATAAAGCTCTGCCCCTTTTAATTTTCTTCTCCCCATTATATAGGCGGAGTTGTCGCAGATCCTGGCATTTGCCCCCATCTTTATAAACTCAGGTATATGCCCGAACCTATTTTCAAATATATTCTCAATAAAACAGCTCTCTCCTCGCCCTTTTAATGAGGTTGCCATAAAAATAGCTTGAGCATCTGTTGGAAAACCAGGATAAGGACTTGTGCTTATAGGACCTAACCCTCTCACTCTTTTCGGAGCTTTTATTTCAATGTAATCTTCGCCCAATCTGATTTCATTTCCAGCCTCCTCTAAAATTTTAAGAGGCCCTTTTAAATGCTCAGGACGGACATTTTTTATCTTTCCATATCCTCCGCAACTTGAAATTCCGCAAAGGTAGGTAAGGGCTGCAATTCTGTCAGGCATTATTTTATATTCTGTATCAGAGAGGCTTTTAACCCCTTTAATATAGATCTTTCCATACTTATCGGCGGTTATATCCCCGCCCATTGAGTTTATAAAATTTCTAAGATCAAGAATTTCAGGCTCTTTAGCGGCATTTTCTATAATAAATTCGCAATCGGATACCGCCCCTAAAAGCATTATATTTTCCGTTGCACCAACGCTTGGGAAATCAAGCTTTATCCTAGCACTTTTAAGCTTTTTCACCTTGCAAAAAAGCCTGTCGCCCTCTTCAATGGTTTCAACTCCCATCTGAGAAAAGGCTTTAAGGTGCAAATCAATAGGTCTTGCCCCGATGCTGCACCCGCCCGGATAGCTTATTTCCGCCTCAGAGCATTTTGAAAGTATTGCCCCTAAAAACATAACCGATGAACGCATTTCTTTCATTAAATCATCGTTTATTTTATAGCAGGATAAAGTTTTAGGTGCATTTGTTATAACCGTATTATTATAAAACTCTGTTTCAACCCCCAAGGCAGAGAGTATTTTAAGGCCTGCTTTGGTATCTGTTAAATCGGGGCAGTTGTGAATTATGCATTTTCCGCCAAGGGCTGATGCCGCAAGGCAAGGAAGAGCTGAATTTTTTGCCCCTTGAACCACGGTTTCCCCACAAAGCTTTTTCCCACCATTAATTTTAAGTACTGCCACAGCTTCCACCCCCGAAAAATAATCGCATTACATCTTATGCGTTTTCGGTGGCGGTGTTACTTTTTAGTCCTTTATAAGTTCCTTTGCAATTTCATATAGCCTGTCTGTTGCATTTAAAATTCCTATTTTCTTGGCACAATCTGCCATTTTTGAGTATACCGCATTGCTCCCTAAAATTTCTTCTACGGCTTTTCCTAAAGTTTCGGCATTTAAATCCTTTTCAAGAATAACCTTTGCTGCACCGCTTTTTTCAACAAATCTTGCGTTAAACTCCTGATGGTTCCCCGCAACATTAGGTGACGGAACCAAAATTGCAGGTTTTCCCAGTGCTGTCATCTCACTAACTGAACTTCCTGACCGTCCGATTATGATGTCGCAGGCATTAAGAGCTGTTGCCATATCATAAATATACTCGCTCACTCTTATATTTTTAAATTTATCAAGTTCTACTCCCTTTTCTTCAAAGAGCTTTACCGCGTGGTCATACTGATTATTTTTCCCCGCACTCATTATAATTTGATACTTATTTTTGTCCTTCTGTGAGCTAATCCAGGAAATAACCTCTTCATTAAAAAAGGTTGCCCCAAGGCTTCCGCCGAAAATTAAAATAACAGGTCTTGTGTCAAGACCTAATTTTTCCCTTGCCTCTTTTTTATTAGTTTTAAAAAGCTCAGGCCTTAAGGGATTTCCCGTAATCTCAATTCGTTTTGCTCCGCTTATATGTTTTTTTGCGTCCTCCATCGCCAGAGCAACTATATCAACACTCTTTGCAAGAAGCCGGACAGTTACTCCGGGATATGCGTTAGACTCGTGAACAATTGTTGGGATTTTCATTTTTGACGCACCCATTAAAACAGGGCCTGTCACATATCCGCCTGTGCCAATGGCAATATCAGGCTTGAATTTTTTAATTATCTTTTTGGTTTTAACAATGCCCATATAAGCTTCGAAAACATTTTTTATGTTAGATAGGCTAAGGCTTCTTTTAAAGCCGTGAACCCTAATATATTCAATATTATATCCGCTTTTAGGAACCAGTGTTTTCTCCATTCCCTCTTTCGTTCCAATGAAAAGAATTTCACTGTTTGGCTCTTTTTCTTTTATATAATTGGCTATGGCAATTGCAGGGTTAATATGTCCTGCCGTTCCGCCACCTGTTAGCAAAATACGCATTATTTTACCTCCAATGCTTTCTTTTTGTGCTTTGAAATATTAAGCACAACGCCCATTTCCGCCATTGTTATAGCAAGTGCTGTTCCGCCGTAGCTAAAGAACGGAAGTGGCATTCCCGTAACCGGCATTGATGAGGTTACAACAGCAATATTAACAAGGGCTTGAATTGCAATAAGGCTTATTATTCCAACTGTTAAAAGTGTGCCAAATAAATCGGGGGCCTCTGTTGCGATTTTTATACCTCGATAAATCAAAAATACAAAAAGGGCAATAACTAAAATTGCTCCTAAAAGTCCAAGCTCTTCACAGATAATTGAGAAGATAAAATCATTTTGCGGTTCGGGGATGTTTAAGTATTTTTGTCGGCTTTGCCCGATACCTGCCCCAAAAATTCCGCCTGAGCCTATTGCATAAAGGGATTGAACAATCTGCCAACCCTCGTCTGCTATATTTTTAAATGGGTCCATAAAGGTAGTTACCCTCTCTAAACGATAGGGGGCAGACACAACCAATGCAACAATTCCAACCCCCACAGGAGCAGCTAAAATCCCTATATGCTTCCATCTTGCCCCTGCAACGAAAAGCATAACCGCCGATGATGCCAAAATGAGCATTGTGCAGCTAAAGTGAGGCTCAAGCATAATAAGTCCTGCAATTACCCCTAAAATCACTAAATATACCATAAGTCCGCTGAATTTTTTTAAAATTTTATAGTTATCTGCAAGGCTCATTGCCATAAACAAAACAACACCAAACTTAACAACCTCAGACGGCTGAAAGTTTATAGGTCCAATCTGAATCCAGCGTCTTGCCTCATTAACAACAACTCCGATTCCGGGAATTAAAACAATAATAAGTAGGAAAAAACTTATACCAAGTGAGAGCTTTCCCCATTTTTTAAGCTTTCTGTAATCATAATTTGAGGCAACAAGCATTGCAACGCCGCCAATAACTGCCCATATAAGCTGTTTCTTAAAATAATAAAAACTGTCATTTCCCGTCACTGAACTTGCATAAGCCACAGGGCTACTTGCACTTAGTATCATAATAAGTCCAAAGGCCAAAAGGACTATAACAGTTCCTAAAAACTGATAGTCCATAGCCGATTTCTTTATCTTTGGCATTTTTATTCTTTTACTGCTTTGGCTCTTCGTTGCCATTTTAACTCCTCCAATAAGAACTTATGCGTAGTATCCTATAACACATAAAATCATTGTTAAAACCACAAAGGTTGAAACAATTTTCTTCTCGCTCCATCCACACATTTCAAAATGATGGTGAATGGGGCTCATTTTAAATATTCTCTTACCCGTTTTCTTAAAATACCAAACCTGAATTATAACGGATAAGGACTCTAAAACATAAACAAGTCCAACTATAATTAAGGTTATTGGTTGTTTCATATAAATTGCCATTGAGCATACCGCTCCGCCTAAAAATAGTGAACCTGTGTCCCCCATAAATACCCGTGCGGGATAGCGGTTGAAAATCAAAAATCCGAAAAGCCCGCCAATAAGTGCTGAGGAAAATATCGAAACTGCATCAAACCCACGAAGATTTGAAATAATCATATAAAATATTGCAATAACTATTGTAACACTTGTAGCTAAGCCATCAAGCCCGTCGGTTAAGTTTACGCTGTTAACAGTTGCAAGGATAACCAGAACTATAAACGGGATATAGAAATACCATAAATTAAGCTCAAAATCCGTAAACGGGATTATTATTTTTGTTGAAACCGTCCCCGATGCAACAAACCAAACTGTAAATAAAACAGAAACTATAACTTGTAGTGAGAATTTCTGCTTTGCTGTAAGCCCTAAATTTCGCTTTAGGATTACTTTTATATAATCATCTAAAAACCCGATAAGTCCAAATGCTAAGGACATACCAAGCATTAACATTATCCCTTTTAAATTTTTGTCGGGCATACTAAATTTAAAGACAACCCATCCAAGAAGAATGGTAACTGTCATCGCAATTATAAAAATAACTCCGCCCATTGTGGGAGTTCCCGACTTCTTTTTATGCCAACTTGGGCCGTCCTCTCTTATTTCCTGACCAAATTTAAGCTTATGTAAAAACGGGATTGCAAAAATTCCGCAAACAGATGCTAATATAAAGCTTACACCGAGCAAACACATCGACTCAACCATAATCTATTCCTCCGTAATTTTCCCGTCATAAAGTGATTCAGCAATTTCTTCAAGACGCATACCTCTTGAGCCTTTTATCAAAATACAGTCGTCTTCTTTTAAAAGAGCCGTAAGCGATGAAATCACTTCTGTGTTGGTATCAAACTGATAAATCTTGTCTTTGTCAAAACCTGCCTCTTTTGCACCCTCGGCAATATTCTTCGCCATATCCCCAACGGTTATAAGACAGTCGATTTTCTCCTCCTTAACCCATTTGCCCACATTCTTATGGGACTCTACGGCAAAATCTCCAAGCTCTAACATATTTCCAAGGATTGCAATTTTTCGTCCGCCCTCATTGTTTGGCTCAATAACTCCAAGAACATTAAGGCCAGAGCGCATAGAAGCGGGACTTGCGTTATAGCAATCCTGAATAATTGTGTATTTATCAGTTCTGACAATATTCTGTCTCATACCACCGGGGACAAAGCCTGCAATTCCGTCTGTAATTTCCACGCCGCTCATTCCATAGTAGGCTCCAACCAAAATTGCCGCTAAAGCGTTATAAATATGATGAACCCCGGGAACTTTAATTTCGGCGTTATAATTTTCTCCACCAAGCTGAAATTCAAACACCGTTGAGTCGGAAAAGCCTTTTATGTTTTTTGCAACAATGTCGCATTCCTCATTTTTAATGCCGTAAAACAAAAGCTCATAAGGGAGAGTTCCGCGAAGCCCCCACAAAAGCGGGTCATCACCGTTTAGAATAACAGTTCCCCCTTCTTCCATTCCTTCTAAAATTTCAAGCTTAGCCTTTAGGATATTCTCCTGGCTTTTAAGATTTTCAATATGGGATATTCCAATATTTGTTATAACTGAAATATCAGGGCGAACAATGTCCGTAAGCCTTGATATTTCACCAAAATTGCTCATACCCATTTCCAAAACTCCAACCTTATTTTCGGAGGTCATTTTAAAAACAGTTAATGGAAGCCCAATTTCATTATTAAAATTTCCAATTGTTTTAAAAGCGTTAAACTTATTACTAAGCACGCTGTAAACCATATCCTTTGTGCTGGTTTTCCCAACACTTCCTGTTATCGCAACAATAGGAATATCAAACTGACTTCTGTATAGCTTTGCAATATCCCGAAGTGCTTTATATGTATCGTCAACAACAATCACCGGATAATTCCCGTCTTCTGCACTCCAATGTTCAACAACTGAGCAAATCGCTCCGCCCTCTGACGCTGCCGCAACGAATTTATGTCCGTCAAAGTTTTCGCCCTTTAGTGCAACAAAAACACTGCCTTCGATAATCTTTCGGCTGTCTGTTATAACATCCTTAACGATTTCGTCGCCATCTGCATACCAAAGCATTCCGCCTGTTGCTCTAGCAACTTCCCCAAGTGTCAATCGCCATTCCATAATATCTCCAATCTGCCGGTTTCGGCACTAACTTAATGCAATGTGTTCTCGATAAGCTTTGTAACTATTTCACGCTCATCAAAAACAATCGTTCTGTCCTTTAAAATTTGGTAGGTTTCGTGACCTTTCCCTGCAAGTAATATTATATCATCTTTTTCGGCGTGGTCAAGTGCAAATTCGATTGCCTCAAAACGGTTTTCCACAACTGCATAGTCACAGCCTGTTTCGCTTATTCCTGGTAATATATCCCTTATGATTTCAGAGGGGTTTTCACTCCTTGGATTATCACTTGTTACGACGCAAAAATCCGAAAGCTCCCCTGCCACTTTTCCCATAATAGGCCTTTTCGTTTTATCTCTGTCTCCACCGCAACCAAAAAGGGTTATAATCCTGCCTTTAGAAAAACCCCTTATTGCATTTATTATATTTAAAAGTCCGTCAGGGGTGTGGGCATAGTCAATTATAACCGTGTAGGGGGTGTTGGTTTTAACAACCTCAATTCTGCCTTTAACCCCCTCTGCATTTTTAAGTCCCTGGGCTATTTCTTCAAGAGATATTCCAAGACCTAAGCAACAGGAAATGGCGGTTAAGGCATTATAAACCGAAAATTCACCAGGAATTCCAAGGCTTATTTGCTTTTTTTCGCCCTCATAAACTAAATCAAACTCTATTCCGCTCCCATAAAGCTTAATATTTTCAGCAAAAACATCAGATGGATTATCCTTGCCATAGGTTATGGCTTTGCATCCTTTCGCCTTATCTAAAAGATACTCCGATGCCTCTATATCATTATTTATAACTCCGATTTTGCAAAGGGAGAAAAGCTTTGCCTTTGCCTCAAGATAATTTTCCATAGTTTCGTGAAAATCCAAATGGTCCTGAGTTATATTTGTAAATGCCCCAACCGTAAAATCACAGGCTGAAACTCTGTCAAGTGCTAAAGAATGGGAGGAAACCTCCATAACAACATACTCAGCCTCTTCCTCTATCATACGGCTGAGTAAATCCATAAGCTCAATAAAATCAGGAGTTGTGTGGTGTGACGGAAGAGAAATATTTCCGATTAAATTCTGGTTTGTTCCGATAAGCCCAACTTTTTTCCCACTGCTCTCAAGGATTGACTTAATTAAATATGTGGTTGTGGTTTTACCATTAGTTCCAGTTATTCCAATAATCTTAAGCTTTTTATCGGGATGGTCATAAAAGTTCGCCGCAAGGAGTGAGGTTTCCTTTCTTGTGTTCTCAACTATAACAGTTGTTGCACCGACTCCTTCAATTTCCCGCTCGGCAAGGAGTGCCACCGCCCCCTTGTCAACAGCCTCCTGGGCATAGTCGTGGCCATCAACCTTAAAGCCTGAAATACAGATAAAGAGATACCCTGCCTTAACCTCTCTCGAATCAAAGGTTATGCCAGAAATATTAACCTCTTTATTTCCGATGATTTTCTTTACGTTAACATCCTTTAAAAGCTCTACAAGTTTCATATCTATCTCCCTCGTTAATCCCTGACTTCTGCATAAGAGAAGTTTAAGGTTACAACTGTACCTGCCTCAACAATCGTTCCTCCGAGTGGTAATTGTCCTGAGCACAGTGCTACTCCTGCTGTGCTTGATACACCCTTTATCTTTACATTTAGTCCTGAATCTGTTAATACTTTATTTGCCTCAGCCGGGGACATTCCCAGAACTCTCGGGACTGTCGCCATTTGCTTTTCTTTATTTTGCTCTGTATATAAAATAATATTTGAGCTTCGGGATACCTTAGTGTTTGCCTTTGGCATCTGTTCTGTTACCTTGTCACCGCTTCCGTAAATCTTTACGTTAAAGCCTGCCTTTTCCATTGTTTGCTTTGCCTTATCTGAAGTTCTTCCTATAACATCAGGAACTAAAATATCAACAAACTGCATTTCTTCCTCTGTGTATTCAGGCTCAACATTTAGATACTGAAGTGTTTCGTCTAAAATATTCTTAACAACAGGAGCTGCTATAAGACCGCCATAGTAAACATTTCCAACAGGCGGCTGGTCAAGAATGACAAGGCATACAACCTGCGGGTCGTCAGCCGGGGCAAAGCCAATAAATGATGCAACATACTTGCCGTTGCCTCTTGGCTGCTTTTCAGATGTTCCTGTTTTCCCTGCAATTCTGTATCCGGCAAGGTAGGCATTCTTACCACCGCCCTCAGATACAACTGATTCTAAAATAGTCCGCATTGCATCGCTTGTTTCCTTTGAAACAATCTGTCTTATCTTTGTTGGTGCAATTTCCTCAATAACATTTAAATCCTTGTCAACAATTTGCTTAATCAAATGAGGCTTCATAAGGTTTCCTCCGTTTGCAACTGCTGCTGCCAGAGAAACCATCTGAAGAGGAGTTACGTTAAAGCTCTGCCCAAACGATGAGGTTGCAAGGTCGATTTCCTTAAAATTATCTTCGGAATGGAAAATACCCGATTGCTCACCAGGAAGCTCAATTCCTGTTTTTTGTAAGAAGCCGAAGCCCTTTAAATACTTAATAAAATTTTTTGCCCCAACCCTTGCACCGATTTGGATAAATGCAGGGTTGCAGGAGTTTTGAACTGCCATCTGGAAAGTCTGGCTGCCGTGTCCACTGCGATTAGCACAGCTTATGCTTCTGTCTGCCACTTTTATACTTCCACTGCAATAAAAGCGGTCAGAAGATGAAACCGCCTTTTCTTCAAGAGCCATTGATGCTACGGCAATCTTAAAGGTAGAACCAGGCTCATAGGAATCAACAACTGCTTTGTTTCGTCTTAAAAACTGAGTTACCTCTGTAACCCTTGCATTATATTCATCGCCCTCTAAAGCCTCAAGTTCTTCTTTTATGCCCTCGTATTTTTCTTCAACCGCCTCAGTGATTGCAAAAGGCTCGTTTAAATCATAGTCAGGCTTTGTTACCATAGCCAAAATTTCGCCGGTGTTTACATCCATAACAATGGCAGCAGCACCTTCTTCGAGCTGGTTTTCAATTCTTGCGTTTTCAAGATGCTTTTCCGCAAAATGCTGAATTGTTTCATCAATTGTTAAAACGACGCTGTTTCCATCCTCTGCTGCAACATAGTTTTCATAGTTATCGGGAATTTCCATTCCGGAAACAAGGTCAGCGGTTACAATTCTTCCGGGCGTTCCGCTCAGAACATCATCATAAACATTTTCAATACCCTCTAAGCCTTTGTTGTCTGAACCAACAAAACCGATTACGTGAGAAGCAAAATTCCCATAAGGATAATATCTTTTTGTGTCCTCCGTAAAACGAAAACCACTTATATCATATTTATTTATATATTCACGGAATTTATCTACCTCGCTTTTCCCAACCTTTTTCTTAATATATTGAAAATTTGTGTTACTGTTTATCCTTTCAAGCATTGTTTCTTCATCTACGCCGAAAATTTCAGAAAGCTTTTCTGCAATTTCTTCCACTGTCTGCTTTTTATTTTTCCGAACATCTGCCGGAGATATACTCAAGGTTTCAACAGTCATATTACTTGCAATAACCTTATAGTTTCTATCATAAATATTCCCTCGCTCCGGAGTGATTAAGCTATCAACCGTCTGTTGCTCTCTTGCGGCAATAGTAAGCTCTTCACCTTTAACAATCTGAAGATAAGCAATTCTTATTATCAATGCAAAAAAGCATAGTAACACTATGCTAAGGAATGCGATTATTCTTTTCTTTTGTTTAACAGAGCTACCGTTATTTTGCACCTTTAATACTACGGCTCGCAATAAATAATAGAGCCGTGTTCTCCTTTCTGCTTTACTTTTCTGCTCTATACAATATATTTTATCTATGTATTTTTTATAACTGCTAAAAAGCTTAATCAAATATGTTCATTGAGTCAACAAGCATACCTGATGCTCCCGAAAGAGATGGAGTTTCCTTTTCACTTTCGTTTTCAGCAAGTTTTGCTCCTGTATCGCCAAGGCTCATATCAACATAGAAAACCTGGTATCTTTCAGGCCTTGTCATATCATATTCTTCTGTTGCAATTCTTTGAAGCTCCTTAAGGTCTAAATTTTTATTAATCTCTGCCTGAATTACTTGATTTTCGGCAACAACGGAGCTATGCTCTTTCCTGAGTTTTGCTATGTTCCCATTCATTTCATCTATAGCAACATATCCTCTTACCATCATAAATGCGAGAATAATAACAACCGCAACCATAGAAAGAGCTTTAACTTTGTTTACTAAAACTTCCCTTTTGGAAGCCTTTTTCTTTAGAGTAGGTTTTTTAGTTACCGTCTTGCTTTTTGCGTGACTTTCAAAGTTGTCAAGCTTATAAGCACTGCTTGTGTTATAGCTTTGATAACTCATTTTACCCCTCCTTCAAAGTTTTATTATTTTCTAAAGTTTTATTATCCCCCGAAGCTTCGCACTGTGTGCCCGATTATTATTCTTAAGTTCTTCCTCTCCCGATACAATTGGCTTTTTATTATAAAGCTTTCCTGTTGGCTTTTTATTGCAGACACAAACGGGAAAACTTTTGGGGCAGGTGCAGCCTGATATTAAATCATTAAACACGGTTTTAACTATCCTGTCTTCTAAAGAATGAAAGGTTATAACCGATAAAACTCCCCCCGGTTTTAGGGCAGAAACAAAATCTCTTATTGCCCCTTCCAAAATTTCAAGCTCTCGGTTAACCTCAATCCTTATTGCCTGAAATGTTCTTTTTGCCGGATGCTTGTCCTGATATCGTGCAGATACAGGCACCGCCTTTTTAATTATATCTGAAAGCTCAAAGGTTGTTTCAATTGCCTTTTTCTCTCTTTCGGAAACTATCGTTCTTGCTATGGCAGGGGCAAACCGTTCCTCCCCATAGGCATATATTATTCTTTTTAAATCACTTTCCGAATACGTGTTGACAAGTTCATATGCTGAAAAAGGCTGCTCTTTATTCATTCTCATATCAAGCCGGGCATCTTGGTTATAGCTAAAGCCTCGGCTACCCTCATCAAGCTGATAAGAAGATACGCCAAGGTCAAGTATTGCCCCGTCGATTTTCTTTATATTAAGGTCTTTTAAAATCTCTTTTACATTGGAAAAGTTATTGTGGACAGCCGTAAACTTATCCTTATATACTGAAAGCCTCTCACTTGCCGCAATTATTGCATCACTATCCTGGTCAATTCCAATCAGGCGGCCGCCATTTAGATTTTTTAAAATCAGCTCTGAGTGTCCGCCACCGCCAAGGGTTCCGTCAACATAAATTCCGCCGTCCTTTACTCCGAGCATCAAAACGCTTTCTTCAAGCAAAACTGAAATATGTTTAAACTCCATATTAAAGCCCCAGACTTTCCATAAGTTCTTCTATTCCCTCCGGAGTAAATTCCGGGCCCTCTGTCTGCTTGTCCCAAGTCGCTTTATCCCAGATTTCAGCGTGGTCACACATACCGATAAATGCAACCTCTCTTGAAATTTTTGCAAAGCCCCTATATTCTGCAGGAAGAAGAATTCTTCCTTGTGCATCAATTTCACAATCTACTGAATTACTTAAAATAGCTTTTCTGAGCTTGTTTGCATCACTGCCTTTAAGAGCGAGAAGTTTTTCCATAAACTTCATCCATTCCTCCATTGAATAAATCTGGAGGCATTGCCCCCTTCCGCAGGAGAGAACAAACTGACCGCCAAGTGAGTCACGAAACTTTGAAGGCATACTTACTCTGCCCTTAGTATCTACATTATGAAAATATTTCCCGATAAGCATCCTTTAAAGCCCCCTTTCTCATATTTCGGCTTTTCTTCCATTTCAATTAAAGCAGGACAAGTTTTATACCATTTTAGGGTATTTTACCCCACTTCATCCCACTTAAATAAATTTTACTACACTTTTATGGGAATTGCAATAGTTTTTTCTAAATTTTTTTCAAAAATTTTAATTTTTTGTTACAAAACCATTAAATTGTGGTTTCACTCTTTTTTAGACACAATATATAGATTTTTATTTTTTAATTTCCAAAATTTTCATCAACAAAAAAGAGGAAATTCTTAAGAATTTCCTCTTTTTTGTTGGATATTTCATCTTCGCTTATCTACTTTTTTAATTTTTATGTATTCTGTTGGAGTAACACCCATATATTTTTTAAACATTCTGTATCCATAGGATATGTTTGATATAAGAAGCTTGTCGCAAGCAGTTTTAAATGACAGCCCCTTATTTGGAAAAAGAGTATAATAAAAGATTTTAGACGTTAAAGGCGAACAGAAGTGACCTCTGATTGCAGTTGTAACCCGAGGTCACTTCTCTTTTATGGGTAATTACTTTAATTAAAAGACGGCGCTTTAACATCTACCTCTGAGGGTTTTTCGTTGCCCGGCGATGGGTTAGACAAGCTGAAATACATTCTCGCCGCTTTAGTTGTTCCAAAATCACGGTTGGAACCACTATCCTGAACCTTGTTAAAGGCATCTCTAAACATCTGGTTGTGGGCCTCTTCACGGTTTAAGAGAAAATCTATGGTTTCTCTTACTTTTTTGTCCTCAATTTGTCTATAAAGATACTCATACACAACCTTTGCCCTTTGCTCCGATGCTATATTGGACAATAAATCAGCGCACAAATCTCCTGTTACTGTAACATAATCACTTGTCCAGGAATATCCGGATGCATTGATAAGCCCCGGATTAAGGCCGTAGAGCACATGGGTTTGAATTTCCCCTGCAGGAACTTTATCCGCCGCAAGGTCGTGACCGTTAAGAAGATTTATAGTTTGCGCAACCATCTCCATATGCCCCAGTTCTTCCGCCGCTATATCCAGAAACAAATCCTTGATTTCCGGGTCCTTGACTCTGAAACTTTGCGACATATACTGCATCGCCGCCTTAAGCTCACCATTCCCGCCGCCAAGTTGCTCCTGAAGCAGTGCCGCATACTGCGGATTTGGTTTTTCCACTCCTACGGGATGAAACAACATTTTCTCGTGCTTAAACATAAAATACACCTCTTATTTGTAAAATATATTGCTATTATTTACAAACAGAGGCATATTTATTCG
>JAZROF010000058.1:0-2775 GCA_045648565.1 Clostridia bacterium | reverse complement strand
AACCCACTCGGGAAAATCGTGCTGACCGCCCTTGCCCCAAAAACTTCAAGAGAGCAAAGAGGCCTTTTATATGAGGGGCACAGATACAGAGAAATCGGGGAGGCATCAGACGGGGTGCTTTTAATGACATATGAGTGGGGGTATACCTACGGTCCGCCTCTCGCGGTTGCCCCCATTGAGCCTGTGAGGAGAGTAATTGAATATGCCCTGACGGAAATTCCGCCTGAAAAAATCTTTATGGGAATCCCAAACTATGGCTATGACTGGACACTTCCTTTTGTTCAGGGAGAGAGCAGAGCAGACTCCATTTCAAATGTTGAGGCGGTGGATATTGCAAGAAGATATGGGGTAGAGATACAGTTTGATGACTATGCCAAAGCACCATATTTTAATTATACGGACGAAGAGGGAAGAGAGCACGAGGTCTGGTTTGAGGACGCGGAGAGCATAAGAGAAAAACTGCTTTTAATCAGCGAATATAATTTAAGAGGGGCAATGTATTGGAACTTAATGCGTCCATTCCCGCAAAACTGGGCAGTTTTAAACAGCCTTTATAATATCGTGCAATAAAACTATTTACAAATTTCCAAAAATATGTTAGAATAATTTTGCGACATAGTTTAATACTACACTCAGATTTGCGCTTTGGTAAAAGCGCAGGCTTTGGCCTATCTCGTTCTGGGTGTAAAACTGTGTCGCAACAGCGGTCAATGCCGTGCGTTTTTCGTGCGTCGGTCTTTGACCGACGCATTTTTTATTTTTGGAGGAAAATTATGCCACATACACAGCTAAGTCAGGAGGAGTTTCTTGCTCTTTCGGAAGAAAAGAGAAAGCTTGTTGCCCTTGAAAGAATGGCGGAAAAGTCATACGCCGAAATTCAGGAAGAGTTCTATAAAGAGATAGGAAGAATAAACCCTTTAAGATTTAAAACCCTTGTTGAAAAGCATTGTTCAAAAATGATGCAACTTCTTTATGAAACAATACAAAGGGATAAAGAGGCTTATCGCATAGAGGGACCAAGAAAATATTATTAAAAAAAGGAATGTGCTTTTGCACATTCCTTTTATGTTTTATTTTCTTATTTCTTCAAAGCTTCTTCAAGATATTCCTTGATGGCTTTTGGTGTCGCCTTGCCTGTTAAGGCTCTTGTTGCCTGACCCATAAAGAAGCCGAAAACATTTTGCTTTCCGTTGTGGTAGTCTTCGACAAGGTCTGCTCTTTCTTTTAAGAGGTTATCGATAAAGTCTGAAATTGCGCTTGTGTCAACAGTAACGATAAAGCCGTTTGCCTTTGCAATTTCCATTGGGTCTCCGCCCTCTTCAAACATTATGCGGATAATGGTTTTTGCATCGTTTCGGTTAACTGTGTTCTTGTCCGCCATTTCAACAACCTTTGCAAAATCCTCTGCTGAGAACGGAATTTCCTCAGTTTCAGTATCCTTAACGCGTCGCATAATTTCAGTTAAGAAAAGGTTTGCAACATTTTTATATTCAGGATAAATTGCAACAGTTTCATCATAGAAATCGGAAAGGTATTTTTCCAGAGTGATAACTCTTGCATCCTCATCCGTAAGCTTATATTCGTTTACGTATTTAGCTACTCTTTCGTGAGGGAGAAGAGGAATTCTTGCCTTTGCATTTTCGATGTCTTCTTCTGTGAATGTAATTGCCAAAACGTCAGGCTCAGGGAAATAACGATAGTCGTTTGCATTTTCTTTTGTTCGCATTGGACTGGTTGTTCCCATTGCATCATCGAAACGGCGAGTTTCCTGCTTAACAACTCCGCCATCTTCTAAAATCTCTGCCTGACGCTCAACCTCATATTCAATAGCCCTTATAATTGAGCGCATAGAGTTCATATTTTTAAGCTCTGCACGGTCTCCAAGCTTATCACTTCCTGCCGGCTTTAAAGAAATATTAACATCGGCACGGATAGAGCCTTCCTGCATCTTGGCATCGCAAACGCCTAAGTATTTAAGATAAAGACCGATTTTTGAAACAACCTCAGCCGCCTCTTCCGCAGACTTAATATCAGGCTCTGTAACGATTTCGATAAGAGGAACACTGCATCGGTTAAAGTCCGCCCAGCTCTGATTATGATAATCATCGTGAACAAGCTTTCCTGCGTCTTCTTCAAGGTGGATACGGTTAATTCTAACAACATTTCCCGTAGAAAGCTCTAATTTTCCGTTTATACAAAGAGGAAGGTCGAGCTGAGAAATCTGGTATGCCTTTGGGTTGTCGGGATAAAAATAATTCTTTCTGTCAAATCTTGAATAGCGGTTGATTTCACAACCGAAAGCAAGACCTGCTCTTATTGCAAATTCAACTGCCGCTTGGTTTATAATTGGGAGCGCACCCGGCTGACCTGTGCAAACAGGACAGATATGGGTATTCGGTGCTCCGCCGAACTCAGCACTGCAAGAACAGAAAACCTTAGCATTGGTTGAAAGCTCGGCATGTATTTCAAGTCCTATGACTGTATCAAACTTCATAATAAAACGCCTTTCTTTACTTTAATTTAGATGTTTGCGTATTTTCTTTCGAATTCTCTCTCAAAAATATCTGCAAACTGGACTATCTTCGCATCGTCAAACTGTTTTGCTGAAATTGAGAATCCAATTGGCATTCCGTTTTTATCATATCCGCAAGGAACGGAGATTGATGGGATGCCTACGATATTTGCTGTAACTGTGCAGATGTCTGCAAGATACATTTTAACCGGGTCATCAATATTTTCGTTTAATCCGTAAGCAACACTTGGAGCTGTCGGTGT
>JAZROF010000057.1:0-5195 GCA_045648565.1 Clostridia bacterium | reverse complement strand
TATGCCATTATGACCATTTTGGCCGCTATGTGGATCCTTTCCTATTCCGCACCAGTTATTAGGTCCATGAATCGGGCAAGCATCATAACCAGGGCAACAACACCAATCAGAAAAAGAAGAATAATAGGCACTACTTAAAGGAAACAACCAAACCCCATCATCACGCGAAACAACAGAGGTTGCTGCATTTACAGTTGCAAATAACGCCGACATTAAACCCATTGTTACACATAGTATTAATGCCAAACGTAAAATTCTTTTTTTCATCATAATCACCCAAATATAATTTGATTCAATTTTTCTATAATTCTATCATAATTTTTTTATTTTGTAAACACCAAAAAAGGTACAGAGAATAATTCTCTATACCTTTTATACTT
Source organism: Clostridia bacterium (assembly GCA_045648565.1). Classification (GTDB taxonomy): domain Bacteria; phylum Bacillota; class Clostridia; order Monoglobales; family Monoglobaceae; genus SIG454. Next base: position 4,815 of record JAZROF010000057.1, on the reverse strand, counting down.
TTACAGAATTATGCAGATAAGTCCTCCGCTGCCCTCGTTTATAATACGTTGCAGAGTTTCCTGAAGCTTCATTCTCGCATCGTCAGGCATATGACTGAGCTTATTTAAAAGTCCCTCATTTACAAGCTCGTGAAGAGATTTTCCGAAGATATTTGATTCCCAGATTTTAATTGGGTCATTTTCAAATTCCTCTAACAAATAATGCACAAGCTCCTCTGACTGCTTTTCCGTTCCAACAATGGGATTGACCTCGGTTTCAATATCAGCTCTGATTAAATGAAGGCTGGGGGCACTGGCACGAAGACGAATTCCAAACTTACTGCCCTGCTTCATAATTTCAGGCTCTCTTAGAGTAAGCTCATCAATTCCGGGGGACACAATTCCATAGCCTTTTCGGTTCGCCTCATCTAATGCAATAGCAATCTTATCATACTTTTTCTTAACACCTGAGAGGTTTATAAGTGTTTCCATAAGACCTTGCCTGCTGTCAATATTAAAGCCTGTCACTTCTTCCACTATCTTATAATAAGTATCATCCCCGACAGTTGCATTTATCTTAACGCTTCCCGTTCCAAGGTCAGTCATCTCGCAGTTTACACTGTCAATATAAGGCGAATTTAAAAGAGAGTCTCCAAAGGCTTTTATGTCCGAAATTTTTTCTACTCTGTCAGAAGATGCTATAATATCTTCCTTAATCTGTTTTTTGAGCCAGTTGTCATCATCAAGTGCCGTTATCCAGCTTGGGATATTAACCCCAATTTCCTTAACGGGAAATTCAAAAAGAATTTTCTCCATAATGGTATTTATATCCCCAACTGAAAGCTCCATGCAGTTAAGGGGAAGAACGCATACTCCGTATTTTTCTTCAAGCTCTGCCTTACATCCAAGCGCCTTTTCTGAGTTTGGATTATTTGTGTTTAATATTACCACAAAAGGCTTATTTATTGCCTTAAGTTCCTCTATAACCCTTGACTCTGCCTCTTTATAATCTTCTCTTGGAATTTCGGTTACAGAGCCATCTGTGGTTACAACAATTCCAATGGTTGAGTGCTCGTCTATAACCTTTTTTGTCCCTAATTCTGCTGCCTGGGAAAAGGGCATAGGTTCTTCCTCCCAAGGAGTCATAACCATTCTTGGCATTGAGTTTTCAAAATGCCCAAGGGCACTGTGGACTATATACCCAACACAGTCAATCATTCTAACCCTTAGGTTTATTCCGTCACCAATGGTTATTCCAACTGCCTCATTCGGGATAAACTTTGGCTCTGTTGTCATAATCATTTTCCCGCCTGCACTTTGAGGAAGCTCGTCAAGTGCTCTCGCCCTTTTATACTCATTCTCAATGTTCGGGAGGACGATAAGGTCCATAAACCGTTTTATAAAAGTCGACTTTCCTGTTCGGACAGGCCCAACAACCCCCACATAAACATCGCCTCCGCTACGCTTGGCAATATCGTGATAAATGCCGTATTCCGCCATAAAAATTCCTCCATACTTGTACTTTTACACTTTGTACATTGTATGAAGGATTTTTCCCTTTATGATTATTTAATTTAAAAAACTGCCTCGCACCGATAGATTGGCATTCCCGCCTCGGAAAAAAGAGTTTCGTATTCTGTCATAATATTTTCTTCAAAGTTGCTTTGGTGAAGGTCAAGAGAAATATTTTTAAGCCTTAGCCCAAAGTCCGAAAAAGAATTTAAGGAAAACTCAAAAAGGTTTTTATTATCAGTTTTAAAATGCACCTCTCCGCCACTTTTGAGTATATTTTTATACACAGTTAAAAATCTCTCGTGGGTGAGACGCCTTTTTGCCTGATAGGTCTTCTTCCAAGGGTCGCAAAAATTTATGTAAATTCTTGTGCATTTATTTGTTTCATCTATGTCACTTAAAAAATTTGCATCACCTGCATAAAACTTAACATTTTTAAGTTCCTTTGCCTTAACTTTTTCAAGAGCCAAAACCAGAACATCAAGATTTTTTTCAATGGCAATATAGTTAATATGTGGATTACGCTCAGCAAGTTCGGAAATGAATTTCCCCTTTCCGCACCCAATTTCAATATGAACCTCATTTTTCTTATTTTCAAAAAGCCTGCCAAAGTCGTCCCGAAAATTTTCAAATTCTCCCGTAAGCAACTCTTTGCAGTTTTCAATTCGCTCTTCTCTGTGCTTCTTTTTTCTCATTCGCATAATTTTTACCTCATCTAAAAGTTTATAACCTTGCTCCTGTATTTAACATTCATAACAAGCCCTATGGCAATAAGGTTAGTAAGGAGCGACGAACCGCCATAGCTGAAAAACGGCAAGGGAATTCCCGTTACAGGCATAACCCCAATGCACATTCCCACATTTTCAATTAAATGGAAAGTAAACATTGCCGCAATCCCAATACAGATGTATTTCCCCAAATCATTTCTTGCGTTTATGCCGATATAAATAATTCGTGCAATAATTCCCACAAGCAAGAGGATAACAGCCATAGCCCCGATAAAGCCAAGCTCTTCACAGATAACAGAAAAAATGAAATCTGTATGCCTTTCAGGAAGAAAGTTATTATATTGACTTGCCCCCTCAAAAAGCCCTGTGCCAAAAAGCTGTCCTGAGCCAACTGCAGTTTTAGAGTGAACCACATGATACCCTGCCCCCATAGGGTCACTTTCAGGGTTTAAAAAGGTTAAAAATCTATCCTGCTGATAGGGTTTTAAAACAAAAAACCACCCAAGTGGTGCCGCAACTGCAATAATGCCAAAAAGTGCAACAATATACTTCCAAGCAAGACCTGCCACAAACAGCATAACAAAGGTCATAAAGAAAAACACCATAGCTGTTCCAAAGTCAGGCTGAAGCAGAATAAGTCCACAGATAAGCCCGAAATGAAGTATTAAATGTACTATATTTTTTGGTCTGTTAAGTAGCATTCCTGTTTTGGAGATGTGTTTTGCAAAAGTAATAACAAAAAACAGCTTGACAAACTCCGATGGCTGAACACTGAGTAAACTCCCAAAGTCAAACCAACTCCTCGCCCCGTTGACCTTTGTTCCTATCCCTGGGATAAGCACAAGAATAAGCAGCAAAACCGATACGCCATAGAGCCAAATGTTAAGCTTTGCCAAATATTCATAGTCAATAATCATTAAAAGGAATATGGCAACAAGTCCTAAAACCAAGGCAATCCCTTGGACAAGGACATATTTTAGAGGCGAGGCTGTGGCACTTGCAATCATAACCATACCGAAAACAGCCGCAATAACCGTTAAAAACAAAAGCAAAAAGTCAAAGTTTTTGAGTATATTCTGCTTATCAATATTGGTATGCTGATTAAATGCCACTTTTTTCACCCTTTCTATTTTTCTCTTATGCTTACTGCAACCCCATCCCCTATTGGGAGAAGTGCTGTTGCAAAGTCTTCATTTTCCTTAAGCATCGTAAGATACTCCCGAAGCCTTTTAACAATTGTTATTTTCCGCCGAATAACAAGCTCGTCCGTTGCTGTCATTCCTTTGAATAAAACATTGTCGGAAACGAGGATTCCTCCCACTCTTAAAAGCCGTTTTGCTTCATTGAAAAACTCCTGATACTGCCCCTTGGCCGCATCAATGAAGATAAGGTCAAACTCGCCCTCAAGCTTTGGGATAACCTCTCTGCCGTCCCCACGAATTAAGGTTATCTTATCCGAAAGGTTTGCCTTTTTGATATTCTCCTCCGCTATATCTGCCATTTCTTCGGAAAGCTCGATGGTAGTAACGCATCCACCCGCGGCACTACTCATTCTTATTGCAGAATAGCCTATTGCACTTCCAACCTCAAGTATTCTTTTTGCATTTGCAATCTTTATTATTATTTCCAAAAATCTTATACTTTCAGGCTGGGAAATAGGAACGTCGTTTTCTTTGGCATACTCTTCCATTTCAAGAAGATGTCCCTCGCTCTTTGGAAGAGTATCCCTTATGTATCTTAAGATATAGTCATAATTTATATTGTCGCCCTCTATCCAATCTCTCATTTTTGAAGCTCCTTAACCGTCTTTAAATGCTCCTCACCGGTTTTAGTAAACACATTACGGCTTCCGTCTTTAGTTGCCGCAAAGTAATAATAGTCAGTCTTTTCAGGATATATTGCCGCCTTTATTGCCCCAAGACCGGGGGATGCGATGGGTCCAACAGGCAGTCCCTCATACATATAGGTATTATAAGGAGAATCAATTTTTATATCCGCATTTGATAAAACATCTTTTCTCTCTTTGATTATATACTGAACCGTTGCACAGGATTGAAGCTTCATTCCGATACTTAGTCTGTTATAAAAAACAGATGAAACCTTTCCCCACTCATCGCTATTTGCCGCCTCACGCTCAATAATTGACGCCATAATGATTATCTCATCAAGACTTGTATCGGTGCCGCTGTTTTTATATTCGATGTATGCCTTTGTATGGAAATTGGAAAGCATTTGATAAATCACGCTTTTTGGGGCTTGTCCTCTTTCAAAATTATAAGTATCGGGGAAAAGATACCCCTCAAGAGGATTTTCCTCTCTTTTTATTTCGGAAAGGTAGGGAAAGTCAGGATATTTTTCCTTTGTTGCCGCAAGAAATTCGTCCTTTTGGCAAACGCCATTTTCCGCAAGAAGTGTTGCAATTTGCTCTATTTCATACCCCTCGGGAATGGTTACGGTCACCGAATTGCTTACCGAAACCTCAAGGGAAGATAAAATTTCCTCATAGCTCATCCCTTTATAGAACTTATGGATACCGCTGTGGTAAACCCCTCGTCTGGTAAGCTTTTCGTAAATTCTGAAAACTGTAGGATGGCTT
>JAZROF010000056.1:0-25034 GCA_045648565.1 Clostridia bacterium | reverse complement strand
TCTTTCCGCTTAAATATTGTCCTGTGATAGACTCTTCGCAGTTCATAATATCCTCAGCGGTCCCCTGGGCAACGACCTCACCACCGTGAACACCTGCTCCCGGGCCGATGTCAATTATATGGTCGGCAGCGAGCATTGTATCCTCGTCGTGTTCAACCACGATTAAGGTGTTTCCTAAATCGCGAAGTTTTTTAAGCATATCAATAAGCTTTTGGTTATCCCGCTGATGAAGTCCTATACTTGGCTCGTCCAAAATATAAAGAACACCCATAAGGCTTGAGCCGATTTGTGTGGCAAGTCTTATTCTCTGTGCCTCGCCGCCTGAAAGTGTTCCTGCTGAGCGGGAAAGAGAAAGATAATCAAGCCCAACAGATACCAAAAAATTAAGTCTTTCCCTTATTTCCTTTAAGACCGCTTTTGAAATTATTTTTTCTTTATCCGAAAGCTCTAAACTCTCAAAAAACTCAAAGGCTTTCTTAACGGATAGATTTGTAACCTCGTTTATATTATGGTCTTTAATGGTTACAGCTAAGGTTTCCTTTTTAAGCCTTGCCCCGTGACACTGTGGACAAGGAAGAGTCACCATCATTGCCTCAATCTCTCTTTTCGCCCACTCGGAACTTGTTTCGCTGTGGCGTCGTTCAAGGTTATTCACAAGTCCCTCAAAGGAGGCATATTGTATTCCCTTTGTATATCTTCTGTCAACAGTAAGCTTAAGCTTTTCTCCCCTGGTTCCGTATAAAATAATATCTAAAACCTCTTTAGGAAGGTCACAGACTGGGGTGTCTAAGCTGAAATTATATTTTTTAGCGAGAGCGTCATAATACATTCCTGCAATAGTTGATTCGTCCGCATTTCCCCAGCCGGAAGCTAAGATTGCTCCCTGGGAAATAGACTTTGTTTTATCAGGAATAATTTTATCAGGGTCAACCATTGTAAGAGACCCGATTCCCATACACTTAGGGCAGGCACCGTATGGCGTATTAAAAGAAAACATTCTGGGCGTTAGCTCTTCAATGCTTATTCCGCAGTCATCGCAGGCATAGTTTGTGCTGAATGTCATTCTCTCTCCATCTATAATATCCAGAGTAACAATCCCCTCAGCCATAGAAAGAGCGGTTTCAAGGGAGTCGGCAAGCCTTCTCTCCATTCCCTCTTTAACTGAGAGTCTGTCAACAACTATTTCAATAGTATGCTTTTTCTGTTTATCAAGCCTTGTTTCGCTCCCGTCAAGCTCTATCATTTCGCCGTCAATTATGGCTCTTGCAAAGCCCTTTTTAAAGGCATCTTTAACTATTTTGGTATGCTCCCCTTTTCTTCCTCTTATAACGGGGGCAAGTATCTGAAGTTTTGTTCCGCTCTCAAGAGAGATTATTGCATCAACTATCTGGTCAATAGATTGTGACTTTATTTCCTTGCCACACTCAGGACAGTGAGGAATACCAATTCTTGCAAATAAAAGTCTGATATAATCGTAAATCTCCGTTACTGTCCCAACTGTTGAACGGGGGTTTTTGCTTGTTGTTTTCTGGTCAATAGAAATAGCAGGAGAAAGCCCCTCAATGCTTTCAACATCAGGCTTATCCATCTGCCCTAAAAACTGCCTTGCATATGCAGATAAAGACTCAACATAGCGTCTTTGCCCCTCTGCATAGATGGTGTCAAAGGCAAGGGTAGACTTTCCGCTTCCCGAAAGGCCCGTTACAACAACAAGCTTATCCCGAGGGATTTTAACATCTATGTTTTTAAGATTATTCTCTTTTGCACCTTTTATAATTATATCCTTTTGCATATTCTAAACTTCCTGTAATCTTTTTATTTCATCACGAAGCTGTGCCGCAAGTTCGAATTGAAGTAACTCTGCCGCTTGTTTCATTTTTACTGTAAGCTCTGCTATTGTTCTTTCCCTGTCCGCTCTCTCCATTTTCTCATCTTTGCTTAAATTCTCGCCTATTGTAGCACTAATTACGCCGTGAACATTTTTCTTAATTGTTTCAGGGGTTATGCCGTTCGCCTCGTTATATTCCATCTGGATTTTTCGGCGACGATTTGTTTCATTTATTGCCCTTTCCATTGAGCCTGTTATGGTATCGGCATACATTATAACCTTACCCTCTGCATTTCTTGCCGCTCGGCCTATGGTTTGGATAAGTGAGGTTTCACTTCTTAAAAAGCCCTCTTTGTCCGCATCAAGTATTGCAACAAGAGACACTTCAGGAATGTCAAGCCCCTCACGAAGAAGGTTAATTCCCACTAAAACATCGAACTCGCCAAGCCTTAAATCCCTGATTATTTCCATTCTTTCAATGGTTTGAACGTCGGAGTGGAGGTATCGGACACGAATATCCATTTCTTCAAAATAATCGGTTAACCTCTCTGCCATTCGCTTTGTAAGAGTAGTTACCAAAACACGCTCGTTTTTCTTAACTCTCTCTATAATTTCGCCGTATAAATCGTCAATCTGCCCCTCAATCGGACGGACCATAACTTCGGGGTCTAAAAGTCCCGTTGGGCGGATTACCTGCTCCACAATTTCCTCTGATTTTTCCCTCTCAAAATCCGCAGGTGTTGCGGAAATGAATACCGCCTGGTTTATTCTGTTATAAAACTCATCAAAATTTAACGGTCTGTTATCATATGCCGATGGAAGACGGAAACCATAGCGTACAAGGTTATCCTTTCTTGCTCTGTCACCTGCAAACATTGCTCGCACTTGAGGAATTGTTACGTGACTTTCATCAATCATTAAAAGAAAATCCTCCGGAAAATAGTCAATTAAAGTATATGGTGGTGAGCCTGCTTCTCTTCCGCTCATATGCCTTGAATAGTTTTCTATCCCCGAACAAAAGCCCGTTTCACGCATCATTTCAATGTCATACATTGTCCTTTGCCTTATTCTTTGGGCTTCAATTAAATAGTCGCCCTCTATAAATTCCTTCTCCCTATCGTCAAGCTCTTTTTCAATTTTCTCAATAGCCATTTCCATTTTTTCTTTGGTTGTTACATAGTGAGAGGCAGGATAGATTGCACAATGCTTTAAATTTGCAATAATCTCTCCTGTCACAGTGTTTATTTCACTTATTCTGTCAACCTCGTCGCCAAAAAATTCAATTCTTAAAGCATTTCCGCCGGAATAGGACGGAAAAACATCAATAACATCTCCTCGGACCCTGAATTTATTTCGCTCAAAGGCAACATCATTTCGTTCATATCTTATTTCAATCAGCTTATCAATAACCTCATCCCTGTCCTTTATCATTCCCGGGCGGAGGGATATAACCATACTGTGATAGTCAATAGGGTCACCAAGCCCGTAAATACAGGAAACACTTGCAACAATTATAACGTCTCTCCTCTCAGAGAGTGCCGCAGTTGCACTATGGCGAAGCTTATCTATTTCGTCATTGGTCTGGGCGTCCTTTTCAATATAAGTATCCGAGTGTGGAATATAAGCCTCAGGCTGATAATAGTCATAATATGACACAAAATACTCAACAGCATTTTCGGGAAAAAGCTCCTTAAACTCCCCGTAAAGCTGAGCCGCCAAGGTTTTATTATGGGCAAGGACAAGGGTTGGCTTATTAACCTTTTCAATAACGTTTGCAATTGTGAAGGTTTTTCCTGAACCCGTTACGCCAAGGAGAGTCTGGAATTTTTTTCCATCTTTTATGCCGTTTGCAAGTTTTTCAATTGCCTTTGGTTGGTCGCCCGATGGTTTATAATCTGAAACAACCTTAAAGTCCATTTTCTCTCCTCCTATCCGCCGTTAGTTATGTAAAACGCTTATACCCTTTCCGCCTGACACTATAACGCTGTCAAAAAGCTTAATCCCAACTGAATTAAGCGCCTTTTCTATCTGCTCTGTCATTTTTATGTCAGCAAATGATGATGTAAGGTTTCCACCAGGATGGTTGTGAATAATTAAAACAGAATCTGCCCCGTCAGAGGTTGCCTTTATTACAACATTCTCCGGGTAAATATGAATTTCATTGCTGTTCCCGTCCCCAAGCTTATATTTTCCTTTAACCAGACCGGTTTTGCTTAAGGTTATCATATAAAACTGTTCGCTTAGTTTGCCATAGAAAAAGGTTTTCGCATAGGGAATAGCTTCTTCTCTGCTTTTAATCTGCTCTTTCGGAAACTCAAGACTCCTCTGGACAATCCCCAATACATCATATAAACTGTTTAAGAATTTTGCAGTTCTTTGTCCTACCCCTTCTATCTTTATAAGTTCGTTTTCATCTGCAAGCAAAACCCCGCCTATACTGCCAAACTTTTTTATAAGCTTTTGTGCTATTTCGTTTGTGTTTCCTCTTGGGATAACCGCATACAAAATCATCTCCAAAACTTCGTGCTCAGGGAGATTATGAAGTCCGCTAATCTTTGCCTTTTTATCCATTCTTTCTCTGTGCCCGTCGTGAATTCCACTCATATTATGCCCTCCCTCTGAGCTTTGTGAGAATATTTTCAAAATAGTCGGGGACATCTCTCATAAACTCCATATATTCACCGGAAATCGGGTGAATAAACCCAACCCTGCAGGCGTGCAGAAGCTGACCGTTTAAATTAAATTTATCCTTTATTCCGTAAGTTTTATCCCCAACAATACTGTGTCCTCTGCTGGACATATGAACCCTTATCTGGTGAGTTCTGCCTGTTTCAAGGCGACAGCTTATTAAGGTATAACCCGAAAACCGCTCCAAAACCTTAAAGTGGGTTACCGCCTCACGGGAATTTTTCTCTGTTATGGTCATTTTCTTGCGGTTAGTAGGATGCCTGCCAATTGGGGCGTCAATCGTTCCCTCATCAGTTTTAATATTTCCGTGAACCAATGCCCGATATTCTCTTGTCAGACTGTGTTCCTTAATCTGCTCGGACAGGCTTTGGTGGGCAATATCATTTTTCGCAACAAGCAGTAGTCCGCTTGTGTCCTTATCAATTCTATGAAGAATACCGGGGCGTTTCTCTCCGTTTATCCCCGACAGAGTATCCGGACAATAGTGAAGCAGAGCATTAACAAGCGTTCCGCTGTAGTTTCCTGCTGCAGGGTGAACAACCATTCCTTGTGGCTTATTGACAACAATCATACACTCATCTTCATAAACAATATCAAGAGGAATATCCTCAGGCAGAGTCTCTATACTTTCCGCCTCGGGAATGTCCACTGTGACCTTGTCTCCGATTTTCACCTTATAATTAGTTTTAACGGATTTTTCATTTACAAAAACGCACTCATCCTCTATAAGCTTTTGTATTCTTGAGCGAGTAAAGCCCGAAAGATTATCCGCCAGAAACTTGTCTATTCTTATATTATTTTCATTTATATCAAAAATAAACTGCTCCATCTCTAACTCTCTTTTTTATGTTCAAAAAACAAAATATATATTATAATAAACACTGCACCAATACACACAGACATATCTGCCACATTAAAAATCGGAAAGTTAATAAAATCTGCACTTAGAAAGTCAATAACCCCATCTGGATAGAAAACTCTGTCAATTAAATTTCCAATGGCACCTGAAACAGTTAATGTTATGCCGATTTTCCCCGTTGCGTGAAGGTCTTTATGCTTTATAAAGTACCAGACCAAAAACGATGCCACAATAATTGTGACTATTATAAAAATCCACCTTTGGTTTTGCATAAGCCCCCAAGCCATACCCTTATTTCTTATATAGGTTATGGAAAATATGCCGTCGATTATGCTTATACTCTCACCGATTTCCATATTTTTATTAACTATAAGTTTCGTGACAAAATCACTTATTAAAATCAATATTCCAACTAAAATATACATTTTATCCTCTTTTTCACATATTAAAAATGTTCAGAACGTAACATCCTGAACATTTTTTGTTTTTATTCAGCTGCAACATATTCACCATTTTCGTTTAACACAAGCTTTGGAAGTTCCATTGTCACACGCTCTAAAGTTTTAATTATATCCGATACCTCTTCTTTTGTTTGCACTTCGGCAGTTATTTCCTCATCCTTTGTTTCAACTGCCACATCTTCGCTCTCGTAAGCCTTTTTAATAACGGGGTCCGCCATTGCAAATTCCTTTACAATGCTTAGTTGTGAGGTAAGCAGTGAAATTATTCTTGTGCGGAAAATTTCAACATTTCTTCGCATTTCCTCATACTCATAATTTACTTTTGTTACCTCTTTCCCCGCATCGCTAACTATTTCGGACGCTCTGTTTTGAGCATCTTTAATTATATTTTCAGCCTTGTCGTAAGCATTTTTCTTAACCTCTTCTCCTGCACTTTGGGCAACAATAATCGCCTGCTGGAGAGTATCCTCCATAGCCTTATACTGCTTTACTGCCTCAGTAAGAGTGGCAATCTTCTCTTTTGATGCAAGGCTTTCCTTATAAAGCTTTTCATAATCCCTTGCAACCTCTCCGATGAATGCATCAACCTCATCCTTATTATAACCACGCATTTGCTTGGTAAACTTTTTTTCTTCAATCTCAAGTGGCATAAGCATATCTTCTACCTCCTAAATGTATTTTTCAATCACGACGCTGTATCTGCCTTTTCGGGTAAGTCCCCCTATATGGCTCAGCTTAAATCTGCCTTTTTTGCGGACGGAAATTATATCACCCTCAGACAGAGTTTTTGAAATATTTTCTGTTTCTTCAAAGTTAACTAAGACAGCTTTGCCTAAAATAAGCTCCACCGCCTTACTCCTTGAGGTTTTAAGAGCGGTAGATAAAACGCTGTCAAGCCTTATGGATGAAACAGTTCCTGAAATTTCCTCAGTCTTTTTTTGTGGAATTAAATTCTCCTTTATATCACAAGAGGATATTTCAATCCCGTGTCTGCCGATTTTTTCAAGGTTAGCCAAAATATATTCCTTAATTTCACTTCGGACAAATATAACGCATCTGTCCTCCATTAAGACAATATCGCCAACCATTTCACGCTTAATTCCAAGCCCCATAAGACTTCCCAAAAAATCTCTGTGGCTCATTTCACTAAGGTTTCTCGCCTTAACAGAAAGTGCAGAAATTTCTTCCTTGGCAGTTTCCTCATCTATGTATTCGGGACAGACGATAAAGAGAACCCGCTCCGCATCATCATAGCCACCAAAATATATGAGCTTAGAATCAAGAGGTTTTCTTATATTTTTCTCAATATAAACCCTCTCAGACGGAGTTAGAAAACCAACGGATTTAACCATATACTTATTTTCAGATATGGTTATTGCGTCATTGACTTTTGAAAGCAAAAGCAATAAATCGTCATTTTGAGCCATACTGAATTAGTTGCTCCAAGGGAAAATGCCCTTATTGCGAAGCTCGTCCTTAAAGTCACCCATAATTCCAACATTATATGGTGTTATAATGAAAATCCCATTAGATACCTTTTGAATGTTTCCATCAAGTGCATAAACTGCTCCACTTAAAAAGTCAACAATTCTTCTTGCAATATCCTTTTCAACAAATTCAAGGTTCATAACAACAGGCTTTTTGTTCTTTAAATGATTTGCAATATCTCTTGCATCATCAAAGGTTTCAGGTTGCATAACAACAAGCTTTAGCTGTGCTGTTGTGTGGATTTTAACAACCTTATTTTTTTTGCCGTCTGTTGTAAATTCGCTCTCTGTGTCAATCTTTGAGCTTGAACTTACTGCACTTTCTTCCCCTGCTTCATCGAAAAATTCATCATCAAAATCGTCATCCGTGTTAAATCCAATCATTGTTAAAAGCTTGTTTACAAAACTCATTATGTATACCTCCAAAAATATATAAATTTTTAATTATTATCTTGTCCCGAATATGCCTGTCCCAACGCGAACCATTGTTGCCCCCTCAGAAACGGCAATTTCAAAATCCCCCGACATTCCCATCGAAAGCTCTTCCATATCTATATTATCAATGTTTTTCTCTCTAATGTCAATAGAAAGTTTTCTCAGTCCGCCAAAAATTTTATGAAGCTCACTTTCCTCTGCACCTAATGGTGCCATAGTCATAAGGCCTTTAACCTTTATATTCTCCAGATCTTTAATCGCCTCGCAAAGAGAAGCTGCCTCATTAGGCTTTATGCCAAACTTGCTTTCCTCCCCTGAAATATTGACCTGAATAAGAATTTCCTGTATCTTTTCTATTTTTTTAGCCTGTCTATCTATTTCCTTTGCCAAGTCCAATGAGTCAACCGAATGGATAAGCTTAACCTTATCAATAATATATTTCACCTTATTTTTTTGAAGATGACCAATTAAATGCCAGGATACCCCATCAATTTCATCATATTTTTCCAATACCTCTTGAACCCGGTTTTCACCAAACTCCAAAAGGCCGCACTCTACTGCCTCTTTTATAAGAGAAACAGGCTTGGTTTTAGTTACTGCAATTAAGGTTATATCCTTTGGATTTCTTTTGGCAACCTTTGCACAGTTTTCAATTTTTTCTAAGGTTTCCTTAATATTTTCACAAACGCGCATCATCTGACAACCTTGCCTTCATATATATTTGAGCCACTGACAACAACATCGTCATACAGTTTAATTCCGTTTTTCTCCTCCTGAGAAATTATTGCCCACTCATCGTCCATATAATAAACTTGGGCATCACGAAACTTTATTTTATCCCCTGAAACAATATAAACACCTTTTTTACCATCTTTAACTCTGACGCTCTTCGATGGGACTTTCATTCCCTCGTGAACTTTTCTTATAACATCAATTTTGGCAAATGAAATTGAATAAAGGTTGTCCACATAGCCTGAGGACTTTACGATTAAAACAGCCTTTTTGTCATCCTCGTCAGTAATCTTATAAATGCTGCCGTTAATTATATTATCACTTGAGTCTAAAAATTTAAGTCGAATACTGTCGCCCACGCTTAAAGTATCTGCAATATCTTTATCAATTACCGCCGCCATATACCATGTGTAGGTATCAACAATTTTACCAATTGGATTTCCGCTTTCAACAAAGGTATCCTCGCTTTTCTCGCTCTTTGAAAGCTTTATATCCTTAAGATAACCCTGGGTTATGCTTTCAATCTTCTCGTCATCTAAAACAGCCTCAAGTCCGTCAACTCGGGCAGTGAACGAACCTGCCACATCGGTTTTAATAACCGCTTTGGACATATCGTATTTGCTTTCAAGGGCTGCTTTTTCGGCTGTCAATTCCGCAATAAGTTTAGAATTGCTTTTCCCTGTCCCTGAAATTTTCCCCCTTGCATTAACTATGCTGTCAAGATTTTTTCTGGCACTGTTAAGAGCGGCAATATCCGCATCTCTAACGAATGTTGGGATTTCAAATACCACCTTTGAAATGTCCTGCTCCAGCCGAACAGAATCATTTTCAGATGCTGACATACTTCTGTCATTTTCCTTTAAATCCTTAATCTTTTCATCAATCTCTTTAATGCGGTTTTTCTCTTGTATGGGGACCTCATTTTCGTAAATATAAGCAACAATTCCGCCCTTATTCACTCTCCCGGACTCACCCAAAACGCATTCAATATACCCTGAAGTTGTTGCATTTATAACCGTCTGGTCCTTGAAAATATATCCGTCAACCATAAAGCTTTCAGACATTTCGCCCTCTCTTGCCATATAGGTTGTCATACTTCCGCCGGAGTGTATCATTAAATTTACTCCCATATAAACGATAAAAATCAAAAATAAGCACAAAAGATAAGTCTTTCCTGTTATCTTCTTCTTATTTTTCCTGCTTGACTTTTTCATATGGCACTCCCTCACCTTTAATTATACCAAACTTGTCTGTCAACATACAACCCTGTTGCACAATTTTATCATAACTGTAATCGTTTTGTAACACTATCCAATTTATCTTCTCGTTCCGTCTAAACCAAGTCAGCTGTCTTTTTGCGTAGCGGCGGCTTTCCTGTTTAATTTTATCAATAGCTTCTTCTAAAGAAGTTTCCCCATCAAAATACGAGATAAGCTCTTTATATCCGATTGCCTGCAGGGCGGTGGAGTTTCTATCCACTCCTTTGTCTAAAAGAGCCTTAACCTCATCTAAAAGCCCATCTCTAAGCATTATATCAACACGCTTATTTATTCTCTCATAAAGCAATTCTCTGTCCATCGTAAGACCAATTATCAGTGCATCATAAAGAGGCTCTCGAACTGACTCTAAATTAACCTCTGTCATTGTTTTCCCTGTGGTTTTATATATTTCAAGGGCACGGATAACCCGCCTTAAATTGTTTTCGTGGATTTTCTCGGCTGAGTCTTTGTCAATCTCCTCTAAAAGCTTATGGACTGCCCCGTTTCCCTCTTTTTCGGCTAATGAATATAAGAAATTTCTATACTCCTCATCGCCATCTGCATCAGAAAATTTAGTGTTATTTATGACGCTGTCAAGATAAAGGCCTGTTCCGCCCACCAAAATTGGAAGCTTCCCTCTTTTTAAAATATCGTCAATATATCCTCTTGCAAGGCTCACATACTGGACTACGGAAAAATTATCGTTTGGCGAAACTATATCAATCATATAGTGGGGAATGCCCTGCTTTTCTTCCTCTGTGGGTTTGGCTGTTCCTATATCCATATATTTATAAATCTGCATTGAGTCACAAGATATAATCTCTCCGTTATACCGCTTGGCAAGTTCTATAGATAGGGCAGTTTTTCCCGATGCGGTTGGCCCTGCTAAAGCAAGAATTTTACTTTTCATCTCTGCCCCTCCTTTAAGCCGATGGAAAATGAACCCCATAAGCCTTAAACTATTCTCTTAAACATTTTTTCAACTTCCTGCTTGGAAAACTCTATGATAATCGGCCGTCCGTGAGGACAAGTCGCCTTACCGTTTTTCATAAGCTCAAAAGTCTTTTTAGCTATATCCTCCATCTCCTGTGCGGATAGCTTTTTATTGGCTTTGATTGCACCTTTGCAGGAAATCATATCAATCATTTTTTCTTCAAATTCCCATAGCGAATTTTTAAATCCACCCATCAGTGCCTCTATCATTTCTGACATAAGTCCTTTAATTTCTTCTTCTCCCAAAGGAATAGGCGTCTCTCTTATAATAATTCCGTCGTTCCCAAACTCCTCTGCCTCAAACCCAAAATCCGAAAGAACGCTTTGATTTTCACGAAACGTTGCCATTTCTCCTACAGTTAGATTCATAACAATAGGGATTAAAAGCACTTGCGAAAACTTCTTTTTCTCTCTGTAATCTGAAAGTAGCTTTTCAAACCGAAAACGCTCGTGAGCGGCGTGCTGGTCAATAAAAAATACCGTTTCGCCTCTCTCTACTATAACATAGGTGTCAAAAATTTGCCCCGCCACAGTATAAGGAATTTCCTCTTCTTTTTCTTCAATGAATGAAAAAACATCCTCTTCTTTATCGATTTCCCTGAAAACATTTTCCTCTTTTTTCGGCGTAGTCAGCTGGATAAATTGCTCAACAGTTTTGGTGTCAACCTCCTCCTTTCTGCTTTCTCCAAAAAACGGAAGACGCATTTTAAACTGTGTGCTTTCCTTCTTAGGCTCTTTCATTTCATATCTTGGAATTGACTCTTCTTTAACGCTTTGAGAAGCATTTTCCTTTAACACACTGCTAACGGCTAAATAAACTATATCATAAATCTGTTTTTCATTTGCAAGTTTAATTTCTGTTTTAGCAGGGTGAACATTTACATCAACTAAAGATGGGGAAAGCTCAATATTAAGCACAAAAAACGGGAACTTCCCAATCATAATTGAGTTGCGATAAGCCTCCTCTGCCACCTTTGCAATAACGTGATTTTTAATATATCTTCCATTAACAAAAAGGGTTTGCCTTGTTCGGTTTCCTCTGGCTAAATCGCTCTTTCCGCATACGCCGAAAATATGGACGCCGTCCTTTTTATAGTCGACTTCAATTAAGCCTTTTGCGTAATCAAGGCCGTAAATATTTAAAATAACATTCTTTAAATTTCCGTCTCCTGAGGTTGAGAAAATCTCCGCTCCGTCGCAAATATACTTAAAAGCGATAGACGGGTTTGCCATAGCTATTCTTCCTAAAACATCTGCAACATAGCCTGCCTCCGTTGCGTCTTTTTTAAGAAATTTCGCTCTTGCAGGGATATTTTCAAAAAGGTCCTCTACCTCCATAATTGTTCCCTTGTTACAAGCAATAGTTTCTTTAGGTGTTGCAATCCCATGGGAAAGCTCCATTATTGTCCCCTCGTCTTCACTCTCGTGCCTTGTTATAACCCTCACATTTGCAACTGCACAAATGCTGGAGAGTGCCTCTCCACGAAAGCCCATTGTCCCAATTGAATATAAATCCTCAATTTCACGAAGCTTACTGGTTGCATGACGCATAAAGGCAGTTTCAACCTGAGCCGATTTTATGCCTATACCGTTATCCGTAACTCTTATGTATTTCACTCCGCCGCTTTCTATTTCAACTTCAATAGATGAGGCTTTTGCGTCAATAGAATTTTCAACAAGCTCCTTAACAACTGCACTGGGGCGTTCTGCCACTTCCCCTGCCGCAATTTTATCAGCAATGTCCTGGGGAAGAACCTTTATGTCTGCCATTTTTTCACCACCTTATCCGTTTTTTGCCTTCGCTTTAAGAGAGTATAATTTAGTTAGAGCCTCCATTGGTGTCATTGTGTCAAGATTGATATTCTTAATCTCATCTATTATCTCACTTTCTACTCCGCTTGTCATAAAGCTCATCTGTCCATCCTCTGCTCTTTCCTTTGGAGCAAGACTCGGCTTTGCATTTGCACTTTTAACACCCTCTCTTGCCTCAACCTCAAGGAGAATTTCCTTTGCCCTTTTCGTTACCTCTTTTTTAACTCCGGCTAAGGATGCCACCTCAATGCCGTAGCTTCCGTCCGCTCCGCCTCTTATGATTTTACGGAGGAAGGTTATGGAGTCACCCTGTTTTTTAACCGCAATTGAGTAGTTTTTAACCCCTGCAATTTGCTCCTCCAAAGTTAAAAGCTCACGATAATGAGTTGCAAAAAGGGTTTTTGCCCCGCATTTTTTCTTGTTGGCTATATACTCAACCACAGCCCAGGCAATACTCAGCCCGTCATAAGTGCTTGTGCCTCTGCCGATTTCGTCTAAAATTATAAGACTGTTTTTGGTGGCATTATCCAAAATATATGCAACCTCACTCATTTCCACCATAAACGTGCTCTGCCCTGCGGATAAATCGTCCGATGCACCAACACGGGTGAAAATGTTATCTACTATGCCAAGCTCAGCCTCCGATGCAGGGACAAAGCTTCCCATCTGCGCCATAACACTAAGGAGAGCGGTTTGCCTCATATACGTGGATTTACCCGCCATATTAGGTCCCGTTATAACCAAGACCTGATTATCGGAGCAGTCAATATTTATATCGTTTGGGATAAACATATTCCGACTCCCAAGTTTTTCAACAACGGGATGTCTTGCGTCTTTAACAAAGAGCTTGTCCCCTAAATTCATTTTAGGCTTAATATATCCGTTTTTCTCTGCAACAAAAGCAAGAGCAGTTAAAACATCAATGGTTGCAACAACCTCTGCCGTCTTTTGAATTCGGGCAATCTGACTCGCAACTTTCTCTCGTATCTGGCAGAACATTTCGTATTCCATAGTAGCAATACTGCTTTCTGCCTCAACAACTCTGTCTTCAATTTCTTTTATTTCTTCTGTTATATATCTTTCGCAGTTGGCAAGGGTCTGCCTTCTGATAAAGTGAGGCGGAACATCCCCTTTTTCCGCTTTGCTTATTTCAAGGTAGTAGCCGAAAACCCGATTGTATCCCTCTTTTATCTTAAGTCCCGTCTCTTCTCTTTCACGGTCAATAATATCCTTAATCCACTGCTTTCCATCTTTGATTATAACTCTTGTTTTGTCAATTTCTTCGTTATAGCCGCCTTTTATAAGGTCACCCTCACGGACAGTTAAAGGAGCCTTTGGATTTATAGAACTATCAATTAAGTCTTTTATATCGGAGAGTGTATCAAAGCTCTCATAAAGGCCCTTTAAAACTCCTGTCTGGCAATCTTTCATAAGCTCTTTAATTTGGGGAAGCTTTTCAAAGGAAAACGCAATTCCTAAAAGGTCTTTACAGTTTGCACTCTTATATGAAATTCTTGTTATTGTTCTTTCAATATCGTTTATTCCCCGAAGCTCCTCGCGTATTTCCTCACGCAGAACAGGATTTTTGAAAAATTCCTCAACGGCATTGTGCCTATTCTGGATTGTGCCACAATTGATAAGGGGCATAGTTACCCATTTTCGCATAAGTCGGCTTCCCATAGAGGTTACTGTCTTATTTAAAACATTAAGGAGGCTTCCCTTGGCCTTTTTATCTCTCATAGTCTCAAGCAGCTCAAGGTTTCGCATACTATATAAATCAATGCCCATATACTTGCCGTCATCGATTATATCAAGCTCTTTTAAGTTATTTGGCTCTGTTTTCTGGGTTTCTTCAAGATAGGAAAGAAGAGATCCAAGACTTGCACAGCTATGGACTTTCCCCTCAATTTCTTCTTTATAGCCACCGCCTAAGATTTCCTTAATCTTGCTTTGAGAAAAAGAAAAAGAATATGCCTCTTCGCCAAACGGAAGAACACTGCAAGAAAATCTGTCTTTTATTTTTTCGACTAAGTCTTCCCTCATCATTGCATTTTTGTTCGCAATAACCTCAGAGGGAGCATACTTTACCATTTCGTTTAAAATAACAAGGTCAGTGGTTTCGCTATTCTCTACCGTTGAAATTTCACCTGTGGTTATATCAACAAAGGAAATGCCAACCCCTGCTTCGTCAATATAAAGGGAGCAGAGATAGTTATTCTTTTTATCGTCAAGAGCTGATGAGTCCATAATTGTTCCCGGAGTTATAATCCGAACAACCTCACGCTTAACAATTTTCGTTTCCTCATCAATATTATCCGTCTGCTCACAGATTGCGACCTTTTTCCCGTTTTCAACCAACTTTGCTATATAAGAATCAACCGCATGAAAAGGAACCCCGCACATAGGGGCACGCTCCTCCTGACCGCAATCTCTGCCTGTAAGAGTTATTTCGAGTATTCTTGACGCCTCAAGAGCATCGTCAAAAAACATCTCATAGAAATCACCAAGGCGATACATCAAGATACAGTCTTTATATTCTTTCTTAACAGCAAAATACTGTTTCATCATAGGAGTAAAACCCGCCATCTTCTTTTCTCCCTTTCCAAAAATTTCGGTTTAGTGGCAACCTCCGCAAGAGGAACAACTTCCGCTGCATCCGCCCTCCATCTCTTCCTCGCCGTTTATATAATAGGCAAGAACGCCGTTAACCCGTCGGACTAAACCGTCATAAGCCTTGTTTGCCTCAATATATGCTGCGATTGTTGGATTTTCTGCAAGGCGAGAAAACTCGCTTTGCATAAGTGATTGAAAAGCCTCAAGCTCCTCTTTTGTAGGCTCTTTATACTGGAGCTTTTCCATTTCACTCTGTCTTAAATTGTTATAATCATTCATTATTTTAGTAGCCTCAGCATCATTTCTGAGTGCATCAGCTGTAGCCTCTGCATTCTTTCTCTCAGGGCTTTCCTTAATTAACTTTCCTAATGCTTCTGCCGCATTCATTATTGAATCTGCCATTTTATTTCTCCATTTCTCCTGATAGTGACCAGGTTTGTGTTTTTGTTATCTTAACATCTATAATCTTACCGATTAAAGATGTGTCTCCCTTGAAGTTGACGATTTTTCCGCCGTCCGTTCTTCCGCTTAAAGTGTCGGGATTGGTCTTGCTCTCCCCTTCAACCAAAACTTTCTCAATCTTTCCGAGATATTCGTCATTTTTCTCTTTTGAAATTTGGTTTTGCACCTCTAAAAGGCGGTCAAAGTTTTTATGCTTTTCTTCATCCGTCAAGCAGTCCTCCATAGTCGCCGCAGGAGTTCCGCCTCTTTTTGAATAGATGAATGAAAAAATGGTGTCATATCGGACAGTTTTTAAAACATCAATGGTTTCCTCAAAGTCCTCATTAGTTTCTCCTGGGAAACCAACAATTATATCCGTTGTAAGAACAATATCCGGCATTTTTTCTTTAACCTTTTTTATAGTTTCAAGATACTGCTCTTTTGTGTATTTTCGGTTCATAAGCTTTAGTATGCGGCTTGAGCCACACTGAATTGGAAGGTGGAGCTGTTTGCAGATTTTCTCCTCGCTTGCCATAACCGAGATAAGCTCATCAGAAATATCTTTAGGGTGAGAGGTCATAAACCTTACTCTCTCAATTCCCTCTATTTTGCAGACTTCTTTAAGCAGTCCTGCAAAGGTTGTTCCATCCTCAAAGTCGTTGCCATAAGAGTTTACATTCTGACCAAGAAGCATAACTTCTTTATAACCTTCGTCTGCAACCTGCCTTATCTCTGCCAGGATGTTCTCCATCTTTCGGCTACGCTCTCTGCCACGAACATAGGGAACGATACAATATGTGCAAAAATTGTTGCACCCATACATAATGGGGATTTTCGCAAGAGGAGGATTATCACGGCGACAGGAAATATCCTCGCAGATTGCCCCGTCAGAATTTTCCACCTCAAAAACCCTTTTTTCGTTCATTGCATTATATAAAATTTCAGGGAAACGATAAAGGGCGTGGGTCCCGAAAATCATATCAACATAAGGGTATCTTTTCTTAACATTTTGGGCAATTGCTTCTTGCTGGACCATACATCCGCAAACACCAAGCAAAAGATTTTCCTTTTTTCTTTTTATGTTCTTGATTGCACCGATATTTCCATAAACCCTCTTTTCCGCATTTTCACGGACAGCACAGGTGTTATAGATTATAATATCCGCACTTTCTTTATCCTCTGTAAAATCATATCCCATATCGGAAAGCATACCGCAGATTTTCTCGCTGTCGTTAAAATTCTGGGCACAGCCATAGGTTTCAACAAAGGCTAAAGGCTTTATGTCTTTCCTGCTGTTTATGTCATAAATTTTATTTATAAAGTCCTTTTGAAGACTTAGTTCTTCCTTGCTTATAACCGCCAAGCATACCCCTCCATTCTATCCTTTTATTATACACTTTTTAAAGCAGGATTTCAATATTTTTTATTAAATTTATATAAAGAAAAACTGCATAGCCGAAGCTATACAGTTTTCCTTTTTCTTCTTTGATAAATTATTACTAAAATGCCAAGCAAAACGGAGAAAAGTGCAACTAACTGGGACACTCTGAAAGCCCCGAGATAAAGGGAATCTGTCCGAAGTCCCTCTATCCAAAATCTTCCTATGCCGTACCAAATTAAATATACGCAAAATAGTTCTCCCTCAAACTTTTTGTATTTCTTTGCAATTAGGACAAAAATCACAGAAAAAATG
Organism: Clostridia bacterium; assembly: GCA_045648565.1. Classification (GTDB taxonomy): domain Bacteria; phylum Bacillota; class Clostridia; order Monoglobales; family Monoglobaceae; genus SIG454. Next base: position 7,733 of record JAZROF010000056.1, on the reverse strand, counting down.
TTCCAGATTGATTCATATAAAAATGTTGGGTGGACCATATTTATGTATGGGGCAATGGACATTCCCCAGGGGAGAGTGGTTTCCCTGCCATAAGCCTCGCAATTTATAAAGTTTCCCCATCTTCCAATAGCCTGAGCCAAGGGAAGACCAACTGAGAGAATATCAAAGGGAATTCCTATATTTATTTTCTTTATCTTGCAGTATAAAATAACAACAATCGCCGCTGAAATAATCCCGCCATATACGGCAAGTCCGCCGTTTCTTATGGCGAAAATTTCCATTAAGTTGCCTGAATACTGCTCCCAGTTAAAAATAACATAATAAGCTCTTGCCCCGATAACCGAAACAGGCAGGGCGATTAGCACCATATTAAGTAAATCATCCTGGGAAAGGTCGGTTTTCTTAACTTCATATAAGGCATAAGAGAGGGCGAGGATTATACCAATTCCGATTAAAACCCCATACCACATTATATCAATTCCAAAAAGAGTAAAGGCAACTCTATCAATTTCAAAGGAGAGTCCCAGCCTTGGAAAAGAAATAAGATTTTTCATTTACTTCCCCTCCTCAATTGGATAAACAACTGATAATACGCAGTTATCAGTATCAAAATGCTCACTTAGGCGACTCATTAAATATTCCTTGTCGATTGCCTCTGTGGCTTTAGTATAATCAAGAGGATTTATTCCTTTCATAAGGGATTTAATATAGGTATTTCCTATGTTCTCCATATTGTTATACATTCTTATATCATCGCTTAAAATTGCCTTTTTGATACGCTTTATTTCATCATTTTCAAAGCCTTTTATTTTCGCCTCATTAACTGCCGCTTTAACCGCCTCATAAACCTTTTTTGGCTCTTTTGACTCGCCGCCAAAGGAGGTGAAGCCGTATTCCATTTCAAGCTCAGTTTCCCCGTCAAAACTTGCGTCGATTATTCCGCTTTCATACATTTTGATATAATTTTCACTGCTTTTGCCGAATAAAAGCTCAATTAAAATTTCCGTTGCAATTTCTTTCTTTAAAAGTTCAAAGCCCTCTATTCCCGTTTCCTTTTCCTTAAAACCGATTGCAAATATAGGAGTCGAAACGCTTAATCTTTGCTCGATATATTCTTTAGCAATTGAAGATGGCTCATCCTCTGTAAATTTTTTAACCTCTCCACTGTCACGATTTTCAGGGATATTTTTATCAATATACTCCTCAATTTTATTTTCATCAATATCCCCAACTAAAACCAAAATCATATTTGATGGGTTATAGAAGGTGTTGGTGCACTTATATAAAAGCTGGGGAGTAATCTCGCTTATGGACTCTACAGTCCCCGCAATATCCCTCTTTACGGGGTTTTTGTGATACATTGCCGAAAGCATATTGAAAAACACTCTCCACTGAGGGTCATCGTCATACATTTTGATTTCCTGACCGATAATTCCCTGCTCTTTCGCCACATTTTCATCCGTAAAATACGGAGTATTTACAAAATTTAAAAGAATATCCAAGTTCTCGTAAAAATTCTCGGTGCAGGAGAAAAGATAAGCCGTTATATTAAAGCTTGTAAAGGCGTTGCTGTTTCCCCCCACTACTGAAAAATGGTCAAAGGCGTTAGTCCCATCTGCCATTTCAAATAATTTATGCTCTAAAAAGTGAGCCACGCCATCAGGAAGAATTGTTTTTTCATTTTCACCAAGAGCTATAAACTCTCTGTCAACTGAGCCGTACTGTGTTCCGTAAATAGCATAATATTTACTAAACCCTTTTTTCGGGATAATTGCGACCTTAAGCCCGCTTTTATGAGTTCCTAAAAGGAGAGTTTCATCAATTTTTTCGCTGTATATTCTTTCAAAGTTCATATTATTACTCCTCCTTTCCTTTCAGGAAATAAATGGTGTTTAGCTTAATTTTCTTGCCAACCTCCATAATTTCTTCCTTTGTTACGGCATTTACTTTTTCAATAATTCCATCTAAATTATCATCAGTGCCACAGATAATCTGACTCATATAAAAATCTTCCATAGCGGCAAGACTATCCCTTATTGAATTAAAGGAATTTGAAAGAGCCTTTTTGCCTGCAATAATTTCTTCATTGGTTATTTCCCCGCTTAGCATTTTATCCATTTGAACCATAATTTCGCCGTAAGCTTTATCATAATTTTCCGTTTCAATTCCTGAGCTTATAAGCATAAAGCCTTTCATTTTATCAACTCTTGACGAGACGAAATATGCAAGGCTCAATTTTTCACGAACATTATTAAAAAGCTTAGAAAATGCACTTCCTCCGAAAACGCAGTTATAAACCACCAAGGCATAATAATCCTCTCTTTTATAATTCGTGTCACAAGTAAGCCCCATACAAAGCTTACTTTGTGTAACGTCCATTTCTTCTGTTATATGGTTAATTTCAGTCCTTTCTTTAGCAATCCCTGTTGAAACTTCTTTACACGCTCTTGGCAGAATTGTAAACTTATCCTTGATTTCTTGGGTTATTTGCTCCTCATCAAAGGTTCCGCTGACGAAAATTTCAATTTGAGCCTCATTTATAATTTTCTTATAAAATTCATAAAGACTTTTTGGAGTTATATCATCAAAATCCTCGGTATAGCCATACTCAAAAATTCCGTATGGCTCATCTTTAAACATTTCACCAATGCAGCGAAGCTGGGCATATTCACGCTTATCGTTGATGATCCCCTCAATATAGCTTTTAAGATTTTTCTTTTCCTGATTTAGGTAATCCTTAGAAAACCCGCCATCTTCAATAAGCGGATTAAAAACAACCTCATTTAAAAGAGAAATAGCACGTTTCGTTATATTTTCCCCTGTATATCGGTCGGCAATATACTCAACTGTAAAATACAGAAGCTCTCCGTCACCCTTTTTGCGAATTCCTCCCGATAAAGAAGCCCCATACATATCCTCAAGCTCAAATGCAAGATGGGTAAGAGTTGGAAAATTCTTTGTTCCTCGTTTCATAACCTGTCTTAAAAGGGAAACCTTGGTAACGCTTTCCCGACTCAGCGGGATATGAAAAAACATTGTTATTCTATTTGTTTTAAACTGACGGGCACTAACCAATCTTATATGTGCCCCTTCCACGATTTTTTCCGATTTAATATTAGCCAATCAAAATCACTCCTTGCTTAGTATTCTACCATAGTTAAACAAAAAAATCAATGGGGCTGACAAATTAAGAATTGAAAAGTTTTTTTATTCTTTTTCGCAACATCTTCACATTTGCTCCCTCGCCAAGGTCTTGAGCAAGGTCTAAGATTTCTTGAGTTTTTGGGGACTCCACCTCTACAGTAACATCGGTCTTAGGATACTTTTTCTTAGCCATTTCCTCCGCTTTTTCTCTTAAAGCACTTCGATTTTTTGTTCCTTGATTTAAAGAAATTCCTACTAAAATTTTATTTTCATCTCCAAGGACTGCAACCTCACTTGCCTTAATTTCCTCCCCTATTTCTCTTGCAAGTGCAGCATTTTTCTCACTGTTAAAGCTTTCCCTATATTCCTTGGTTTCATTTTTTGTAAGTGGTATATTTGAGCTTGAAATATTGGACAACATAACGCTAAATGACAACAAACATATAACTGCAAAAATAATTTTTTTCATAAAATCTCCTTTATTTTCAAATTATCTCTGCTTTATTTTTGCATATTTATCTAAATTTAATGCAAAATAAGTATGAACAAAAATTCGAAAAGGAGCAAACACTATGAATACAGTTGCACTTATCCTTGTAATTATAGGTGCCATAAATTGGGGCAGCATAGGAATTTTCGGATTCGACATTGTTGCAGCTTTATTTGGCGGCCAAATGGCTGTCCTCAGTCGTATAATTTTTACAATTGTGGGACTCGCAGGACTTTGGGCTATTTCTTTTTTCTTTAAAGAAAGACCAATTATTGAGCACAAAAGTTCAAGCCATTAAAATAAAACCCTTTCGATTTCTCGAAAGGGTTTTATTTTAATCAAGAGCTTTTATCTCTTTATAGGTCTTTTTAATATGCTCTATTATTTCTTGATTATCTTTATTACCTTTTTTGTTTTTATGCATAACCTGAGTTAAAAAATAGAATTCTTCGTCTTCATTCAGACCTAAGGCTTTCTTACCGTTTTTGCCAATTTGCCCTGAATATTTTTCATCCCAAACCTCATTTGGATTTTGGCCTTGGATTGTATACTCGTAAGCCTCCTTATCAAGAATAAATAACTTCATCTCATCTAACATTAACTCAGCCGTAAGCTTTGTGCATCCTATATGGATTGCTTCATAATCTTTTTCATCGTAAAACGGAATATGTGTTATATATGCTTTTGCTACATATTCTTCACTGTTTTCCTCAAATGCAAATTTTGTTATTTGCTCATCAATTTGTTTTTCAACATCTTCATCAATTATGCTTTGTGAAAAAACCATAACCTTAAGCTTTGGCTTAATCTCAGTAGCTTTTTGATATATTGTTGAACCAATTAACAAGCATACAGCAAGTAGGACAAAGAAATACACCTTATAATAGCCCCAATAGTGTTTTATCTTTTCTTTAAATGATAACTCCCTAACCCTTTTTTTGGCTTCTTGTCTGTCTGTATCCATAGCTTACTCCTATTAATTAAGATTTTAAAGACTGTTTGCCCAAGCGGTAGCATCATCTACCCATCTTGCTATTTGCACATTATTCCATTTTTCATTGTTACATTCCGTTATCTCATTTCCAAGAGCAACCCCATGGGGTGCATCAGGATAAACGTGAAGCTCAAATACCTTGCCGATTTCTTTATAAGCCGTCGCCAAAACCAACGAATTTCTCACATCAACGACTTCATCATTTGACGTATGCAACAAAAAGAGCGGAGCAGAATTTTCGTCTACATTTTTTTCAAGACTGACCATATCCATTTCTTCTTCCGTTGGCTCATTTGTGCATAAAAGATTTTCAAGCGACCACGGATGGTGCGTAAAGGAAACAACAGGATATATAAGCATCATACCCTTTGGCTTATTATAACCGCGTGGCATATCAATCGCCTCATATATTTCATCTCTGTTCCACATAATTCCAAGGCTTCCGGCAAGATGCCCTCCTGCTGAAAATCCAACAGCAAAAACCTCATCAGGATTTATATTATAACCATCTGCATTGTCTTTAATGTGCTTCATCGCCATTGAAGCCTCAATAAGCTGAACGGGGAATGTTTTTTTTCTGTCAGCTGTGTAGTGAAGAACAAATGCGTTATAGCCTTTAGCTAAAAATGCCATTGCAATTGCCTCTCCCTCACGGTCAGCACAGACACCTATGTACCCCCCGCCCGGGATAATCAAAATAGCTTTCCGGACAAAATCACCAATTTTATCTGCGATATAACAATCAAGATAAACATCCTCATTATTTTTCTCAAGATAAACCTTTTCAACCTTCACTTTAAAAACACCTCTTGTTTATTATAGTATTTTTATTATGGTGCAACATCTTAAAAATTTCAACAATAATAATTATTAAAAATCCTTTTTGATTTAGTGATAAATATAAAATCCATTTCCCAGAATTTGCTGTGACTCTGCAAAAACGACAAAAGCATTTTCGTCAATTTCAATTATTCTTTCCTGAAATGTCGGAGCCTCCTTATCTTTCATAGCACAGAAAAGTATTTTTTTATTACTGTTTGTATATCCGCCAACTGCATTTATTAGCGTTACGCCTCTTGGAGAAGAGGTTATAATTCTATTTGAAATTTCTTCCCCCTTTTCAGTTATAACAAATGCAATTTTCGATACGTTAAGTGTTCCAATCACCCTATCAATTACATAGGTGGACAAATACATTGAAATTATCCCGTAAAAAACCAAGTCAATGCTATCAAAGAAAAACATTGATGAGAAAATGATTATCATATCAATAACCATCAATATTTTTCCTATAGGAAGAGATTTAAATTTATATTGAATAAGTCTTCCTATTATATCTCCGCCGCCCGTGGATGCACCACTTGCAAGAGCTATTCCTATTCCGAGGCCATAAAGCACTCCGCCAAAAATAGTGGCTATAAATACATTTTCAGTGGCAGGGGGCAAAAGTGAAAAAATTTCAATAAAGATTGATAGTGACCCTGCCCCTAAAAGCGTTTTTAGAATGAACTCTTTGCCGAGGATTTTTAATCCCAATAACAACAACGCCAAATTTATGGTTGCATATGTAAAAGCAATAGGCAAATTCAGTGTGTTATAAAGGATAATTGATATACCTGAAGCTCCGCCGCTTACCACCTTATTAGGAGATAAGAAAAGAGTTATTCCCATAGCTGTAAAAATCGTTCCAAGTATTGTTGTTAGAATTGGTTTAATCCTTGTTTTCATATGTTTATTTCCTTGAGTCTATATTATTTTATGTGCTTTATTTACATTGCTCCTATAGGCTTCTTCAACAACTCTCTGAGAAGAAATTGCATCTTGTGCTGAAATTGGAACATCAATTTCTCCGCGAACCGCCTTGCCAAAAAGCTCTATTTCCTTAGTATACATATTGCCAAACTCAACATTAATCGCAAGAGGCTCAATTTCTCCACGATTCTGAGATGCATCATATCCGCCTGTTTCACCTGCACAAAGGACTTCTATTTCTCCGCCTTCTACTTGAGAAATTGTCCCTTGAGCAAAGATGCTGCCTTTTGTTCCGTAAAACTCAATCTTACATTTTGCAGCAGCGTCAGGGATATTAAAGTTTGCGTCAACATAAGCAATCGCTCCGTTTTCCAACTGCATTATTATTCCGCCTGCATCTTCAACGCTATATTTAAAGATTTGATTTCCTATAAAGCTTGAAACTTTCTTAACTTCAAGGCCTGTTATGTATCTTATAAGGTCAACGCAGTGAACACCCATATCCATTAAAGCTCCGCCGCCTGAAAGCTTAATATCTTGTCTCCAGCAATTTTCCATTTCAGGATACCAGCAAGTAAGCTGAGCACGGGCAGAAACGATTTCACCGATTTTACCCTCAGAAACAATCTTCTTCATTTCCTGATGATAAGCGTGGAATCTCATCATAAAGCCAACGCCAAGCTTAACACCCTCTTTATCGCAAACCTTTGCAATTTTTTCTGCCTCTTTAACGCTTATACCAACAGGCTTTTCAATAAGGATATGTTTTTTCGCCTTAGCCGCTGCAATTGCCTGTTCTTTATGGCAAAAAACAGGTGAAGCAATATAAACTGCCTCTATTTCATCAAGTGCAAGTAATTCTTCATAATTATCAAAAGCATATTTTGCATTATATTTTTCCTTACAATTTTTAGCCGCTTCCATATTAGCGTCCATAACCGCAACAAGCTCTGCGTTTTCAGCGAGCATCATTCCGGGAAGAGTTCTTCTGTCGGCAATACCACCGCAACCGATTACGCCCCATTTAATCTTCATAAATGTTTCCTCCAATTACTTATTCTTTCTGTGTTCTTCCAGTTTATCAACATAATCTACAAGATTATCTATGACTTCATCGCAGATTTTCTTACCTAATTCCTTGGTTGCCTGCTCGGGAAGGCCCATAACGCCAACCTCAATCTCGTCTCTCTGTCCAACCTGTTCAACGACGAACGGGCTGTCAAAGGACTTTGTTCTCTTTTCAAACCAATCCTGGTCTGTTCTCATCATTCTTGCATAATATTCTTCATCCTGCACGATTTCGTCTCCAACAAGCTCAGGTGCCCAATACATCATAAGAGCAGTTTCCATCAT